>DASYCK010000149.1:0-40018 GCA_036500205.1 Polyangia bacterium | reverse complement strand
TGCCCCGCGTTATAGCAGCGTCCGGTCCGATCCGGTCACGGACGGTCCGCTCAGCGACGGCGATCGGTCCGCCGGGGGCGAACCCGTTGCGCGACCGACCGGCGACGGTGCGCCCAGGCCAGCAGCAGCGCCAGCGCGACGGCCGCCGAGGCGACGAAGCCGGTCCCGGGGCCACCGGCGATGGCGCACCCGCCCGCCTGGCCGCCGTTGACCTCCGCCGTCCCGCCGTCGCCGCCAGCGGCGTCGCCCGCGACCATCGTCTTCGCATCCGTGGTCTTGCCGTCGGTGGCGCCCGCGTCGGCCACGCCGCCGTCCGAGCCCGGCGCGTTCACCACCACCGAGGCGCTGCTCGATTTCCCCGAGGCGTCCGTGGCGGTCACCGTGATGGTCTGCTGCCCGGTGATGCGGGTCAACGTCCAGGTAAAGGGGGGCGCCGACGACGACGTCTGCAAGCCCATGGGCGACACCTTCACCGAGACCGTCTTCACGGCGCAGTCGTCCGTGGCGCGCGCGGTCAGCTGGAAGCTGCTGGTCACGCGCGCCTGATTGGCGGGCGAGACGATCGACACCGAGGGGGCGGCCGTGTCGGGGTCGCACCCGAACGGCGTCGGCTTGACGCCGCCCGGCCACGCCCCCAGGTCGCCCAGCATCATCTGGTACGAGTTCTGCGTGGCCCGGCCGCAGCGATCGCCGTCCACCTGATTGACGACGTTCTGGAAGCCGTCGCAGTTCGGGCAGATCGTCGGATCCATCACGTCCTGCGTGCTCTTGGTGTGCTCGAGGCCGACCAGGTGCGCCTGCTCCTGCGCGATGATGATCGCCGTCTCCTTGGCCGCCTGCCCCCCCATGAACGTGTAGGCGACGCCGCCCGCCAGATCCTTGCAATAGAACGGCGCGATCCCGGCCGTGGTCGCGCTGGCGTTGCACCAGCCGCCGCCCCCCGAGCTGACCACCTCGGTATAGAACGGGCCCGAGGTGGGACGGGTCAAGGTGAACACGACGTTGAAGTCGGCGTACCACCTGTCGAGGTAGGTCTGAATCTGCCGCTGGCAGTCCTTCAGCGTGCTCGCGAACGTGCAGTTGAACCTGGGCGCGATGCCGACACAGGCGTTGGGGTTGGTGGTCGGCAGCGCGGTTCCGTCGGCGTAGGCGAGGTAGATCACCGCTGGCGCCGCCGCGCTGGTCCCGGCATCGGCGGCCGTGGCGGCCGACTCGGTCATCTCGACCGAGACCATGTCGTTCTCGAGCGGGGCCGCGGACGCGGCACGCCCGGCGCCTCCCACCAGGAGCGCCGCGGCCAGCAGGGCATCAAAGAGGCCCCTCGGGGAACGATGTGGGTGTACCATCCGTACGACTCGATTCCCCATCGTCACCTTCCCGATGTTGCTTGACGATGCGCCGCAACGAACCTCAGGATTCACTCCCATGGCAGCAGACGCCGAAACGTTCATCCGCGACTTTCACACCAAGAACCAGGCGTCCCTCGAACGACATTTGGTGACCCTGCGCGCCGCCATCGCCAAGGAGACGCTGGAGCCGCTCGACTTCGTGCGGCTGGCCATGAAGGACGCCATCGAATCGGCGGAAGTCGCGGCGCTGTGGTTCGTCGACTGCGAAGATCTGGCCATGAAGATCGGCTTCGCCGAGACCTGTGGCTCCGCCGCCGGGCACCATCGCCTGCTGGCCACCCGGCTGGCGGCGCTGGGCGTCGAGCCGTTCGACCCGCGCCAGGGGGGATATTCGCGGTTCTTCGGGTTCCTGCGCAGCCTGCAGACGCCGGAAGAACGGTCGTCCGCCGGGGAGGTCACCCTGCGGACGTTCCAGGTGGGGCGGCTGACCATCTTCGCCGAGCTGTGTCGTGAGCACGGCGACAGCGAGACGGCGGACCTGCTGGGGAGCCAGATCGCCGACGACGAACGGCGGGTGATGGACACCGGCTGGCAGTCGCTGCTCGGGCACGCCCCGACCGAGGAATGCCAGGCCCGGGCCCGACGCGCCGCCTTCCGGATCGTCGAGCTGGCGGGCGAGGCGGTGGATCCCCTGCAGCTCCGCAAGTCGCTCCCCAAGCGGCGGACCGTGCCGGCGGCCAGCTAAACCCCGGACAAACCGGCGAATTGCGCCCCGGGGTTCCTAGCGCCCGATGTCCCGCTTGGTATAGTTTCCAGTCGGCATGCCACAAGAGGGACAGGTCGATCTTCCCTCGATTTTCGGGCGCTACACGCTCATCGAGCGGCTCGCCACCGGGGGCATGGCAGAGGTGTTCCGCGCCAAGATCGTCTCGTCGCACGGCTTCGAGAAGGTCATCGTCATCAAGCGCATCCTCCCCCACCTGGCGGCGGATCCGGCCTTCGTGGCGATGTTCATCGACGAGGCCAAGCTGATGGCCCAGCTGACCCACCCCAAGGTGGTGCAGGTGCTCGACTTCGGCGACGTGGGCGGCCAGTACTTCATCGCCCTCGAATACATCGACGGGGCGGACGCGCTGGCGCTGTTGCGCGCGGCGGCGCAGAAGCGGGTGCGCGTTCCGCTCAATCTGGTGGTGTTCGTGGTGGCCGAGATCCTCGACGCGCTCGACTACGCGCACACCGCCCTCGACATGGAGGGGCGCCCCATGCGGCTCGTGCACCGCGACATCTCGCCGTCGAACATCTTCATCGCCCGTCACGGCGAGGTGAAGCTGGGCGACTTCGGCATCGCCCACGCCGACGATCGCGGCGCCGACACGCAGGCCGGGACGTTGAAGGGGAAGTACGGGTACATGTCGCCCGAGCAGGTGGTGGGGGGCGCGCTCGACGGCCGCTCGGACCTGTTCGCCGTCGGCATCGTGCTGGCCGAGGCGTTCATGGGGCGGCGGCTGTTCACGGCGCAGAACGATCTGGACGTGCTGCTGATGGTGCGCGACGCGCGCATCGAGCGGCTCGAGCGTTACGGTCACGACATCCCGGCGGAGCTGTCGGCGATCGTCCGCAAGGCGCTGCGCCGCGATCCCGCCCAGCGCTATCAGAGCGCCGCCGAATTTCGCGACCACCTGAGCGACTACCTGTTCTCGCAGGGGGTGCGAGTCGGCCCGGCCGATCTGCGGGGGTTCATGGCCGATCTGGTGGACGCCTCGCCGGAAGCGCTGGCCCGCGTGCAGCTGCGCGGGCGGCGGCTGTCAGCGCCGCAGTCGAAGGCGGCGACGGCTCCCGCGGTCACCTACGCCGTGGCGAACGCCGCCGAGCCGGCGCCCGTGCGTCCGATGGCGGCGCGCATCCCGCCGGCCGCGCTCGACGACGGACCAGGCGCCGCGAACCGGGGCGTGGCGGGGGAGCTTCCCGGCCCCGCGTCGGTGCCAGGCGTCGTCACGGCGCCCGAGACGCCCGTCGGCGACGGCGAAAACTGGAGCGGCGCCCTGTTGAGCGGCGCCGGTCGGCGCACGGGCTGGACCCCGGCGGCCGCCTCGCCGGCGTTTCAGGCGCCGGGGGCTCTGCCGCCCCACTCCACCTTCGTCGATACGCGCACGGATCTGGGCCGTTTCACCTCGGCGGCGCCCGATCGCCCGCCCGACAGCGCCGGCGATCTGGGCGTCATCTCGCCGCTGCGCGTGCTGGCGGATGTCACCGTGGCGGGCGAGACGGGCCTGCTGCGCTTCGAGCGCGACGGTGAAATCAAGGAGGTCTTCCTGCAAGCCGGCGCGCCCGAGTCGGTCAACTCCAGCGTTCCCAGCGACCGCTTCGGCGCTTATCTGGTCTCGCGCGGGGTCCTGCGCCAGGCCGAGCTGGAGATGGCGCTGGGCATGCTTCCCCACTTCTCCGGCAAGCTCGGCGACACGCTGGTGGGGCTGGGGCTGATGCGCCCACTCGACGTGTTTCGCCAGCTCTCGCAGCAGGTGCGCGATCGGGTCATCGACGTGTTCCGCTGGTCGCGTGGCAGCTTCGCGTTCTATCGCGGCGTCGAGAACACGCAGGAGAGCTTCCCTCTCGGCCTCGACGCGTTCGAGATCCTGGGGGCGGGCGTGCTGACCGTTCCCTTCGAGGACCTGGAGGAGCGCTTCTCCGCGCTGCTCGACAGCAAGCCCAGGCGGTCCGAGCGGCGGCGCATCGACCCCGACGCGTTTCGCCTGGGGCCCACGCCGCGCGAGGTGATGGGGCTGCTGGAGGGGGAGCGGACGATGCGCTCGTGGATGTCACAATTCACCGCGCCCGATGAGCTGGTGACGTTCCTGCGGTCACTGTACCTGCTGGTGGAGACCGACCTGGCCGAGATGGACTGAGCGCGGCGCACTTCCGGGCCAGGCCGGGGCGAGAGACCACCCCTTTCCTTGGTGACCGAATCACGACAGGATTGTCCGGTTGGGAAGGTGGTCGGTGCAGGATCGTAGAAACGGCGGCAGGAATCGCCACGATCGTGAGGACATTGGCTTGGCCCATACATTGCTGAAATTGCCCCGGTGTGTGCTTCCGGTAACGCGACGTTCGACCGAAACCCGGGCTCTCGCGCCCGGCGACCGCACCCCGTTCGTCCTCGCGGCGATGGCGCTCGCCGTGGCGGGCTGTTTCACCCACCCCATCAACGGGGCTCCGGTCGTGATGTCGATTGAACCGATCGGCGGGGTGGTGCGCGGCATGCCCGTGATGTTCAGGGCCACCGGCTACGACCCCGACCAGGATCCGTTGACCTTGACCTGGACCTGGGCCTGGCTCGCGGGCGGTTGCCCGGACGTGCGGGATCCGTCGACCTGGCCCATGCACGCGCCCAGCGGCGATCCCTTGATGGAGACGACGACCACCGTCCCGGCCTATCTGACCGGGGCGCCTTTTTGCGTCTGGGCCTTCGCCAAGGATCGCTACGGCGCCGAGGCAGCGAACAACCTCCCGGTCGCGCCGGGAAACAATCCCCCGGTCGCGATCGTCTCGTTGACCAGTCCGGCCCTCGGCGATTCGTATCCGGCGTACACCAGGTTCCAGCTCTCGGGACTGCAGTCCTCGGACCCCGATGGCGATCCCCTCACCTACAAATGGAGCTTTCCCGATACGCAGGGGACGTTCATCCCGTGCGACGTCACCAGCACGACCCCCGATCCTGACTCCACACGGTGCTTTCGGGCCGACCTCACCGCCGTCACGTACACCATCGGGCTGATCGTGAGCGACTCGATGTTGGTCGACAGTCCGCTGACAAAATTCCCCTTGCGCGTGCTGGCCGATGCCCCCCCGTGCATCGCCATGAGCTCCCCGTCCTTCAGCGCGGCGTTCACGGACGCGGATCCCACGATCGTGAACACCATCTCGGTCGCGGTCCATGACGACGGCGATCCCTTTCCAAATTCGGCCATGCCCTCGCACGTCCCGCACTTCAGCTGGTTCACGGGCAAGCAGGGCGCCCCGCTGGATTACATCGACAACACCGACACCGGAACGCTGATGATCCCGGCCAACTACAACCTGACCGACACCCTGATCGTCCGGCTGGAGGTGCGGGATCGGAACATGGCGGTCGGCGACAGCCTGGCCGGCTGTGACGACAGCGCGACGTTCTGCGCGTCCCCGGCCGGCTCGACCTGCTATCAGCGCGTCACCTGGGTCATCAACTTCGACATATGAAGACGCAACGTCGCAAATGGAGGATCGCCGGGGCCTTCGCCGTCATCCTGGGCGTCGCGGGGATCGGTCTGTTCGTGTTTCAGGGGTGCGGGGCGAGCTCGGGCACTGACGCCTTCGGGACCGGTGGGAACTCGGACGGCGGGATCGGGGGCAGTGGCGCGGGCGGCAACTCGGGCTCGGGGGGGACCTCGGCCGGTTCGGGAGGATCGTCGAGCTCGGGCTCGGGGGGCCGACAGGGGAGCGGCGGCACGTCGGCAGGCAGCGGCGGCAGCACGGCGACCGGCGGTCGTGGCGGAACCTCGGGGGCCGGTGGCGCCACGGGCTCCGGCGGCACCTCGGCGGGATGCTCCGTCATCATTCAACCGGTGACCCCGAGCTCCCTCGATGGAATCGAGGCGGGCGCCGGCGTCACGGTCCGGGTCAGGGGCATCGTGATCGGCGCGTCGGTCAATCCGCCCAGCTGGACCTGGACGATAACGTTCGCCGTCGGCGGCACCGTGGTCGACGTCGTCCCCAGCCTCTACGACTCGGACACCGTCGCCGAGTTTCCCGTCAGCATGTCAGGGTCGTACCGCATCGCCGCCAGCGTCGACGATCCACGATGCCTTCCCGTGGTGGCGGTCGCCAACGCGACCGTCCCGCAAGGGGCGGCGTTCACGTTCCGCACCACCGCTCCCGGACTTCCGGTGCAGGAATCGAAGGTCAAGCTGGTCGACGGAAGCTACGGAAACTTCGCGCTCGACCCGGGCCAGACCTTCGCCATCAAGCCGCGCAAGGCGGGGCAGAGCAACCTGATGACCGCCTACGTTCGCATCAGCAGTCCCGCGAACAGCTTCGTCATCGAAGGCGAGACCAGCCGTACGCCCATCATGACCGTCCTGCGCCCCCAGCAGACCTACGATCTGCTGGTCGTCCCTTCCGATCCGTACGCGCCGCTGTTGCTCCCCAGCTCGTTTCCGGCGAGCTGGGCCACCGTCGACATCGATCAGGGGACGCCCGTCACCGCTCAGATGCTGACCTCCGACGGCGCCCCGGTGCCAGACGCGCGCTTGATCTTGAAGAGCGGGATCCTCCCGTCGACAATCGGCGTCAGCGACAGCGGCGGGAGCATGACGCTGTGGACGCGGCCTGGGACGATGTCGGCCACCGTCGTTCCCCCCGACGGGACGGGCTTGCCGCAAGCGAACATCACCGCCACCGACGCCGCGGGCGTGACCCTGGCGATGGGGGGAGCGTCGCTTTCGCTCACCATGACGTGGGCAGACCTCACCACGGCGACGCCGGCCCTCACGGTGAAGAGCATCGACGGTGCGACGCCGGTCGCCAACGCGCACGTGCGGCTGGCGTTGCACACGCCCATCGCCAACGCCGGAACGTTGGTGGTCAGCGCGCCCGGCTTCGGCGACACCGTCCTCGGCGCCACCGGCTCGGTGAACGAGGACATCGTGACCGACGCATCGGGGCTGGCGGCCTTCCCGCCCGTTCCCGCCGGCGCCTACGATGTCACCATCATTCCCCCCGCCGGCTCCGCGCCCGCCGCCGTCACCACCACCACGCTGACGCTGTCGAATGGCAACCCCGCTCGAAGCATCAACCTGGTGCAGAAGGTGCCCTTGACCGGAACCTTGCTGACCGGCACGGGAAGCAAGAGCGCGGTCCAGGGGGCGGTGGTGAACGCGATCGACGTGGGGACGGGAGCGACCGGAATGGTCGCCTCGGCGATCTCGGACGGCAATGGTGCGTTCACGCTCTCCGTCGATCCCGGTCGGACCTACCAGCTCACCGTGTTGCCGATCGCGGGACCGACGTTGCTGGGGCGAACGGTCTTTCCCGCCATGACCGTCGGGAGCAGCGGCGGCTCGACCGGTCCGATCACGCTCCCCGCCGGGGTGCCCTACGCGGGCTCGATCACGACCAACGGCAACCCGGTCGCGGGGGCCTTCGTGCAGGTGTTCTGTGTCTCCCCCATCGCGAGCTGCGTCGACCCGTCGGTGTCGCTCGCCGAGGCGACCACGCTCGGCGACGGCACGTTCAGCCTCATCCTTCCGCAGCTGGTGACGAACTAGGCTCAGAAGCGAACCGGCAGCACCAGGTGCCGGTCGTAGATGAAGTCGCGGTGGGCGAGCAGCGCCGCGGGAACGGCGGCGCGGAGCTCGTCGTCCAGCGTGGAGAACGCCTGGCGAAACGGCGGGGCCATCGGGCATTGCTCCTCCGGCAACGGGGCGAACACGCCCATGGCCACCGCCGCGTAGATGTCGAGCGCGGTCAACGTGCCGAGCAGGTAGCGACGGCCGTCGGCGAGCCGCGCCCCGAGCGCGTCCAGCACTTGCCCCAGGCGTTCGCGCGCCGGCGCGACCCGCTCGGGCGCGTAGCCGTACTTCGCCGCCAGATAGCGCGCCGCCGGCACGGAGAATCCCCGGCCGCCGTTCGTCACCAGGCCAGCATGAATCTGCTGAAGGCGCAGACTCCAGACCAGCGCGCCCTCGCCCAGGATCTCGTGGGCGAGCCCGAACATCTCGATGCGGTCGGCCGCGCGACCCGGGATCAACGATGGCTGCGGCGCCAGCCGCTCGGCGAGTGCCAGGATCTCGGCCCAGCCGGCGCGCGCCGGCTCGTCTTCGAACAGCGCCACCGGCGCATTGTGCGCGCCGGTCCAGGCGCGCGTCTCGGTGTCGGACGGCGTGAGACGAACAGCCAGATAGTCGAGCCCCTTCACGTCGAAGCAACCCTTCGCCGCCTCGGTCCAGGGGCTGGGGCCGTTCGCCATCACCACCAGTCGCAGCCCGCGCGCGGCCCGCGCCTCGTCGAGCGTCACGAATCGCATCATGTGGCCCCGTCACGAAGCAAGGTCGAGACCACGAAGAAAGCGCCCCGTTGCGGGCCCGTCGTCGCAAAGAGATGTGCGAAGGCCGCTTCACCGTGAAGCGGCGGTGACGGTCGCGGCACGTTCATTTCGCACCGCGTGTATTCTCCACGCCCGTGAATCACGCGCGCGATCTATCCCCCGAGGGGGCTGCGGCGCCGCGCGGGCCGTCGAGCGGCGAGGCGCGCGGTTTCCTGGCGGTGCTCTTCGGCGCGGCCGTGCTCGGCCTGTCGGCGATCTTCGTGAAGTGGGCCGTGGCGGGCGGCGCCACCGCGACGACGGTGGGATTCTACCGGATGCTGTTCGCGCTGCCCGGCGTGTTCCTGCTGGCGCGACGAAGCGGCGGCCTCGGCGCGGGCGCTGGCCGCACCTGGGGCCTCGTCGCGGGCGCGGCGCTGTTTCTGGATCTGTGGCTGTGGCACGAGGCCATGCACGACACGACGGCGGCGAACGCCACGTTGCTGGTCAGCGGCCTGGCCCCCGTGTGGGTGGCGCTGTTCTCCATCGCCATCTTGCATCTGCGGTACGACGCGCTCGCCTGGGCCGGTCAGGCGCTGGGCCTGGGCGGCGCGCTGATCCTCGCCCTGGCGAAGGGGGCGCGCGGCGGCACGGGGCGGGGCGAGCTGCTCGCCATCGTCGCCAGCTTCTGCTACGCCGGCTTCACGCTGGCGTTGAAGCGGTGCCGGCGCGAGCTGCAGGCCGAGCAGGCGCTGTTCTGGCTGACGGCAGGCTGCCTGCTGTGCTTCTTTCCGATCGTGCTGGCGACGGGCGCGCCGCTCGCCGGTTACGATGGCCGCGCCTGGGCCGCTCTCCTCGGTCTGGGCGTCGTCGTCCACATCGTCGGCTGGTGGTCGGCGAGCTGGGGGCTCGGACACACGAACGCCGCGCTGGGCGCCATCGCGCTGCAGACGCAGCAGGTGGCGACGATGTTCCTCGCCGTCTGGCTGCTCGCCGAGCCGCTGAAGCCGCTCGGCCTGCTGGGGGCGGCGCTGATCGTCGGCGGCATCATCCTGGTGGCGCGCAACCGCGGTGCGTGACGGCAAGGCCGGCGCCTCGGTTCAGAGCGGCGCCACCCGCGCGTACAGCCGTCGGGCGCCCCGCGCGCTCGGGAGCGGGGTGAGGCCGAGCCGCGCCAGATCCGGCCCCGGCGCGCCGTCCTTGACCACCACCCACCGGCGGGCCACGTGGCGGGCCTGGAACAACCGCTCCGCCGTGAGCGGGCCCGGATCGCCGAATTCACGAACCAGATCGAAGCCGCCCCCCTGCGCTTTCGCGTGGCGGAACATCGGATCGAAGAGGACGACGTCGAAGCTGCGCGCAGCCGTGCGCCCGAAAAAAGCGTCCGCGTCCGTGGCCACCACGGCGATGCGGCGCGCCGCTTCCGCGCCGTGCCGGCGGAAACCTTCGGAGGCCATCGCCGCCAGGACGGGAGACGCTTCGAGCCCGACGACGGTTCCACCGGGCCCCACCGCGCCGGCCGCCACCAGCGCATCCATGCCGAGCCCCAACGTGGCGTCGAGGACGGCATCGCCTGGCTGCAAATCGGCGGCGTCGAGCAGGCCATCGCGCGTGGTTCGCTCGCCGCTCATCAGCCGCTTGAGCCGCAGCTCACCCATGCCGGGCGCCCACAACCGCTCGACCCCGTCGGCCCAGAGGGTCACGCGGCGCGCGCCGAGCACCAGCAACGAGTCGACGTCGCAGCGCGCCGCCACCTCGGCGAGGGGACGCCCCTCACGCGGCGCCGACGGCCATCCGTAAGTAGACGCCACCCGCTCGGCCGCGTCGCGCTCGGCCCGATCGGGATCGAGAGCGGTGGTCACGGCGAGGCGCACGTCGCATCCTCGTTCGACCGGGACGTCACGGCAAGGGCGACCTCGGCACGTCGGCCCGAAAGACCGACGTGTCATCTCGGTCTGATTACGACTTCTGCGTCGGACTCTTGTCGGACCACTCTTTCATCGCCTGGTCGCCGGGACGATCGACGTGGACCTTCTCGTCGACGAAGGTGACCCAGTCCAGAGGGATGTAGTGATGCGTCCCTTTCTTGTCCTTGGCGAGCTTGATGGTGTCGGAGCCCTCCATGTGATCGACGACGGCGAACTGACCGTTTTCGGAGCACACGACCGGGGCGTGCGGTTTGATTTCGGCGGGGGATACCATGGGACCTCCTGTGGATGGGAGTAGCTTTCGTCCGGAAATGCAGCGGACGTGCCATTCCCCTGTCGTGTGGAACGTCGAGAAGGCCGCGATTCTGTCGACCCCCGCTGCCGACTCGGGCAGCGCGGCGTTACCGCATCGAGTCTTTTGTTCCCCGGAATTCCCAACGCGCCGCCCCTCGGGTTGTGCAAAAAGCACAGCGCCATTTGATCGGAAGGGGCGAACCCGGGCATTCTTCAGGCACGATGTGCAGGCCAGCGCGGTCCCTCCGGTCGATTCACGTTTTCGCGGCTTGTCTCGCCATCGCGCTGACGGGCTGCGCCAACTCCGGCGGCGCGGGTGGCGGCAAGGGAAGCGGAGGGACCTCGACGGGCGGGTCGACCCAGGGGGGCACCGGTGGCGCGTCGAGCTCGGGTGGTGTCTCGGGCTCGGGCGGCGCCAGCAGCTCGGGCGGCGCCAGCAGCTCGGGCGGTGCCTCGTCCGCGTCGGGCGGTAGCTCGGCCTCGGGCGGCGCTTCCAGCACTGGCGGCACCCCGGGCTCTGGCGGCACCAGCAGCAGCGGTGGCAATCCGGGCTCGGGGGGCGTCACCGGTCGCGGCGGCGCGAGCAGCGGCGGCGCGGTCGGGACGGGAGGCGCGACCGGCAGCGGCGGCGCCAGCCGCGGCGGCAACAGCGGCGCCGGTGGTTCCGCGGGTCGCGGCGCCACCAGCGCTGGCGGAAACGGCGGAGCGGGCGGTGCGACGAACAGCTGCCCTCCGGGAACGCCGTTGACCGGCGGAACGCAGTACTGCTCGAAGATGAAGGGCGACGTGAACGGCGGCTACTCGTACGAGATCTGGTCGGACGGAACCGGAATGGGATGCATGACCGTCTATGGTTCCGACGCCAAGTTCAGTGCCAACTGGACCGGTGTCGGGGACTTCCTGGCGCGCGTCGGTCTGGGCTTCGACCAGACCAAGACGCCCACCCAGCTGGGGACCATCTCGGCGGACTTCGCCGAGACGAAGACGGGCGGTGACGGCCTCGTTTACGTGGGAATCTACGGCTGGACGGTCAGCCCCCTGCGCGAGTACTACATCCTCGACGACTGGGGCACCACCAAGCCCGCCGACACCGCGTCCGACGGAACGCCGCGGACCAAGGTGGGCGTCATCACCGTCGACGGCGGCACCTACGACGTCTGGAAGCACACGAAGACGAACGCGCCCGCCATCACGGGCGACAGCGAGACCTTCGATCAGTACTTCAGCATCCGACAGACGCCTCGCCAGTGCGGGCACGTCTCCATCTCCGAGCACTTCTCCCAGTGGACCAGCATGGGTTTGCAGCTGGGGAAGCTGGAAGAGGCGAAGCTCCTCCTCGAGGCCCAGAACAGCACGGGGACCGTCGCCTTCACGACGGCGAAGTTCACGGTCAAGTAGCGCGCGACCTGCTAGCCAGGCTTGGCGCCGGCAGGTTCTTGCTGGGTCATGCAGTGGAGCGTGCCCAGCCCCCACACCAGATCGACGGCGTGGATGCCGACGACCTTTCGGCCGGGGAACAGCTCGGACAGGATCCCCAGCGCGCGGCGATCGGCCGGATCGTTGAACGTCGGCACCAGGACCGCCGCGTTCCCGATGTAGAAGTTCGCGTAGCTGGCGGGCAGACGGACGCCGTCCAGCACCACGGGCGCGGGCATGGGCAAGCGCACCACGTCGAGCCGCGCCCCGTCGGCGTCGGTCATCGTCGACAGCCGCTCGCGGTTCTCGGCCAGCGCGCGGAAGTTCGCGTCGGCGGGGTTCGACTCGGACGCCAGCACGACGGTGTGGGGCGCCACGAAGCGCGCCAGATCGTCGACGTGGCCATGGGTGTCGTCGCCCGCGATGCCGTCGCCCAGCCACAGCACCTTGCGAATGCCCAGGTTGTCGGCGAGCGCCACGTCCAGCTCCGCGCGTGACAGCCCCGGGTTGCGCGCCTGCACGGGGCTCAGCAGACACTCCTCGGTCGTCAGCAGCGTCCCCGCGCCGTCGACGTCGATGCTTCCCCCCTCGAGCACGACCTGACGGGCCGGATCGCCCCCGGTCGCCACGAAGCGGCGGCGACCCAGCCGCGCGGCCAGCCGTCCCGGGACCGCGTCATCGCGGCGGTGATTAGGGTACTTCGCCCAGCCGTTGAACTTCCAGTCGGTCGCCGCCACGTCGCCGTCGCGATCGCGTTTGACGAACAGCGGACAGGTGTCGCGGGTCCAGCTGCGATCGGTGGGGATGCGCAGGAAATCGACCTGCGCCAGATCGACCCCCACGCGGGTCAGCAGCGCGCGGGCCCGCGCCTCGGTCGTCGCGTCCTGCACGAGGATGCGCACGCGCTCGCCCGGCACCAGCTGGCGCACCACCTCGCCGTAGACCCAGGGAATGGGGGCCAGCTTCCCCGGCCAGTCGCGCTTCTCGTGCGGCCACCCGAGGATCGTCGCCACGTGCGGCTCCCACTCGGCCGGCATGCGGTAGCCGAGCTGATCGGGGGTCCTGTCCGCGTGGGTGTGATGCCCGGCGGCGCGCGCGCGCTTCGTCGTCTGCTTCGTGGTCTTCATTCGTCGAGGAAGCGCTTCGTGATGCCGCCATAGGCCTCGATGCGCCGATCGCGCAAGAACGGCCAGTGCCGGCGAACGGTCTCCTGGTGCTTGCGATCGCAGGTGACGATCAGCGTCTCTTCTTCCGTGCGCGAGGCCTCGGCGAGCACGACGCCGAACGGATCGCAGATGAACGTGCCGCCCCAGAACTCGATGCCGCCGTCGGCCGGTCCCTCGTGGCCCACCCGGTTCACGGCCGCCACGTAGACGCCGTTCGCGATGGCGTGCGAGCGCTGCATGGTCCGCCAGGCGTCCGCCTGCGCGGCGCCGAACTCGGCCTTCTCGGACGGGTGCCAGCCGATGGCGGTCGGGTAGGTGAGCACGTCGGCGCCGGCCAGCGCCGTCAGCCGCGCCCCCTCCGGATACCACTGATCCCAGCACACCAAGGTGCCGATGCGCCCCACGCCGGTGTCGAAGGCGCGGAAGCCCAGATCGCCGGGCGTGAAATAGAACTTCTCGTAGTACAGCGGATCGTCGGGGATGTGCATCTTTCGGAAGATGCCGGCGAGCTTCCCGTCCGCGTCGATGATGGCCGCCGTGTTGTGATAGAGGCCGGCGGCCCGGCGCTCGAACAGCGACGCCACGATGACCACCTTCGCCTCGCGCGCCACCTGGCAAAGCGCCTCGGTGCTGGGGCCAGGGATCGACTCGGCCAGATCGAAGTTCGCGTGTGACTCGGTCTGGCAGAAATACTGGCTGCGAAACAGCTCGGGCAGGCAGATCATCTCGGCGCCGCGCGCCGCCGCCTCGCGCACCTTTTCCAGCGCGCGCTTCAGGTTCACGGCGGGATCCGGCGCGCAGCGCATCTGCACCGCCGCCAGCTTGAACGTCGCGGGAGAGGCCTTCGCGGTCATCGGGACCGTCTATGCGATCCTAGACGACCATGCAACCAACGATATTCCGAATCATGCGCTCGCCCGCGGCGCGCGCCTCCTCCGCTAGCAGATCGCTCTCGGCGATCACGGCGGCCGGTCCGTCGGGACCACGCGCGGCGCGCACGAAGTCGGCGTCCTCGACCGCCCAGCGCCTGGCGATGGCGGCGTTTGCCTCGACGTGAAACTGCAGACCGAACGCCCGCGCGCCGATGCGAAACGCCTGGTTCGGGCACAGCGCGGTCGAGGCGAGGCGCACGGCGCCGGCGGGTAGATCGTAGGTGTCGCCATGCCAGTGCAGCACCGTCTGTTCGGCGCCCAGGCCGGCCAGCGCCGGCTCGTTCGCGCCCAGCAGCTTCACGGCGCCCCAACCCACCTCGCGAACGCGCACCTCGTGTCCCCCTTCGTCGCGCCGGACGTTCGGATAGACGTTCGCGCCGGCCGCATGCGCCAGCAGCTGCGACCCCAGGCAGACGCCCAGGATCCCGCGCCCGTCCGCCAGCGCGCACGCCAGCAGCGCCGCCTCCGCGTTCAGGAAGGGATAGCGGAGATCGTCGCGATCCCCGACGCCCATCCCGCCGCCCATGACGACGAGCAGCTCGTCCTCGGCGAGCGCGGTGGGCACGGCGTCGCCGGCGTAGACCTTCCGGACCTCGACGCCGATCGCCCGCTCCCGCAGCAGATCCGCGATCCGCTCCGGCCCCTCCATCTCCACATGCTGAATGACGATCGCCCGCATGTTCCCTTTTCTAGATCAAACCGCGCCACCGCGCCCGGCGATTGACGACCCGGTGGCGATCCGCGCAACATTGTCGGGGTGAGGCGCCGAGTGAGGTGGCAGAGCGTGACTTTCCGGATTGCCCGGGGGTCGACCTGCTCGCGTGTGAGCTGGAGGTCGGCGCCCATCACCTGCCCGCCGCGTCCAAGCATTGCGAGGACGCGCTGGCCAAGTTCGGTCAGGCCACGCGCGCTCTCGCGGGAGAGGTGAGAGATCGAGGCAAGAAAGCCCTTCGCAGAAGCAACGCGGGCACCCAGCCAACTCTTCAGGAGGGTCGCAGGGAGGACAAAGTCCTCCCCGGCATCGAAGGCGGGCTCTGCCCGCCGGAGATAGTGCTCGTCGATGAGATCCGGCCCCGCCTAACAGGTCCGGATCCCACTTCTCAGGGGGGTCTCGTAGGGGGGACAGAGTCCCCCCTACGTGCCTTTCGTAGGGGGGACTTCGTCCCCCCTGCGTGCCTTTACTGGCCTTCGCCGCCCGACAGCTGGGCTTCGTCGGACCGCTTGAGGATGATGAACTCGGAGCGGCGGTTGCGGCTCCAGCAGTCCTCGTTGTGCTGCGTGCAGACCGGCTTGGTCTCGCCGTAGCCGTGGCTCTTCAGGCGGCCCGGCTCGACGTTGCGTTCGTACAGCGCGCGCTTCACGGCCGCCGCGCGGCGTTCGGTCAGATCCAGGTTGTGGGCGTCGTCGCCGCGTTCGTCGGCGTGACCCTGGATCTCGATCAGCTGAATCTGCGGGTTGCCCTTGATGGTGGCCGCGATCGCGTCGAGCAGCGGGAACGAAACCGGCTTGATCTCGTCCTTGTCGGTCTCGAAGTAGATCTTGTCCAGGATGTCGAGCTTGCCCTTGGTGACGACGACCCGGCCCTTGTCGGGGCAGCCGTCCTCGTCCTCGACGCCGTTGTAGGTCTCGGGCTCGTTCGGGCACTTGTCGTTCGCATCGAGGATGCGATCGTGATCGTTGTCGGGATCCGGGCAGCCATCCTCGTCCTCGAACCCGTCCTTGTCCTCGGGCTCGTTCGGGCACAGGTCGTTCACGTCGAGGATGCCGTCCTTGTCGTTGTCCGGATCGGGGCAACCGTCCTCGTCCTCGAAGCCGTCCTTGTCCTCGGGATCATCGGGGCACTTGTCGACGTTGTCGGGGATGCCGTCGCCGTCGCGATCGTTCGTCGTCGTGTCGGGGCAGCCGTCCTGATCCTGGAACCCGTTGTAGGTCTCGGGATCGTTCGGGCACTTGTCGTCCTCGTCGAGGATGCGATCCTTGTCGTTGTCCGGATCGGGGCAGCCGTCGGCGTCCTCGAAGTCGTCGAAGTCCTCGGGATCGTCCGGGCAGCCGTCGACGTCGTCCTTGTAGCCGTCGCCGTCCCGGTCGCCGATGTTCGGCTCGAAGATGAACCCGACGAACGCGCGCGGCGCCGCGGCGCCGTAGGTGTTGCTGGCCAGACGCCAGCCTCCGCCCACGAGGAAAAACGAGTTGCGGGCCAGATACAGCTTGATGCCGCCCACCGCCTCGATGATCGGCGGCAGCGACTTCTCGTTGTAGTTCGGGGCCGTCCCCCCCTCGATGCGCTTCGCGCCCAGGCCCGCCTGGCCGTAGACCTCGCCCACGATGTCGAACTTCTGCGGCACGATGCCGAACGACATGCCCAGGCCGCCGATCAGCTCGTTCTTGACGCGCAGACCGTAGCCGGTGTTGATGAGCGCCGCCATGCCGCCGATGTGACGATCGGCGGTGTACGTGGCGCCGTCGTCGACGAACAGCGCTTCCTTGCTGCGCAGCCGCGCGCCCGCGTTGATGGCGACGCGAAACCGCCCCAGGTAACCGAACTCTCCGTCGATGACCGCCGAGGGCTGGAAGATGAACTGCCCCTCGCCCAGGAACGAATTCTTGTCCCCGGTCGGCAACACCATGCTGGGGATGAGGGCCAACCCCAGGTTGTTGCGGGCCGCGTTCAGCAGCCGAATCTTGGGGTGAATCATGATGTCGCCGATGCCCTGCGCCGAGATCGTGTGCTCGTTGTCGTCGTTCGTGCCGGCCATCGTGCCCGGATCGGTCGGGTAAGCGCGGCCCGACAGGATCGTGAACGGCACCACCACGCCGACCTCGACGCCGAAGTGACCGTAGCTGAACGCGCCGATCGCCCCCTGCAGGGACGGCGTGATGATGTTGGCGACCGAGAACCGCGACGCCTGGCCGTTGTTGGTGACGTTGGGGTTCGTGAAGTCGAGGACCTTGGCGCCCCACGTGCTGACCAGGCCGAAGGAGAAGTCCCCCTGCCCGAGCACCTGCGACGAGTTGAGGGTGATGTAGCCCTTCGAGTCCATCGCCGGCCGGAACACCTGCAGATCGATGGGCGCCAGCTTCAGCTCCTGGGCGCGGGCGCGGGTTGATGCTACGGTCAGCCCGATCGCGATCGTCAGGGCGACGAGCGAAGCGCGGGAAACCAGGGACCGAAGGCGAACGCGCATAGAACCCTCCCGAAACGCGAGAAGCCCGTGATGAAAAACGAGCTTCGACCAAAAAGATTAAGAAGCGCCGCCATTTATATCAGTGAGATGATCCCTGTCAATGAAACGCGGCGCCCTGAAGCCGAACGGGTACCGCCTGCCCGAAGCCCCGGATTCGCCCCGTGATCCTCCTCGGTTCCGAGCTTCGTGGCGGCGGCGACCCCGCCCCGCTCGTTCGCCTGGCCGGTGAGGCCGGGTTCGTCGGGATCGCCCTCGCTCCCTGGTGCAGCCGCTCCCGGGCCGTCGACCTGGCGACGGCGGCCGCGGCCGCGGGGCTGGCCGTCCCCGTGGCGGCCGCGCCGCTGCTCGACACCGTCCCCCTGCCTCCCGGGAAGCGCCTGCCGTTTCTCGCCTCGGTCGATGACCCCGAAGAGCGCCGCGCCGCCGTCGATCTGTTCGACAAGGCGCTGGCCGCCGCGGTGCCTCTGGGCGTGGGGCTGTTCACGGTGAGCTTCGGCGACATTCCCCTGGGCGTCGCCCCCACCGAGGTCCGGCGCCGCTTTCAACGTCGCGAGATGGACGAAGACGAGCCGGGCGCGACCCTGCTGGCGGCGGCGTTCTCGGAGCGACGGGCCCGCTCGCCAGGAATTCTCGACGCCTGCCGCTTCTCCCTCGATCTGCTGGTCCCGCTGGCCGAGCGGGCTGGCGTGGTGGTCGCCATCGAGGTCAGCGGCGGCCCCTGGGGGGCGCCCACGCCGCGCGAGGTGGCCGTGCTGCTGGAGGAATACCGCGAAGCCCCCCTGGGCGTGGTCTGGGACGACGCCCGCCTGCACGTGCTCTGGAACCTGGGCGCGGCGCCGCAGAAGGAGCGGGCGCTGCAGCTGGCGGCGGCCACCCGCCTCCGCCGCGCCAACGAGGCGGTCGGCCTCGACGTCGGGTTCTTGCCGGGACAGGGGGACAGCGGCCACGCCAGCGTCGGCATTTCGCCGCCGTCGAGCGCACCCATCGTGGTCAGTGGCCGGCCCGACAGCACCCTCGATGAGCTGCGCCGCGCCCGCGCCCTGGCGACGCCGCGCGAGGAGCCGAAAAAACCGCCGGCCGAATCAGGTGGTCGCGGGGCCTGAACCGGTCGCCGACGGCGCCGCCAGCAGCCCCGCCAGCTCCTTCGCCAGCCCCGCCTTGATGGGCGACGCCATGGGAGTCAGCAAGAATCCCAGCGAGATGTCCACGTGAACGCGCGTGGGCTCGATGGTCAGCGTGGCGTCGAGCCCCTTGCGCGACACCGTGAGCTGCCGGTCACCGACCCACTTGCACTCGGCGCCGTACTTCGACTCGATCTTCGAGGTGGCGCCGCCGATGCGGGTCTTCACCTCGTCGACGGGCAGGCTGTGCGGGATATCGACTTCGAACTTCGGCATCAGGATTTCGCCGCCGCTTCTGCCGCGGCCACGCCGGTCGAGGTCTCGGGATCGAAGACCAGCTTCGCCACTTCCATCTGGTTCAGCGCCAGCTTGATGACCGTGCCGGCGCCGTTCAGCAGGCGCGCCTGCTGCAGCAGGTGATAGGTGCGCATCCCCTCGCGGGCGGGCGGCTCGCCGTGGGACTTCTTCCCCGGCATGCCACTCACCACCAGGATCTTCTCCCCCGGCTGCAGCATGAAGCCGGGATCGATGATGCCGAGCAGCGAGCCCCGCTGCTGCTTCTGCCCCGGCTTGGGGACCCTCGAGCTGATGACCTGCAGGCGCGCGGTGTTCACCGCCGATGCCCCGTCGTTCTCCAGCACGAAGTACTCTTCGTTGATCAGTTTTTTATCCGACGCCGCGTGCGCCTCGCGAAAGACCAGTGCCATGTGCGTATCCATTCTCCTCGCCCGCCCTCGATGGAGCGGGCGCTGCAATCGAACCCAGGCGATCAGACCTCGAGGATCTCGCCCTCTTTCTTGGCCAGGAGCTCGTCGATGCGAGAGACGGCCTTGTCGGTCGTCTCCTGCACCTTCTTCAAACCGTTGCGCTCGTCGTCCTCGGTGATGCCGCCTTCTTTCAACAGCTCCTTCAGCATCTCGTTTCCATCGCGGCGGGCGGCGCGCAGGGCCACCTTGCCTTCCTCCGCCATCTTCTTCACCAGCTTGACCAGCTCCTGGCGGCGCTCTTGCGTCAGCGCCGGCATGGGCAGCCGCACCATCTCGCCGTCCGAGCTGGGGTTCAACCCGAGCTGCGCCGACCTGATGGCCTTCTCGATCTCGGGGATGAGCGACCGCTCCCAGGGCTTGACGGTGATGAGCCGCGGATCGGCCACGTTCAGCGACGCCACCTGGTTGAGGGGCGTGTACGTGCCGTAGTAGTCGACGCGGACGCCATCGAGGATGGCCAGGTTGGCGCGCCCCGTGCGCACCTTGGTCAGGTCACGCTTGAAGGCCTCGATGCCCTTGTCGAGGTTCACCTGCAGGTCTTTGAGGACGTCGTTCAACATCGCTTCTCTCCTTGCGTTCCCTTTCGCGTTCCCTTTCGCGTTCCCTTTCGCTCCGGTGGCCGGCCGTCATCGTCCGATGGGTCCGACGGCGGCAGAGGATAGCGCAACATCAGCCCGGCGTGCCTGCCCCCTCATCGAGCACCAGCGTTCCCAGCGGCTCGCCCAGGATGACCCGGCGGATGTTCCCCGGCTTCGTCATGTTGAACACCAGGATGGGCAGCTTGTTGTCGCGGCACAGCGAGATGGCGGTCGAGTCCATCACGGCCAGGCTGCGGTTCAGCACGTCGAGGTAGGACAGGCGCCGGAACATGCGCGCCCCCTTGTGCTTGTGCGGATCCTTGTCGTAGACGCCGTCGACCCGGGTCGCCTTCATGACGATCTCGGCGCCGATCTCCATGGCGCGCAGCGAGGCGGCCGTGTCGGTCGTGAAGTACGGGTTGCCGGTGCCGGCGGCGAAGATGACCAGCCGCCCCTTCTCGAGGTGGCGAATGGCGCGGCGGCGGATGTACGGCTCGGCCAGCCGCTCCATCTCCAGCGCCGACAGCACGCGGGTGCGCAGCCCGCGGCTCTCCAGCGCGTCCTGCAGCGCCAGCGAGTTGATGACGGTCGCCAGCATGCCCATGTAGTCGGCGCTGGCGCGATCCATCCCGCGCGAGCTGGCGGCCAGCCCGCGGAAGATGTTGCCGCCGCCGATGACGATGCCGACCTCGACGCCCAGGCTGTGGATGTCGATCAGCTCGTCGGCGATCTGGGACAGCGTGGCGGCCTCGATGCCGAAGCCCTGCTCGCCCATCAGCGCCTCGCCCGACAGCTTCAGCAGGATGCGGCGGTATTTCACGCCTGGCGCCAGCGGCGGGCGCTCGGAGTCGTCCGACGAGAGACCACCGGAGGACGTCACCGCCGACGGTTTCGGCTGCGGCGCCGCGGAACTGGACGGTGGACGGGTTCGCTTGGCCTTCGGCATCGCAGGCACTCTAGTGCACCGCCTCCAAAATATCATCAAGACCGCGGGCTCGATTCCGCGCGTCGCGGAGAGTCGATGAACGTTCCCGTCTGCTGGACTTCTCGACGGTCCCTGGGTCATAAATCCCCCCCATGCTGAAGAAGGCCCTTGGCTGGATCTTCGTGACCGACGCGATGCAAGAGGCTCAGCAGCGCCTGCGCGACGACGAAGCGTCGCGCGGCGGGGCCCTTCAACAGGCGCGCCTGCTGGCCGAGATCGCCAGCCGCGTCGCCGAGCCGGCCGAGCCGCTCCCCCCGGGGAACCGCGCCCCCGTGACGTTGCAGCTCGTTCGCGATGGCGTGGCGTTCGTGCTGGCGCCGACGAAGGGGGACATGACGAAGGGGGACGTGACGACGGCGCCCGAGCTGGCGGTCGCCTGGGAGAGCGCCCCCGAGGAGACTCTGCGCGCCGCCGAGCCGCAGCCTGCCCGGCTGGCCGCCGTCAAGGCCACGCTGCTGACGGCGACGCCGGCCGCGTCGTCGCCCACGCCTTCATCTCACGATCCGGCCGAGGCGGTCAGCGACCCGGTCTCCGAGGCACGGGCGTTCCTCGATCGGCTGCTGTGGAACGCCGACGCCCCCCGCCGGCGCGTCGAATCCCTCCTCATCCGGCGCTGGCTGCGCGTCGTGGCGTGCGCGGCCGTGCTGGTGTTGCTGGGCGCCGGCGCGCGCACGTTGCTCCATGGCAGCAACCTCGTCGAGGGGAAGCCGTTCACCGTCAGCTCGACGTGGCCCGGATGCGCGACCGATCCGATGTGCGACGGGCTGCTGCTCTGCCACACCAACAACGAGAACGACCCCTGGGCCGAGTACGACCTGCTGAAGCCGACGGCGGTTCACCAGGTCGAGGTGACGAACCGGCCTGACTGCTGCGGCGATCGCACCATTCCACTGATCATCGAGGTCAGCACCGATCACAAGCAATGGACGGAGGTGGCGCGCCGGACCGAGGCGTTCACGGTCTGGACCGCCAAGTTTCCCCGCGCCACCGCCCGCTACATCAGGTTCCGCATCCCCCGCGTCTCGATCCTCAATCTCAAGGCGATCGACGTCCGCTGACCCCGCGGGCGGCCTGAAGCTTCAGGCCGCCGCGGCGCTCGGCCTCAGCTAGCCTGCTTCTTCACTTCTTCGACGAAGTCGTCGGCCCGCTTCTCGAGCCCCTCGCCCACTTCGTAGCGGACGAAGCGACGGACCCTGACGTTCTCACCCGTCTTCGCGACGAGATCGGTCAGCAGCGAGCGAATGTCCTTCTTGCCTTCCGGGTCCTTCACCCAGATCTGATCGAGCAAGCAGATCTCCTTCGACCACTTCGCGAGCTGCCCCTCGATGATCTTCGGGATCACCGCCTCGGGCTTGCCGGACTGCTTGGCGAGCTCGGCGCGGATGCCCTTCTCCTTCTCGACGAGCGCGGTGGGAATTTCTTCCTGCGAGACGTACTGCGGGCTCATGGCCGCCACCTGCATCGCCACTTCCTTGGCGAAGCCGACGAAGTCGGGGTTGCGCGCCACGAAGTCGGTCTCGCAGTTGATCTCGACCATCACGCCGATGCGGCTGCCGTGCAGGTAGCTGACGACCGTCCCCTCGGAGGCGATGCGCGTCGCCTTCTTGGCCGCCGACGCGATCCCCTTCTTGCGAAGGTACTCGATCGCCTTCTCCATGTCGGCGCTGGTCTCGGTCAAAGCCTTCTTGCAATCCGCCATCCCCGCGCCCGTCCGCTCCCGCAAATCCTTGATCATCTGTGTCGTCACATCAGCCATGGTTCATCCTCACGTGTTCGAAAAATTTTCAATGCCGCGCTCCCCCGCTCGCCAGAGCGACCGCAGGGAGCGGGTCCAAGAAAGCGGGAGGCGCGGCTCAGCCGCGCCGGCGCCGACCTGAAAAAGGGGGGTCTCGTAGGGGGGACGAAGTCCCCCCTGCGTGCCTTCCCCCTGCCTGCCTCTACTTGGCCTCGTCTTCCGGGGTCGCCGCTGCTTCCGGCTCCGGCAGATCGCTGCGGCGGCGCGACACCACCTCGACGCGCGGTCCCTCGCCACCGGACGACACGCGGATCGTCTGGCTCTCGCCTTCGCTCTCCACGTTGCGGTTGCGGGCCTGCGTGGCGCGCTCGCGACCGAAGCGCTGGCCGAGGATGCAGGCATCCGCCACCTTCGACGCGAACAGCTTGATGGAACGGAGCGCGTCGTCGTTGCCCGGGATCGGGTAGTCGATGACGTCGGGATCGCAGTTCGTGTCGACCACGGCGACGATCGGAATCTCCAGGCGACGCGCCTCGGTGACGGCGATGTGCTCCTTGACCACGTCGACCATGAACACGGCGCCGGGCAGCTCGCTCATGTCCTTGATGCCGCCGAGCGCCTTCTCCAGCTTCTCGCGCTCGCGCGTGATGCCGAGAACTTCCTTCTTGGTCATGCGATCGAACGTGCCGTCGGTCGCCATCTTCTCGATGCTGTGAAGGCGATCGATCGAGCCCTTGACCGTGTGGAAGTTCGTCAGCGTCCCACCCAGCCAGCGGTTGGTGACACAGAACTGACCGGAGCGGGCGGCCTCGTCACGGATGATCTCCTGGGCCTGCTTCTTCGTACCGACGAACAGCACCGGGCGGCCAGCGGCCACCGTCTGCACCAGGAAGTTGAAGGCCCGCGTGAAGGCCTTGACCGTCTGCTGCAGGTCGATGATGTGGATGCCGTTGCGCGCGCCGAAGATGTAGCTCTTCATCTTCGGGTTCCACCGCTTGGTCTGGTGACCGAAGTGGACGCCCGCTTCCATCATGTCGCGGATCGTGATGGGCGTATCGAAGGAGGCGCCTTGCTCGTTCGTGGGGGCGGACAGGGTCGGGATGGAGGGGGCGCTCTGCTGGGCTTCTGTTTCCATGTTCATTCCTCGCGTTGGTTTCCTCCGCCTGCTTCATCGGGGGTCGAAACCCGGGACCAGCGACCTCGCCAGACCGGGCACGCACGACCCCCTCGACAGGCGTGTGGTGTTTGAAAGGGTGCGATTCTTACCACCATCGGACACCTGCTGCTACGTAAATTCGCTGGGTTAGGGGCACGGGGGGACGGGCGAACGCAGGCATCCAGGTTGCACGGTTGCCCCTCGCGTCGAAATTTCGTCAGTCGTGCAACGCGCTTGCGTTTGCAGCTAGCCCGCCCTCGGCTATAGAAGGAGCCCTCATGTCACCAAATACCTCTGGAACCGCTGGAAAAGTCGTCGATATTCGCCCCGCGAGCGGGAAGCTCGGAATTCTGCTTCCCGGCATGGGCGCCGTCGCCACGACCTTCATCGCCGGCGTCGAGGCCATCCGTCGCGGCATTTCCAAGCCGATCGGTTCGCTGACCCAGATGGGAACGATCCGGCTGGGCAAGCGCACGGATGCCCGGACGCCCCTCATCAAGGAATTCGTTCCCCTCACCAAGCTCGAGGACATCGTGTTCGGCGGCTGGGATCTGTTTCCCGACGACGCCTATCAGGCCGCCGCGAAGGCGGGCGTGCTGTCGAAAGAGCACCTCAACGAGCTGAAGGATTTTCTCTCCACCGTTCGCCCCATGACGTCGGTCTTCGACCAGACCTACGTGAAGAAGCTGACGGCGACGCACGCCAAGACCGGCAAGTCGAAGCGCGATCTCGCCGATCAGGTGATCGAGGACATCAAGAACTTCAAGAAGCAGAACGGCTGCGACCGCCTGGTCATGATCTGGTGCGGCTCGACCGAGGTGTACCGCAGCCCCAGCGCCGTGCACGCGTCGCTGGCCGCCTTCGAGAAGGGCCTGGAGGAGAGCGATCCCGAGATCTCGCCCTCGCAGATCTACGCCTACGCGGCCCTGAAGAGCGGCGTCCCCTTCGGCAACGGCGCGCCCAACCTGACCGTCGACACCGTGGCCCTGCAGGAGCTGGCCAAGAAGAACGGCGTCCCCATCGGCGGCAAGGACTTCAAGACCGGCCAGACGTTGATGAAGACGATCCTGGCGCCCGGCTTCAAGGCGCGCTTGCTGGGCGTCGAGGGCTGGTACTCGACGAACATCCTCGGCAACCGAGACGGCGAGGTGCTCGACGATCCCGAGTCGTTCAAGAGCAAGGAGGTGTCGAAGCTGGGCGTGCTCGAGCACATCCTGCAGCCGCACCTGTACCCCGACCTCTACGGGAACATGTGCCACGTGGTGCGCATCAACTATTACCCGCCGCGCGGCGACAACAAAGAGGGCTGGGACAACATCGACATCTTCGGGTGGATGGGCTACCCGATGCAGATCAAGATCGACTTCCTGTGCCGCGACTCGATCCTGGCGGCGCCGATCGTGCTCGATCTGGCCCTGTTCATGGATCTCGCCCAGCGTTGCAACATGAGCGGCATCCAGGAGTGGCTCTCCTTCTACTGGAAGAGCCCCAGCTCGGCCCCTGGCCTCTACCCCGAGCACGACCTCTTCATCCAGCTGATGAAGCTGAAGAACACGCTGCGCCACCTGCGCGGCGAAGAGCTGATTACCCACCTGGGCGCCGAGTACTACGACTAAAGACACGTAGGGGGGACTTCGTCCCCCCTACGAGACCCCCAAGACCGGATCCGGACGACTAGAGCCGGGTCCGGAGCTGCTCGACGGGCACTTTCTCAGGCGGGCTGAGCCCGCCTTCGCTGATCTACAGAAACGTGTAGATCAGCGTCGCTTCGGTCAGCGTGTCGACCTTGTCGGCGAAGGGGAGGAAGTCCGCCGCGTAGGGGGCGGCGCCGGACGGCAGCGGGAACGGCGCGGGGTTCTGGTCGTACTTGATGGTGAAGCCGAGGGCCATGCTCAGGCTCTTGCGCAGCAGCGTGGTGATGCCGAGCTTGCCGATCAGGCGCGTGTCCTTGAACGCGTCGACGCCCTTCGAGTTGCCTGTCGTATCGTTCGCGTTCAGGGCGTTCTCCTTGTTCAGGTTGAACAGCGCCTCGAAGCTCCCCGAAAAACCGGTCTCCTTCGTCAGCGAGAACAGCTCGCCCACGAACAGCCGCGCCGAGTGGATGGACACGCCGTCGATGGTCTTCCCCGGCGACTGCACGTAGCTCTCGTACGAGAAGTCGTAGCCGAGCTCGGCCACCAGGGTGTGCTGCTCGTTCTTCAGGAGCTGCCGGCTGTACCCGACCTGGCCGCCGCCGTACAGCTGCTTGCCGGCGATCTTGTCGGCGCCGATCTGCGCCACCGCGTAGGCGGCGTTGTTCGGCGTCACGAAGCGATCGTACCGACCTTTCGTCTTCCATTGGTTCGTGGTGGTGCGCGTGTCGCGCCCCAGCGCCGTCGTCTCCGTCCCCGTCGGGGGCAGGGCGGTCAGGATCCGCGAGCGGCCGTAGGCCACGCCGCCATTCAACGACAGCTTGTTCTGCCCCGACAGGCGCGAGGCATCGAGCGCCAAGGTCCCCGAGCCGGTCTGCGAATTGCCCGACGTCAGCAGCAGGCCCCCCTTCGACTGCACCTTCCACTCGACGGCCGGCTTCTCGGGCGGCTTCTGAAACTCGAATGCGGGCGCCGCGACATTCTGCGCGCGCGCGCCACCAGCCCACGCCATCAGTCCCACCACCATGCCCCATCCGCACCGTCGGGAAACAATCTTCGTAATTTGCATGGGCGCGAAGATACTCAAATCCGGATCTCGTGCAAGCGCGCCCGGGGCCTCTACTTTTCGGGGTGCACGGTCACGCAGACGTCCTCGCCAGGCGTCGCCGCCGTCAATCGCCCGCGCTCGACGGGATCGCTCGACAGGACGACGCAGACCCGCGTGTCGTCGCCGCCCGAGATGCGAAACGCCCCGGGCAGCGGCACGTGATTACCGCAGGCCAGCGGCGCCGTGGGAGAGAGCGGGAAGTCCGCCCGCGCACCGTCGCGAACCACCACGTCCCAGAACAGCACCCGCTCGCCGGGACAGGTGACGAGGACCTTCCAGCGATCGTCGACGCCGAAGGTGTCCGCCCCTTGCACCACCACCCCCTGTCGCTCCCGCACCAGCTCGATCGCCGCGGCGCCCCCCTTGATTCCCGGCAAGGTGTCGCGCACGCCGAGCGCCACCGAGCCAGGCACCGGTCGCTCGATCGAGCGCGCGACCAGAACGACCGCGGCGGCGACTCCGGCGAACGCCAGGCCCGCCACCGCGCGCGCCGCGCGCGTCCGGAACCACGCCCCCACCCTGTCTCCACCGCGGCTCGTCGCCGGTGCGATCACCGGCGCCGAGAACGTCAGCGGCTGATTCGTCTCCGTCGCGCACGCCGCGCACACCGGACACGCCGCCAGGTGCGCCTCGACCTCCGTCGCCACCGCCGCCGGCAGCTCACGCAGCCGGTAGCGTTCGAGGCGCAGCCACGACACCGGCTCGCCGATGCAGTCGGCTGGCGTGGTCATGCCCCCTCCGTCGCGCCGCCACCCGAGCCGCGCCGTTCGCCGATGAGCGCGTGAACGGCCTGGCGGACGCGCTCCAGCCGCGCCGCCACCGTCTTTCGACTGACGTCTTGCAGCTCGGCGATCTCGTCCTGGGTCAGGTCGTCGAAGTAGCGATAGACGAGCACCTCGGCCGTCGCCGCGTCCAGCCGATCGACCAGCTTCAGCATGAGATCCGTCCCGATGACCTCGTCGTCGCAACGGACGCGCACCGCCCCACGCAGCGCGGGCGCCTGCCGCTCGATGAGCCGGCGCCGGTTCCCCTGATCGCGGACCAGGTTGAGGCAGCGCGAGGTGACCGCCCGGAAGAGATACGGCAGATCGGCGCCGACCCGCCCGCGCTGGACAAGCTCGGCGAACACCGTCTGCACGACGTCCTCGGCGTCGGCCGCGTTTCCCAGCATGCGGCGCGCCTTGCGGCACAGCGCGGGGGCGTAGCGAGCGAGGGTCTCCATGCGCGGTCTAGTCGCATCTTCCACCCGCGACGCCGAGAGCGATGCACGAGTTTTGATCCGGGTGGGGGCAATCGGCGGGCGTGGCGCAACGGCGGCCGTCGGCGGCGCACACGCTCAGGGATGCCGCCCCCGTGCAGTGGCCGCTCGCGCAATCGGTGTCGCCCAGGCAGGCGGTCTGCCCGGCGCCGTGGGAGGCGCCCGGTCCGCACTGAAAGGCCGCGCGCAGCGGCGAACCGTTGCCGTCGCGCGGCCGCTCGGCGCAGAGGTCGCTCGACGCGCAGGTCGGGCCGACGCTGGCGCAGCAGGCGGAGCAGACGCCCGCGCAGCAGACGCCGGTGGCGCACGCCGCGCCGGTCAAGCAGCGCTCACCGAGCGAAAGGGCCGGGGGCGCCGCGCAGCCCGGGAACGGCTCGAGGAACGCCGGGCTCCAGGTCAGACCACACACGCTGCCCGCCGCGCAATCGGCGTCGCTCGCGCACGACGCGCACACGTCACGTGGCGTGCTGGGATCGGGAATCAGCTCGGTGGCGAGCTGACGGGCCAGGCAGGAGCTGCCCGCGCACTGGCTCGCCGATTCGCACGTCGCGCCCGCGGGCCGGCCGAGGGAACCCTGAGGCGGCGCCCCCGTGCACCCGGAGGACTTCGCCACCTGGATCTGCGCCAGCACCGCCTGCCCCGCTCCGCTCTTGCGCAGCGACACGCGCACCGATTGAAAGTACGTCGGCGTCACCAGGTGGTAGTCGATCGGGCTCCACGCGCCGGTCGAGAGTGTCTGCGTGACGTCGGGCGTCCCGCCATGGTCGCCGAAGTCCAGCTCGAGGGTCACGGTCGCCGCCGCGTCCACGTTCGCCAGCAGGCTGAAGTGAAGACAGCTGACATCGTCGCTGCTGTACGACAGCAGCTGCGAGATCCGCGTCTCGGCCGCCACCAGCGCCACGCCGTGGTCGCTGGCGTTCCAGGTCGGCACCTTGGCGATCGCCCCCTCGTCGACCTCCCAGGCGCACAGCATGTCGCCGCACCACAGGTCGAAGCCGCTGTCCTTCACCAGCGGCTCCTCGCACTCGCCCGCCATCAGCAGCGGCAGCGCCAGGACGAACAGGAACAGTCGCAGCGACCGCGCCGACCGCAGCGCGCGCTTCCAGGCTCTCTCGTTGGAATTCACAGGGCCCCTCGCAGTCCCAGCAACACCCCGAAGCCGCCGCTGTCGTGGGTGTCGCCGAGCAAGTTGTCGACCGTCGGCGCGAAGGTGGCGGTCCCCTCGCCGTAGAATCCGAAGTGCCGCCACGGCATGACGGCGACCCCGGCGGCGGCGCGCAGCACGTACCCGAAATCCGAGGTCGTGGCGTCGCTGACGACGGCGTGCGTGTCCGCGTCGCTCTCCTGGTAGCTGGTGCGCGCGAACGTCACCCCTAAGCCGCCGCGCAGGTACGGAATCAGGTGGTCGCGCCACAAGGGATAGTCGCTCTCGACGAACAGACCGAGCGCGTAGGTGGACCACCAGAACCGCTCGTCCTGGCCCGACAGCGTCGTCGACGACTGCCGGCGAAACACGCGCTCGTCGAGGCTGCCCAGCTCGACCCCGAACGCCAGGTGGCGCCGCACGGCGTGGGCCACCGCCAGCGAGAACCGCGGCAGCCCGAAGTAGACCTGATCTTGAAACCCGAAGTCACCGAGGCGGCTGACGAAGCGATCGTGGCGCGCCGTCGCGCCCCCCATCGCCGCGAGGAAGATCCACCGATCGCGGGGCGGCAGGACCTCGCCCTCTCCCCCTTTGGCGGCGACGACAGCCGGCGCGACGTCGGCGCAGCCGGCGACGTTCAGGATCGCCGTCTGTCCCTCGGCGAGCGCGAGCTCGCAGCGACGCACCCGGCCCCCTTCGCGGTGAATCGCCACGTAGCGGCCAGGCGACAGCGCCAGGCGCAACAGGTGACCGGGGGCCTTGTGCATCTCCGCCATCACCGTGCCCGGCGGCTCGAGCCGCACCAGCAGCTCGCCCCCCAGCGTGGCCGGCAGCTCCATCCGCGCGTTCGCCGCCGAGGGATACGACAGCACCACCTCCCCCTTGCCGCGCAACCCCGTCTCCAGGGTCGCGTGCTGACTGCCCACGGCCGTCGCCGCCGTCGCCGCCAGGGTCTGGTTGTAGGCGTAGCGATACGCCTCGCCCAGGGTGACCCGACCGTCGCCGTCCGTGTCCCCGGCGCCCCGCAGCCCCACCAGCAGGTGGTGCGTGAAGAACGACGACCGCAACGTCTCCGATTCCTGACTGAGCTCCGTCCCCGTCGACGATGCCATCACCGCGATCCCCGCGTTGTCGAGGCGACTGACCGAGTTGTACGAGAAATCGGCCGTCGGCTCGGCCCCCTTCACGCGGGAGATGGCGCCGCTTTGACAGGCGTCGAGCAGCACGACCGTGACGGTGGCCGGCAACGACAGCAGGCGCGCCCGCAGATCCCCGAGCGGAAACTCCTCGTCGCCCAGGTTCAGGGCGCTGGCCCGCGCGTGGCCCGAGTAATAGAACAGGACCTGCACCTGTTCCCCCTGGCGCTTCGCCTCCTGGGCCCGCGCCGCCAGGCCGTCCAGCGCCTGCTCGACCGTCTTCAGCGACGGGCGCAGCAGCAGCTGCACGTTCGCCGGCTGGTACCGCCCCAGGGTCCCCAGCACCGTGGCCACGGCGCGGGCGTCGTCTTCGGCGAAGCGGAGCTCGGTCTGACCGGGCCCGCCCTGATTCGTCCCCACCACCACCGCCAGCGATGGCGCCGCCGTCGTCGTGGGCGACGGGTCGGCCGCCTTCGCGCCGGATGGCCACCCCAGCGACGAGAGCAGCGCGAGCGCGCCAAACCACCTTCGATATCCGTCGTTCATTCCGTTCCCCCGTCCGTAAACACGCAACTCGAAATCCTCGGGAGGATCGGGAGCCAGAATCTCGGAAGCCAGAACTTCGGGTGCCGCTCCGGCGCGCGCGGCCGCTACGGCGATTCGACCTGGACGGCCTCGGGGGCGTCCGGGGTCTTCTTCTTGATCACGATCCGGCGCCGGGCCATGAAACGGCGCGCCACGGCCGCCTTCTCGTCGTCGGCCCCGCCCCCGGCCGCCGCCGGCATCGCCGTCGTCGGGCTGGCTACGGTCTCGATCAGCTGGGCGGTCGAGGGATGATCGCCTTCGATGGCGACCGCCTTGTCCTGATAGCCCGACTTGCGAATCATCACCCGCACGGGCTCCTGCTTGTTCACTTCCAGGTTCAACCAGATCGGCGTCGTGCCGACCGCTTCGAGCTTGCCCGCCACGTACACCTCGGCCCCCTCCGGCTCGCTCTGCACCAGCACGGGCGTCAGCTTGACCTTCTTCATCGCGGCGGCCGCCGCGGGCATCGCGCCGGGCACGGTCAACTCCTCGGACGACGACGTCGCCAGGCCGTGCGGCACGACCCCTTTGGCGACACCCAGGCCCACGCCGCCGACGCATAGCACGGCCACCGCCCAGAATGATCCGCGCTTCCAGACCGGGCGCGCCAGCACCGTCCCCGCCGCGGCCAGGTCCTCGCCGCTCACCGCCGGTCGCCGTCCCGTGGCACGCGGCTGCGAGATCGCAATCGGGGGAACAGTCCCCGAGCGCACGCCAGATGCGGAGCCCGACGACACCGTGGGCACGCTCGTGTGCGTCGACCGTCCGGGCGGGTAGGCGGCCGGGTAGGCGCCCGTTCCGCTGTCGCCAGCGAAGTTGTCGCGCAGGATCGAGCCCAGGTTCGCCGGCGTGAAGTGCGACCGGTGCACGATCTCGTCCAGATCATCGGCCATCTCGCTGGCGTCCTGATAGCGATCGTCGCGCTCCCGCGACAGCGCCTTCAACAAGATGGCGTCCAGCTCGGGCGGGCAGGCGGGATTCAGCTGCGACGGGGGGCGCACGTCGCAGCGCCGCACCCGCTCGATCGTCTGCAGGTCGTTCGCGCCCTTGAACAGCCGCCGCCCCGTCAGCACTTCGTGCAGCACGATGCCCGCGGCGAAGATGTCGATGCGATGATCGACGTTGTCACCCTCGGTCTGCTCGGGCGCCATGTACGCGTACTTGCCCTTCAGCGTTCCGCTCTTCGTGGTCTCCTGCGTATCGCCCAGCGCCTTGGCGATGCCGAAGTCGAGCAGCTTCACGGCCCCCTCGTACGACAGCATCACGTTCGACGGCGAGACGTCGCGGTGGATCATGCCGAGCGGCTGGCCCCGATCGTCGGTCAGCCCGTGCGCGTAGCTGAGCGCGCGACACATCTCGCGCCCCACGTACGCCACCATGTCGACGCGCGGCGCGCCCGACTTCTTCCAGATGGCGCGCATCGTCTCGGCGAGATCGTGTCCCGCGATGTACTCCATCGAGATGAAATATTCCCCCTCGACCGAACCCAGCTCGAAGATCTGGACGATGTTCGGATGGTTGAGGCGGGCCGACAGCTTCGCCTCGTCGACGAACATGTTGATGAACGCCGGATCGTCCGACAGGTGCGGCAGGATCCGCTTGACCACGAACACCCGCTCGAAGCCACCAGGCCCCTGAATACGCCCCTTGAACACGTCGGCCATGCCGCCGCGTCCAATGCGCTCGTAGAGCGTGTATTTGCCGAATTGAATCGGCGGTTGGAGTGGCTGGCTCACGTTGAGGAAGGCAGCGGGACCCGGCGATCACGACCCCGGTTGCGGACCACCCCCTGATGACGCGGGCGCGACCCACAGAGCCCCGAGTCCTTCGCCAAGATCCCCTGCTTGCCCGGCGTATGATACCGACGCCGACTTGGTTGGGCAACGCGGTTACACAAGAATCCATGCAGGATTTTCACTTTCGAAGCTCGCCTGTTTCACACTTTCACCCACAAAACGCCGGGGCGGACGCGGTCGTGGTGGTGGCCGTGGGCGGATTCGATCCGACGGGCGGCGCTGGCGTGGTACGCGATCTTCTTACAGGGCGCACCTTGGGCGCGCGCGTGCGACTCGTCCCGACGGCCTGGACGGCGCAAGCCGCCGCGACCGGCGTCGGAGCGATAGAACCGCGCGACCCGACGGCGCTGGGTGAGGCCGTCTCCGCGGCGCTCGGGGCCGCGACGGCGCTCGGCCCGGTCGCCGTCAAGGTTGGGATGATGCCGAATGCAACAGCGGCAGCATCCGTCCTGGCGGCGCTTCGTACCTTCGCGGGGCCGGTGGTCGTCGATCCCGTGCTGGGCGCCAGCAGCGGAGGCGACCTTTACCGGGGCGATCTCCGCGATTTGCTTGGCCTGGTGGCGCGGGCGACGGTCGCCACGCCCAACGCCGTGGAGGCGGCGCGCCTGACCGGGCAGGCGATCTCCGACCTGGACGGCGCCGCGCGCGCGGGAAAGAGCCTGCTCGAGGCGGGGGCGCGGGCCGTGCTGATCAAAGGAGGGCACCTGGAGGGGGCGATGGCGGTCGACATCCTGGTCACACCCGATGGCGCCCGACATTTCTCGGCCGAGCGGCTGCCCGGGCCCTCCGTCCGAGGAACCGGCTGCGCGCTGGCGACGGCGATCGCGGTGGGGCTCGCCCGGGGCCGGGCGCTGGCCGATGCCGTCGCCGAAGCCAAGGCCTGGTTACACGAGGCGATCCAGCGGGCCGTCGCGGTGGGCGACGAATGGCACCTCGACTGAGGGACGCTCGGTAGCCACCTCAGGGCCCATCCGCCACCGTCCGCTGCCCGACGGACCACGACGCCGTTCGGGGAGCCGTGAAATTGCGGGGAAGCCGATGCAGACGCCCCTCGCTGTCCTTGATGACGGTGTCGCGCAGACCGACCAGATGGTCCGGGCGCAGCTCGCGCATCCGGATCACCCGTTCGGCGCCCGGGCCGTAGATCAGATGGACCGGGTGATCGGGGGAGATCGAGGCCCAGCCGTCGTAGGGGGGCGGCTCGGCGGTCGCCGTCTCGGTGATGATCGCCACCAGCCCTACCACGAGGAAGACCGCCACCAGGAGCGCGACGCCGTTTCCCCCGCCCGAGAAAGAGCCGCCGCCGCCGCCCCCGTGTCCGCCACCGCCATGTCCGTGGAACGATCCCCCGTGCGCGTGAACGGGTGCGGGGATGCGCGCCATGCCTGGGCCACCGGGCGAGCCCCGAAAGACGGCGGTGGGGGCCCGCGCGGGCGATGTCCCCCCCATCGCGATGGTTCGCGGATGCACGGGCGGGTGGACCGTGCCCGAGGCCGCGTGACCGGCGCGGGGTGACGCGGGCACGTTCCCTCCGCTGCCGCCGTCCATCTGAAGCTGCATGTCGACCCGCGTCCCGTCGTCGGTCCAGCGATCGGGCAGCTCGCCGTCGTCCGTCGTGTCCTGTTCGGTGGCGTCCCGGGACCGCTCGGCCTCGGACGTCGCAGCGGCGATGGGGGGTGCCGGCGGGGCCACCGGCTCGGGCACCGCCGCGTAGGCGATGCTCGACTCGTCGTGCGGCATGATCCGAACGGCGGCGCCACGTTGGGCGACGTTCAGCTCCGCCAGCCGCTGCATCTCGCCACCCGGGATCCGGTAGGTCGACGTCGCGCAGCTCGCGCACGCCCCCGCCGCCGCCGTCACGCAAAACAGAACCCACGTTTTGTTCATGCAGCCGATGCACTACAAGGTCGATGCCAGGCAAACGGCGCGCGGGAACGTGATGTCGGTCGCCGGCCCGCCCACCAGCCTGTGTCGTCCTCGCCCACGGACGGGGCCCCCACGCCACACTGGTCGCGTTCAACATCAAGATCGCGCGCTGACGCGCGCCGACCTCTCGGCTACACCTCGACCACGAAGCCCAGGTCGACGTCGCAGCCGGCTTGCCCGCCGCGGATGCCCCAGTTCTCGCGCGGGAGCTCGCGCAGCAAGATCTTCACGTGATCGCGGGGAATGCCGAGCGGCTCGAGGTTCTGGACGATGGCGCGATACAGCTCGCGCTTCGCGGCCACCGACCGCCCCGCGAACGCGTCGATGCTGATGTGCGTGTACATCTCGGGCGCGGCCTTGCCTGGCGGACAGACGAATCGATGCGGCTCGTGCGCCACCAGGCGGACGTTCTTGTCGCCAGGAAGGATCTTGAACGCTTGACGAAGGGCGCCGTGAACGGCGTCCATGATCGCCACCTCCTGCTCGGGGCTGCAGGATCTCCTCGTCTCGATCAGGACGCTGGGCATGGTGCCCTCCGCAGGCGCCTCACGGGGTGCAGGTCGCGCTGACGTTGGCGGAGCAGTCAGCGGTCGAGCTGGTGGTGCCCGGCATGCTGCAGTCTCCCGTGTCCGTGATGTCGTAGGTCACCCCGTCGCACGTGGCGGTCGTCTTCGAGTCGGACACGGTGAGCGTTGCCACCGTGGCGCCAGAAGAATTCTTGATCGTCGCCACCGTTGCGCTCGCTCCGCCCGCGCCGCCCGCCCCCTGGATCGGGAACTGCTCGCTGAGGCAGGTCGCTCCGCTCTTGCTGTAGGTGATCGAGCCCATCCCGGCGCCCGTCGTGGCGTCCTCGGTGATCATCTCGCTGATCTTGACCCCGTTGCTGTAACAGCTCGCCCCCGAAAGAGGAGCAACGAGGAGCACAGAGCGATCGAGTGACGGCTGTTCATGAAAGCTCCTCGGCGTGGCTCTTGGGATAGGTCCAGCGAAACCGCCAATTTCGCAGGTCGGATCGCGTCCCGTCAAGGATGAAAGCCGGCCACTCACGCGGCGTCCCCCCTTGAAAACAGGCCTCGCGAGAACAGTGATTTCACGCACACCCCGAAACCTCGGCCGGTGAATCCCGATAAGGCGGGCATGAGTCTGGGCAGCGCCGTCGTCACCTCCTGTCTTCAACTGTTCTGGCCGGCTCGATGCGCGGGCTGCGACGTGGCGCTCGCCAGCGACAACCCCGTGCTGTGTGGCGGCTGCGCGCAGGCGACGCTGCCGATCGGAAATTCCTGCGCTGGCTGTGCCCTGCCCCACTTCGGGCCACCAGCGCGGCATCGTTGTCCGGGCTGCGCCCGCTTCGACTTCGCGTTCTCGCGGGCCTACGCCGCGTTCGAATACGGGGGACCCCTGGCCGACGCCATCGTGCGCATGAAGCACGGCGACCGGCCCGACCTGGCGCGACGGCTGGGGCGGCTGCTGGCCGAGCCGCTGGCGCGCGCGCTCGCGCCGGCGAGCGGGCCGCCGGTCGATGCCATTCTTCCCGTGCCGCTGCACCCCCGAAAGCTGCGCCGGCGCGGCTTCAACCAGGCGCTCGAGCTGGCGGTCGTGGCGTTGAGCCGCAGACCGGCGCCGGCGCTGCTGGCGGCGCCGCGCATCGAACGGACGTTGCTTCAGCGCGTGCGGGACACGCGCGAGCTGGGGCGGGGCGGGCCGAACGCGCGCCGGGTGGCGCTGTTCGGCGCGTTCGCGGTCGCCGATCCGGCGCGGGTACGGGGAAGACGCTTCGTGCTCGTCGACGACGTGATGACCACCGGCGCCACGTTCAACGAATGCGCCGAGGTCCTGGTGCGCGCCGGCGCCGAAGAAGTCCGGGTCGTCGCGCTGACGCGAACCTTGCGCTAGAAAAGCCCCGTCATGTCAGCGCGAGTCCGATCATGAGCGGCGACGCCGCGGCGCCGAAGGTGCTGGCGCGCAACCGGCGCGCCCGGCACGAGTATCACGTCGATGAGGTGATCGAGGCGGGGCTGGTGCTGGCCGGGTCGGAGGTGAAGTCGATCCGCGACGGCAAGGTCACGCTGGTCGACGCATTCGCCGACATCGACAAAGGGGAGGCCTGGCTGCACCAGATGGACGTCGGCGTCTACGCCTTCGCCCACCAGCGCAATCACGACCCGCGGCGGCGGCGCAAGCTGCTGCTGAACCGGCGCGAGATCGATCGGCTGTCGAGCAAGATCCGCGAGAAGGGCTACACCCTGGTGCCGCTGTCTCTCTACGAGAAGCAGGGGCGCGTGAAGGCCGAGCTGGCGCTCGTCCACGGCAAGCAGCAATGGGACAAGCGCGAGGATTCGAAGAAGCGAGAGAGCCAGCGCGAGATGGATCGCGCCATGTCGGTCCGCCGCCGTTGATCGTGTTAGGAGAACGGGCGTGAAGGCTCCTGCTGTTTCCACGGTGAGGTCAGGCGCGGCGCGCGGTCTCGTTCTCGCGCTCGTGGCCGCGCTGTCCTGGTGCGCCTCCGCCTGTGATGGCGGCGTTTGCTTGCCCAGCGGGGCGGGCGGCGGGGGCGGGTCGGCGATCAGCGGCGGCGGAGCGTCGGCAAACAGCGGCGGCCAGGCCGGAACGGTCGGTGGGGGAGGAAGGGGCGGAACGTCGACCACCGGCGCGGGAGGCGACAGCTGCCCTCCCGTGGGGCCGTTCGCGATGACCGGCTGTCCCGAGGTCGCCGGCGCGCCGCTCGGCGTGGAGTCGCACGCCGAGGAGGGGTTCACGCACCTCGTGATCTGCTCCGCCACCTGTTACGGCACGAACCCACCATCGTCGGGAAATCACTATCCGGTGTGGCCCGTGTACAAGACCTACAGCGCGCCGGTCCCCTGGGGCTTCCTGGTGCACGGGCTCGAGCACGGCGCCATCATCGTCAGCTACAACTGTCCGTGCGGATGCGCCGACGAGGTCGCCGCCGCGCAGGCCTGGATCGACGCGCTCCCCGCCGATGCGGACTGCAGCACGTCCAAGTACAGCGAGCCGGCGCACGTGGTGCTGGTGCCCGATCCGACGCTGGACGTGCACTGGGCGGCGTCGGCGTGGACCTGGACCCTCCGCGCGAACAGCTTCGACGCCGCCGCCTTTCAATCGTTCTTCTCGGCTCACTACGAGCAGGGGCGTGAGGTGGTTTGTGACTCTTCCCCCGGAGCGGACGGATCGGCGACCGGGTGGTGTCAGTGACCGCGCGAGTCGTCGACGGTTCTGTCTGAACCAGGGTTTGGCGAGCCCACCACCGCTTCGAAGGGGCGGCGCGCCTTGACAGCGCCGCGCATACGCGCATATTTCAGGCCTTCGGAAGCCATGAGCGCGCGTAACGACAGTCACGATTTCTTTGCGCTCGTGAGGCGCAGAGGCGTCGCGAAGACGTTGCTGACAGTCGGCCTGTTGATCGTCGCCGCGCTGGCTCCGTTCTCGACGTCGTTCCACGAGGCCAGCGTGCAGCACGTCCGCTGCGCCGAGCATGGCGAGCTGACGCACGTCGCGGTCGCCTCCGACGGTGCCGCCGGGCTCGCGGATCTCGCCGATCGGACCGGAGCGACGCGTCTCGTCCTCAAGGGGCCCGACGCAAGCAAGCCGGCCGAGCATGAACACTGCGCGGTGGCCTTCGTCGTCCAGGGGAATGCGCAAGCGCCCACGGCACGCGCGGTGGTTCGACTCATTCCGCCTACGGTCGTCGTCGTGCCGGCAGCCCGACTGGCTTCCTGCCTGGGGCGCGCCGCGCTGCTGGCCTCCGCGCCGAAGACCTCGCCTCCGACCGTCTGAGCCGAGCGACGCCCGCCCGCGCCTCGCGCATCGGGGCCGAAGCAGCAGTGGCAGCACGCGCGTCTCGACGGCGCGTCCTTCGGTCTCGCGCGCGTTCACGTCCGCGCCCACTCATCGCGACGCCCGCCGGCGCCGTGAACGGCGCGCGCAACCACCCGCCCCATTCGTTCGAGTCTGGGATCAGACGACGAATTTCCCGGGGACCCATTCGAGGAGGAGCTCTTGTCTTCGTTCCGCCAGCACCACGCCAGCGCCAGCAAGCGTCAGCGGTTTCACCGCCGCTGCCGCCTTTCGATGACGATCTGCGGGCTCACCTGCGCGCTGGCGACGACGCCGCGCGCTTCGGCGGCACCCGAGCCCGGCGCCGGGGTCAGCCCTGAGACAGAGGCCGTCGCGCCCGCGAACGTGTCGCCCCCCGTCGTCCTCGAGCAGAGCCAGGCGGCGTATCCCGCCGAAGCGGTGGCGGCCGCCCCGGCCGGGGACGTCACCGTGGCGCTGACCATCGACGCCGCCGGCCAGGTGATGGGGACGGCGATCGTGCGCGGGATCGCGCCGCCCCTCGATCGCGCCGCGCTGCAGGCCGCCAGCCGCTGGCGGTTCAAGCCCGCCGAGCGCGACGGCGTCCCGGTCGCGAGCCGCATCCAGCTCCTCTTCCACTTCGACGCGCCGAAGCCCGCGCCCGCGCCCGCGGCGCCGGCGGCGCCGGCCACGCCCCCGACGCCACCGGCCGCGATGCCCGTGGCGGTGCCGATCGACGCGCCGCCGATCGCCGCCACCGAGGACACCAACGCCGCGCCGGCTTCTCCCGCGGCGCCGAAGGTCCTCGACGTCTCGGTGCTGGGGAGGCGCCCCGCCACCAACCGGGGCGCCTCCGATTTCCAGATCCGCGTCGATCAGCTCGCCGCCGTCCCGCACGCCAACGCCTCCGATCTGCTGAAGCTGGCGCCCGGGATCCTGCTGACGAACGAAGGGGGCGAGGGGCACGCCGAGCAGGTGTTCATGCGCGGCTTCGACGCGCGCGAGGGGCAGGACGTCGAGTTCACCGTGGGGGGCGTGCCCATCAACGAGAGCGGCAACCTGCACGGCAACGGCTACGCCGACACGCACTTCATCATCCCCGAGCTGGTCCAGGGGCTGCGCGTCGTCGAGGGACCGTTCGATCCGGCGCAAGGGAACTACGCGGTGGCGGGCAGCGCCGACTATCAGCTGGGCCTGGCGGAGCGCGGGCTGTCGCTGCACTACATGACGGGCAGCTTCGGCACCGAACGCGTGGTGGCGCTGTGGGGGCCCGAAGGGCAGAGCACGCACACCTTTGGCGGCGCCGAGATCTTCAAGACCGACGGTTTCGGGCAAAACCGGTCCGCCGATCGCGGCTCGGCGATGGGGCAGTACGAGGGGCACCTGGGCACGAACGGCAGCTATCGGCTGACCGCGCAGCTCTACACGACGCACTTTCATTCGGCCGGGGTCATCCGCGAGGACGACTACGCCTCGGGGCGCATCGGCTTCTACGACAGCTACGACCTGCTGGGCACCACGCGCCAGCAGGTCCCTGAGGGGGGCGACGCCTCGCGCGCCTCGGTGGCCGCCGACGTCGAGACGCGTACCGGCGACACGACGCTGACGCAGCAGCTGTTCGTCATCAAGCGCGACATGCGCCTGCTCGAGAATTTCACCGGCTTCCTGCTCGACGTGCAGGAGCCGCTGCAGAGCGTGCACGCCCAGCGCGGCGACATGCTGGACCTGAACGTGAACGAGCTGACCCTGGGCGCACGGGGCTCGGCGCATCTGACCGGCGAGCTGCTCGGCCAGCGGCAAGAGCTGGAGCTGGGCTACTTCGCGCGCGGCGATGACGCCGCCGGCACGCAGCAGCGGCTGGAGGCGAGCACCGGCGTCCCCTACAAAACGGACACCGATCTGGATTCGCAGATCGGCGACATCGCGCTCTACGGGGACGCGAATTTGCGGCCCTG
>DASYCK010000148.1:0-55507 GCA_036500205.1 Polyangia bacterium | reverse complement strand
CAAGAGCGACGCGCAGCACTTGAACCTGAAGGGTGTCTCGCCGGTGGCGGCGGACCCGTACAACGTGGCCATCCCCATGCCCGTCCTGTACATCGACGGCAAGATGGACAACCAGCGCAGCGCCAACTCCGCCACCGACGCGGTGGCGCGCTTCCGGACCGCGAACATGTGCGCCACCACGTCGACGACCTACACGCCCGTGATGAGCTGCAAGAGCACCGACAGCGGAAACCCCACCGTCGACCCGGGCTGCATCATCTACGACAAGTGCACGGTGCCGACGATCTGGTGCTCGCACAACGATCCGAGCTACAGCGGAACCGAGCACGGCGTGCCGTGCTTCGCCATGAAGGCGATGTACGACTTCTTCAAGACCCTGCCTTGAGGCCAAGCGCCCGCGCCAGGCGGCTTCACTGTCCAGAGATCGTCAGACCTCGCCGCGCGCTCGCCTGCACCGCCGCCGATGGGTCCTGCTCGGCGAGGCGGAAGAACTGTTCGGCTTCGTCTCGATGGTGGGCGTCGACGAGCAGCCAGCCCAGAATGGCGGCTGCCTCGCCTCGGCGTGGCGAGCTGGGATAGCGGTTGATGGCCTCGCGGAAGGCCGCCATCGCCGCGACCACGCTTCCGGCGCGCCCCAGTGCCACGGCCCGCCAGAAGGCACCCTCGTCGGCCAGGGCCCCGGCGGGCGACCGGGTCACCACGTCGCCGAACCCCTCCGCGGCATCTCGGAAATTTCCAGCTCGCATCGCATCCCAGGCGTCGTCGAATTCGGTCTCTTCCGAGCGGCGCGCCTGCTTCGGGGCTTGCGCCCGGTGACCACTCACGGCGACGGTCCGCGCCGGGTGTGATTTCGCCGGCTCCGCGACCGGCGTCGCCAGCATCGTCGCCTCGATCGCTGGAGTCACGGTCGCCTTGGGCGCGGGGGAACGGGGGGCTCGCCACGACTGCCCAGGACCGAGCAACTGCGACTCCCCCCGGTGCACGACGTTCACGTGACCTCGCGTCACCGACACCTGGATGAGCTGCTCGGCCTCGGCCGTCACTTCGAACGAGGTGCCCCGCACCTCGATCTCGTCGGCTCCCACCAGCACGCGAAAGCGCTCCTTCGGTCCGAGCGGTTCGACGTCGAGGCTGATCGTGCCGTCGCGAAGCTTCACCAGCTCGTCCGGAGGCGGCGACGCCAGAACGAAATCGGCCGTCCTCGAGCGGGCGTGCACCGTGGCGTGGGCGCGGGGGGCGCGACTCCTCGTCGAGGCGCCGACGATCAGAAAAACAGCGGCCACGAGGGAGAGCGACAGGGCGAGCCCGGCTGCCCAGGCGACGCGACGAGGAATGGCGCGCGCCTCGCGGACAGGGGACATTCCCGCCGCCGCCAGCAAGGCCGCTCGCACCTCTTCGCGATGCGCGGCTGACGGGATGTTGACGGGCAGATCACGGGCCAGTCGCACCGTGCGCTCGAGGCCCGTCCAGATGGCCCGACAGCGGGTGCACGTGGCCAGGTGAGATGTCAGCACGGGATCGACGGTGCCCCGCAGCGCCCTCGACAGGTCCAGCTCGCTCGGACAGGGGGGACGAGTCATGGCTCGTCTGCTCCCAGGGCGGCGCGAAGGGTCTTTCGCGCCACATGCAAGCGTCGCCAGATCGTGCCTTCGGGAACCCCGAGGGCGCGCGCGACCTCCGTCCCTGGCACATCCTCGAGGTCGCAGAGAATGAACACAACCTGCAGCTCGTGGGGAAGCGTGCGGAGGAGGTCGGCCACGCGCGCCAGGAGCTCGCGGTGCTCGGCCTGGTCATCGGGCCGAACGGAGACCGCCGACAGCCGCTCGACATAGTCTTCGTGACGGGTACGGCGCCTCCTCTCCCCACGGAGCTCGTGCCGGGCGACATTCGACGCGATCCCGAGGATCCAGGTCTTCACCGATGATGTTCCGCGAAACGTGCGGGCGACGCGCCGAACCTCGAGAAACGTCGCCTGAACGAGGTCGTCGCAGGCCGGATGATCGTGCGAGAGCAACCGACCGAGGAATCGATAGAGGGCGACGTGAAAACGTTCGAAAAGCGCGTCCAGGGCCGCCATGTCGCCGGTTCCGCAGGCCGCCAGGAGCGCCTCGTCCGACATGGCGCTGACCGCGCCTCCGGTGGGGCGCAGGGAGAGCAATTTACCCTTGCTGGTCATCGGCATCGGTTCTTCCGAGCGCCAACCGTCGAGAAGTCGCCTCTCATCACAGGCCACCGAAACGCAGCCCGGCGCCGAGCCGGGTCAGGAAGCGCGGCTCGTCCGGAAGGGGGATCGGCGAGGACGTCTCCACGGGTGTGGCTTGAGTCACGGCGATCGTCAGGGCCACCTCTGCGGCCAGCCGACGCGAGAAAGGATAAGCGACGCTGGCGTGCGCCTCGGCCCGCAGGCCACCGGTCTCGCCTCCCCGCGGGGAATCCTCTTCGTGGGTGTGCGTCCACCCGATCCCGGCGGCGAGTCCCGGCGAGAAGGTGGCACGCCCGAAGCGGAGGGGCAGATCGGCCCCCAGCAACAGCTCGACGCTGTGTCGATCCAGATCGGCTCGCCAGTCCTCCGTTCCACCGACTACGGTCGCGAACCTCAAGCGCGCGGCCGCGCAGAGCGGGCCAAGCATGATGCACGCCCCGAACTGAGCCCCCAGCCAGCGTGTTCCGTCGCTCGCCAGGGACGTCTCGGTCAGACCGAAGAGCTGAACGCCTCGTCCGGCGGCGGGAACGGGCGGCGCGGGCTCCGCGGCGAGGACAGCGATATCCGACGGCGCGGTGGGCGGCGGCGCATCATCCTTCGGCGCGCGGTCATTGTCTCCGTCTCCGCCGTCGTTGTCTTTCCTGTCGTGCGCGGCCAGCAGGGGCGCCTCGACGTCCGTGCGCGCCCACGACTCGATCAGCGTGGCCGCCGTTCGGGTGTCGGTGACACCGCGCTCGATGGTCTGCCCGCTGCTGACCGCGATCGAGACCGCGATCAGATCGTCGTGGCGCTCGAGCCGGACGAAAGTGGAAGGGCAGCCGGAGATCTCGGAGGCGATGCCGCGGTCGACCAGCGCGCGGGACACCTCGGCGATCAGCGCGGGATCGCCCTGGACCTGGGCCGAAGGAGGACAGGTCGCCCAGGCCCGTCCGCCCGTGGCGACGGCCAGGACGATCAACGGACCGATGACCAGCGCGCGCATGGATGCCCCTCCGTCAGTTGCCGCGGAACGGGAAAACCTTCACTCGAAAAAAAATCACTTTCGCTGGGCGAAGGGGCTCGGGCCGGCCGGGCACTCAGAGCAGACGATGCTGCGGCTCTGCTTTGCCCTGCTCTTCGTGTCGATTCTCTGCGGACCAGCCTTCGCCGTCGAGGGGCCTCTCTTGACCGACGACACGTGGCGGATCAGCTCGACCAGTCGGCTGACCGTGGACGGAGGGCTGGCGCTCGGGGCGCCGGCGGCGCTACCCACCGGTCTCTCGACGGGCGTGGGCGCCGGGGCCTCCTTCGGAAGCGGCTGGTTCACGCTCGGGGCGCGCGGCTCCTGGTCGAGCGCCACCGAATCATCGATCGCCTGGACCGTCACCCACCAGGACATCCGGCTGCGCGCCACCGGCGCGATCCAGCATGCCGTGGGTCGGGGGAGGATCGCCCTTCGAATGGGGCTTGGCCACACGTTCGTGCGTGAGGACCGGCTTCGCAACCAGGGGGCCCGCGCCGGCCTGACCGGGAGTGACCTCGAGACGTCCTCGTTCTCGGCACGGCCAGCCGGCGATCTGGAGGTGGTCGTGTTGCTGCACGTCGCGGGCCCCTGGCTGCTGACCTTGGGAGGGGGACCGTCGGTCTCCTACGCCACCTCGACGCTCCACGGAGGCTGGATCTCCGAGCTGGGGATTGGTTGGCAACCTTGAGGCGCCTCGCCCGGTCGCTCTTCGCGAGCGCGCTGCTCGCCGGTTGCGGTAACCCGCAAGGTCTCGGGGGGGCCACGCCTCCGCTCGCCACGTTTCAGGTCGTGGTGAACGGCGACCTCGCCGCCGTGCGCCCCCCCGATGACACGGCGGAGGTGGCCCTTCACGTCGCGCTGCTGTGGGGCGACCAGTGGCTGACCGAGCCGTTCTGCGTCCTACCGCCCGAATCGGAGCAGGCGGCGGCTGTGATCGCGGCGGGGTGTCGAGATCCCTTCGGGTTCGTGCCCGTTCGCGTGGCGGCGAACGTGACGGTCGTTCCCGGAACGCCCACGGCGATCTCGCTGCTGGATCTGCCCGCGGCCGACGTGCTCGTCGGTGACATCACGGCCCGCGTGACCTACGGTAGCTTCGTCGTCTACGACGATCGGGACGGCAGCGGCACGCTCGAGCTGGCCCAGCCGCACCGGGCGCCCAGCGGGGGCGACGACGGGCCACCTTCCGAGGACACCATCGATTCAGGCGACGTCGTCTTCGGCGCCAGCTTCGTCACGATGACGGCGCCCGATCAGCGGGCCGCCTACCGCGAGGGGGGGTTCGACGTGGCCAGCGCGTTCTACCCCCGCAGCGGCTGCGGCGCGCCGCTCCCCGGCTTCTCGGTGCTGGCGGCCGGGGGCTTCTCGGTCGCGGACGGATTGACCTCCGCCGTCACCGGGCAGCTTCCGCCCGAGGATCCCGCGACCTGTTCCCAGGTGCCCCCGGATGCGGCCGTCGTCGGCATTGGCGTCCAGCCACCAACCGATGTTCAGGAGGTCGCGTGCACCGAGCGGAGCAGCGACAGCACGATCCGCTATCGCCAGCCGCCATCGAGCGCCCCCGATCTGGTCGGTCGCACCACCGCCTGCGCGCACCTTCCCTCGTTCGATGCCGGAGATCAGCCGAACCTGATCCAGTTCGTTGTGTCGGGACGGCCAGAGGATCGCTGCCGGGGCCTCACTCACTACACGCTGCGGGGGTGTCGCGAGAATGTCGCCTGCGCCGTCCCCGACTGGGACTTCACCGCGAATCCGCCCGCCTGGTGGCCGTGCAGCTAGGCGCGGGGATCGCCAGACGACTGACCACGTTCGTGGTGGTCTCGTGCCTCGTGGCGACCAGTCAGGCGCTCGCCGCGCCCGCACCGATCGCCTCGCCCGTCACGGGGCCATCGTCACCCCCTTCGTCCGGCTCGGATACGCCCAGTCCGGCCAGCGCCGACGACGCCGAGGGGGAGCCCAAGCTCTCTCTGCCGATCGAGGCCGACCGTGAAGCCTGGCAGAAGAGCGGCTTCCGGCTGGGGCTCGGTCTCCTCTACGGCCGCCTGATGGGACTGGAGGGCGCGCCGAGCGGCCGGTTGATCGGATTCCTGCTTCGTCTGGGACTGCGTCTCGACGCCGACTGGTCGATCTACACCTCGTTCCAGTACGCGCTGGCCTCGTCGCCGGGAGGCCTGTCGGGGCTCCGGTTCGCCGGCACGCTCGATCCGACCTGGCACGTGACATCGCATCTGTCTCTCGCCCTGGGGTTGGGGTTCGGGGGAATCGTGGAGGGCAGCACGGGGCGGCCCGAGATCGATCCGCTGCCGAGCACGCTCGACACGTCCTACACCTTGACGGGCGCGAGCCCGCCTCTCCCCAGCTGCAGCGGCGTCGGCGTGGCCGGACTGGCCCGCGCCGAATGGGCGATCGTGCTCGGCCCTCGTTCCGCCACCAGCGTGATGGTCGAGGCGCTCGGGCAGTGGACCGGCTGCGTCGACGACACCGGCCGCGTCGAGCCCGACACCGGCCAAGCGATCGTGCGCCGACAGTGGTGGCCTCACGTCGGGCTCACGGCGACCTGGGGGATCTCGTGGCGTTGAAGCGGGCCCCCGCGCTCATCGGTCACGGACTTGGCGTCGTGCTGGCGTTTGCCCTGGTCGTCCTCGCGCCGGCCTCCACCTTCGCCCAGACGGAGGCCGACGGCGGAGCGCCCGACGCTCCCCTCGGCTCGCCGGGGGAAGGTGACGGCGGACCTCGCGACGCCACCTCCGACGGAGGAACGCCGAACGCGCTCGCCGATGGCGGGTCGACGTTCGAGCCGCCACATCCGCTCGGCGGCACCGACGTCCCCTATCCAGCAGGGGCGCCCCCCCAGAGCGAGACGATCGCGGTCACCGTGAAGCTGCTGGTGGACGTCACGGGCGCCGTTCAGAACGTCGTGCTTCAGACCCCGCCGCGCCCCGTCTTCGACGACGCGGTGGTGACGGCGGCGCGCGCCTTTCGTTTCACGCCGGCCCGCTACGCGGGGCAGCCGGTGCCGGTCGAGATCACGTTCACGCACACCTTCCTGCCGCCGGCGCCAGCTCCCGCGCCGCTGGCGCCCTCGAACGAAGGCCCACCGCTCACGTCATTGCTGAAGGGGCGGCTCGTCGAGCTCGGCACCCGGGCGCCCGTGGGCGGCGCCACCGTGACCGCCGTGGTGGGCGATCGCCACTACTCGGTCGAGGCCGATCCACGCGGCCACTTTCGACTGCCCTTGCCTCCGGGCGCCGCGACGGTCTCCGTCTACGCGCCCAGCCACAACCCCTTCTTGCAGAAGGAGACGCTCGCCCCCGCCCAGGAGCTGGCGGTCAGCTACTTCGTCGAGCGCGATCGCTACGATCCCTACGAGATCGTCGTGGTGGGCGAGCAGCGCCGCGAGGAGGTGTCGCGGGTCACCTTGCGGGGAAAGGAGATCACCCAGATCCCGGGAACGTTCGGCGATCCGTTTCGCGTCATTCAAACGCTCCCCGGCGTGTCGTCGGTGGTGTCGCTGCTGCCGTTCCCCATCGTGCGCGGCGCCAGCCCCAGCTCGACGGGCTTCTTGCTGGATGGCACCCGCGTGCCGCTGCTTTATCACCTGCTGTCGGGCCCCAGCGTCATCCATCCCGAGTTCATCGACGAGATCCAGTTCTACCCCGGGGGGGCGCCCGCCACGTACGGGGGCTACACCGGTGGCATCATCGATGGCCGCACCACCCGGGCCCGTCCCGACGAGAAGCTGCTCGATTTCGACGCCAACCTCCTGCAGGTGGGAGGCTTCGTTCGTGAGCCGGTGACGCCGCTCGGCGCCACCATCACGGCGGCTGGACGTTACGGTTATCCCGGATTTCTGCTGGGACTGGCCACCAAGCAGCTCTCGCTGTCGTACTGGGACTATCAGCTGAGGCTCGACGGTGGCAACGCGCGCGACGGCTGGACCGTGTTCTTCTTCGGGGCGAACGACGAGCTCGACACCGCGGCGGCCAACGCCAACCCCAACGCATCGAACCCGCCCCTCACGCCCTCGCTCATCCTCGGGTTTCATCGCCTCGATCTGCGCTACCACCGGACGTTCGGTCGCCTGGAGAGCGTCTTTCGCGCCGTGCTCGGCTACGACCGCACCTTCAGCATGGGCACGGACTTCTCGGTGTGGGTCGCCGAGCCATCGCTGTCGCTGCGCTGGGTGCAGAACGATCGCCTCACGCTCTCGGGGGGACTTCAGGGACAGTTCCACGACGTCAAGCAGGGGCTCGCCGCGACGGCGGCGGCCAACCCGCTCTCCATGATCACCTCCCAGCTCGACAAGTTCTATGTCGGGTCGGGCTTCGTCGAGGCCCTGTGGCGGCCGACCCCCCGCTTCCTGTTCCGTCCCGGGGTGCGCGCCGACTTCTACGGAGACGGCACGACGACCACCTCGGCGGCGGATCCGCGGCTGACGGTGCGCTACAAGCTGCGCCAGCGCGACCTGCCGGACGTGGCCCCCACCAGCGACGACAGCGCCATCTGGCTGAAAGGGAGCGCTGGGATCTATCACCAGCCTCCGCGGTTCGTGCTGCCGCTGCCCGGGCTCGACATGATGCCTTTGAAGTACGGGCTGCTGCGGTCCTATCAAACCAGCCTGGGCGCCGAGGTGCCGTTCTCGCATCGCTTTCAGCTGTCGGTCGAGGGGTTCTTCAATTACATGGACCCCACCGTCTTCGATCTGTCCGTGAACAGCGCCTCGACGGCGACGGCGCCGAACGGCTCGCTGTTGCCGAACAGCATCATCACCCAGCAGATGGACGGCCAGGAGATCATCGACCGCCTGACGAAGCCGCAGACCGGGCGCGCCTACGGCTTCGAGGTGCTGCTGAGACGACAGTCGAAGACGGGGGTGTTCGGCTGGGTCTCGTACACGCTCTCGCGCTCCGAACGGTACCGTGACGGCAGCTGGGCGGCCTACGACTTCGATCGGACCCACCTGGTGAACCTGGTGGCGGGGATGCCGCTGCGCCGCAACTGGGACATCGGCCTGCGCTGGCAGTATCAGAGCGGCAAGCCAACGACCACCACCGCCGGCTACAACGCCGGACGCGGCGACGGATACCTGCGCTTCGATCTGCGCATCGACAAGCGGGCCGTCTGGAAGAAATGGCTGCTCGACTTCTATGTCGACGTGACGAACGTGGCGCTGTTGCCCGAGGAGGTCGAGCCCGGAACCGTGATCCGGTACGTGCTGCCGACCGTGGGGGTACGCGGGAGATTCTGACGAGGAGACGCGATGACGAACGGACAGACCATCGATACCCAGGTGCTCGATATCATGTTGCGCGCAGGTTCGAGCTGGGTGCTCTACCTGCTGCTCGGCCTCAGCTTCGCCGCGGTCGCCGTGGTGCTGGAGAGGCTGTGGTTCTTCGCCCAGGAGCGCAGGCCTCGGGACGCCATCGAAGCCTGCTTGAGCGCGCTTCGCAAGAACGGTCCGGCCGAGGCGCTGGTCAGGCTGGCGGGCGCCCGGTCGATGGCGGCGGCCGTCGCACGCGCTTGCCTCAGCCACGCCGATGATGGGCTGGCGGCGGTCGAGGAGCGCAAGGAAGGGGCGATCGAAAGGGAGCGGGCCCGCTACGAGAAGCGGCTGGCGTTCCTGGGTACCTTGGGGAACAACGCGCCCTTCGTGGGGCTCTTCGGGACGGTCCTGGGAATCATCCGGGCATTTCACGATCTGGCCGGCAGCTCGATGCAGGGCACGCAGGCGGTCATGTCGGGCATCGCCGAGGCGCTGGTGGCCACGGGCATCGGCCTGATCGTGGCCTTGCCGGCGGTGGCGACCTACAACGCGTTCACCCGCCACGTCGAGCGGGCCACCTCCGACGCCGAGGTGCTGGCGCACGAGATCCTGGCGTCGCTGAAGGCCTTGCCTCGCCGCGGTACCGTCGCCGTGGAGACCCCGGCGCCCGCGAAGGACGCGTGATGGCCGGCTCGTCACGCCGGCGCGGCATCATCGCCGAGATAAATGTCACGCCGCTGGTCGACATCATGCTGGTCCTGTTGATCATCTTCATGCTGACCGCGAACCTGATCGCGAAGCAGGCGATCGAGGTCGAGCTCCCCAGGGCCAGTCAGAGCACCACGCTCAACCCCACCACGCTGGCCGTCACCATCGCCCGCGATGGCGCGTTCTACTTGAACGGGAAGCCGATCTCCGAAGGGGCCTTCCGCGACGCCGTGCGGATTGCCGCCAGCAACGATCCCAAGACGCAGGTGATCATCGCCGGTGACAAGGCGGTGTCTCATGGCCGCGTGGTGTGGGTGCTCGACGTGGTGAAGTCGCTCGGCATCACCTCCTTCGCGATCCAGATCGATCCCGCGTCCCTCATGGCGCCCGGGGAGCCGTGACCTCCGAGGGGCGCCTGCTCATCTGCGCCGTGGCCTCGGTGCTCGGCCACGTGGCGTTCGCGCGCGGGCTCGCGCATCTCCCGCGGCGCGCCGAGCTTCCCCCGCGTCGGGTCGTCTCCGTTCGTGTCGTCGCGCCGCCGCCGCCGCTCCCTGCCCCCGAACCGGAGGCGCCGAAGCCAGCCGAACCGGTGGCGCCGCCGCCGGTCGTGCACGAGCGGCCACGCGCACGCCCCATCAGCGCCCCCTCCCGGGACGTGCATCCCCGGGACACGCCGCCGCCCGAGCACCCGCCGCTGGCCGGTGAAGCGACGACGACCACGCCGATCTTCGGGGTGACCATGGAGTCGACGTCCCAGGCAGGCAGCGGACCGGCGATGCCGATCGGAAATTCGGCGCGCCCTCAGGCCCAGCGTCCCGTCGCCGGTCCGGCCGCCGTCGCGGCCCTGGCCCAGCCAGTGGCGGCTTACGAGGTCACCACCATGCCTCTGCCGCAGGGGCGGTGCATCGGAAAATACACCGACGAAGCGAAGCAGGCTGCCCTGGAGGGGACGGTGGTGCTCGATCTCGTGGTGGGAGAGAATGGGCGTGCCCGTGACATCCACGTCGTCAGCGGACTGGCGCACGGCCTCACCCAGGCGGCGGTCGAGGCCGTGAGAGAATGCCGCTTCAGCCCCGGAGAGAAAAATGGCACCGCCGTCCCCGTTCGGCTGCGTGGATTCAAGATCCGCTTCCTGATGCAGGACAACGACTGAAGCCTGACCAACCGGCCCCGGATTCCTGAAACATGCGTCTCGGCGTATCGGCGAAGCTATTCTGGGGCGAGTCGGCCCGCGCCCTGGCGCGCCACAAGCTGCGCTCCGCCCTCACCGCGCTGGGGATCATGGTGGGGGTGGCGGCGGTGATCTGGGTGGTGGCGATCGGTCGGGCCGGCACCGCCCGCGCCGAGGAAGAGCTGGGCAAGCTGGGCGACAATCTGGTATGGCTCGAGGCGGGCTCGAGGAACATCGCCGGTGTCCGCACGGGCAGTCACGGAACGACCAGCCTCGTGCCGGACGACGCCGAAGCGATCCGTCGCGAGATCGCCCTGGTCAAGACGGTGGCCGAGAACGTCGACGGCAGCGCGCAGATCGCGTACCACGAGCGCAACTGGAACACGCACTGGCGCGGGGTGTCCCCGTCTTACTTCGACGTCAAACGTTGGCAGGTCGTCGAAGGAGTGTTTTTCACGGCCGAGCAGGTCGACAAGGTCGACAGCGTCGTGTTGCTCGGCGAGACGGTGCGCCGGCAATTGTTCGGTCCGGAGAGTCCGCTCGGCGAGGTGGTGCGAATCCAGAGCTCTCTCTTTCGGGTCATCGGCCTGCTCGGGCCCAAGGGGCAGACGGGGACCGGGCAAGACCAGGACGACATCATCATGATGCCGTGGACGACGGCCCAGAAGAAGCTGAAGGGGAAGGGCTACCAGTGGCTCGACGACATCCTCTGCTCGGCGACGTCGCGTGACGCCGTCACGCCGGCGGCCAACGCCATCACCGCCTTGATGCGCGAGCGGCACCACGTCCCGCCGGGGGGCGAGGACGACTTCAACATCCGCAGGCCCGATGACGTGCTGAACGCGCAGATCACCGCCAGCCGGACGCTCGAGCTCCTCCTGGTCACCTTGGCCTCGATCTCGTTGCTGGTGGGGGGGATCGGGATCATGAACGTGATGCTGGCCTCGGTGGCCCAGCGGACCGTCGAGATCGGGGTGCGGATGGCGGTCGGCGCCACCCCCGGTCAGGTACGGACACAATTCCTCGGCGAGGCCGTCGTGTTGAGCCTGCTGGGAGGCGTGCTGGGCATCCTGGTCAGCATCGCCGCGGAGCCACTCATCGAGGCCCACCTCGGCTGGCCGCTGGCGACGCCGCCCGAGGCAGCGATCATCGCGGTGGTGTTCTCGGTGGCGGTCGGGATGTTCTTCGGCTTTTACCCGGCCTGGCGCGCCTCACGGCTCGATCCCATCGCCGCCCTGCGCGACGACTAAGCGGTCACGTGAATTGATTGAGCGTGGCTTGCTCTTGCGACCGCCTGCTTCGCGAGCAGATGCTTTGCCTGAACGTCGCCCTGCCGCGCCTCTTTCGCGGTCTGGGCGGGCGTCTCGGACGCTTCGCGCAACGCTGACTGGGCGGCAGCGCTGAGTTGAACGTGGTCCTGGGGGACGCTTCCGGTCGTCCCGGAAGTCGCGGGCGGCGTCTGCTTGGCATCCGCGCTACGAACAGCCGGTGCGTTGTGAGACGATGCAATAGGTGCTGGACTGCTCATTGGGATCTCCTGGGTACCATCGGTAGGTGAGTGACTTGATTGAGGCCCGGTGACACATTTTCAGTGCTGAGCTCTCCTCGCTCGCGGACACACAGCGAAACATCCTTTCGACAAAATTAGTGCCCGTCACGTCGCTCGCCCTTCGGCAACAAATCGCCTTTGTGCGATGCGGGAACGTCACGGCGGGTAACCAAACTGTCGCTCGACTCCGAAGGTTGGTGGGCTGATTCTGCCGGTCGCACTGACGGTCCGTCAGGCCCGTGTTGCCTGGTGGTCGCCACCCACTTCTGGAGGTCCCAATGCGATTTGCCCTGGCAGCGTCCCTTTCTTCTCTCCTGTTCGCCGGGCCTGCGCTGGCCCATCGACCCTCGGCATCCGATGGTGCGGCCGACCACGTGGTGTTGATCAGCATCGACGGCTTGCACGCGCTGGACGTGGCGCGATTCGTCGAGACTCATCCGAGCTCGGCGCTGGCCGAGCTGGCCCGACGGGGCGTGACCTACACGAACGCGCGCACCCCCGCCAACAGCGATTCGTTTCCTGGTCTGCTGGCGCTGATCACGGGCGGCTCGCCCATCAGCCATGGTCTGTTCTATGACGTCAGCTACGATCGGACCGTGTTCGACCCGACGAACACGACCTGCGCGGGCCAGCCCGGCAACATGATGGTGTTCGACGAGAGCATCGATCTCTACGACGCCGCGAACGTCTCTCAGAACGTGCTCGATCCCTCCAAGCTGCCCCGTCACCTCGACCACGGACACTGTGTCCCGCTGTTCCCGCACATGGCCGTGCGAGCGAACACGATCTTCGAGGTCGTGAAGTCCGCCGGAGGTCGAACCGCCTGGGCTGACAAGCACCCCGCCTACGATCTGGTGAACGGCCCCTCGGGTCATGGGGTGGACGAGCTGTACACGCCCGAGATCACCAACGTGAATGGCGCGGACGCGACGGCCAGCGTCGTGTGCACGGTCGCGAACGATCAGCTCAAGGTGAAGATGATCCTCAACGAGATCCACGGCCGAAGCATCGACGGGAGCAAAGCCGCTGGTGTCCCCGCGCTCATGGGCATGAACTTCCAGGCCGTCAGCGTCGGTCAGAAGCTGGCCAAGGACAACTTCGACGGCAGCTGCGCCGCCGACACCGATCCCGGCATCAATGGACAGCCGGGCGGCTACAAGGACGGCGCGGGGACCCCGACGGCCGTTCTCGCGTACGGGCTGGAGAAGACGGACAAGGCGCTCGACAGCATGATCGACGCCCTCGAGCAGCAGGGGCTCTATTCCAGCACGCTGTTCATCGTCACGGCGAAGCACGGCCAGTCGCCCATCAATCCGGCCAAGGTGAACAAGCCGGGACACTTCGCGGACCTGGTGGCGGCACTTCCGGACGGAACGACCAGCCCGGCCGCCCTCGCGATCACCAGCGCCGCCAACTGCGCCACCGGCGCCTGCGGCTTCGTGATGGACGACGATGTGGCGCTCATCTGGCTCAAGGACCAGAACCAGACCGCCTCCGTGGCCGACTACCTGAACAAGAACGCCAAGGCGCTGTTCATCGACGAGGTCATGTCCGGGGCGGACCTGAAGCTGAAGTTTCGGGATCCGCTCGGCGACAGCCGCACACCGGACATCATCGTGCAGCCGACCTACGGCACGATCTACACGACCTCCAGCAAGAAGATCGCCGAGCACGGCGGCTTCAGCATTGGTGACACCAACGTGGGGCTCATCGTGTCCGGGCCCGACCTGTCGCCACAGGTCATCAAGACGCCGGTCGCGACGTCCCAGGTGGCGCCCACCATCTTGAAGGCCCTGGGGGTCGATCCCGAGTTGCTGGACGCGGTTCGCGGCGAGCACACCCCCGCTCTTCCCGGACTGTAGGTCGGGGCGGGCCGTTGATCCGTGTGCCGCGGGCGATCGGCGCCTCAGCCATGCTGGGGCGGTCCGAACCAGGTGGTCAGGGCGTCGCGAAGGCCCCGGTCCGTGCCGGTTCCCACCCACGCGACGTAGCCGTCGGGCCGGATCAACACGGCGTCGGGCGCGGCGACCGGGCCGAGCACGGGCAGCTCCCACGCGCCAGCGTATCGCGCCTCGACCCGTGTCACCCGGTCCGCCCAGGGCGCGATGTCGAGGACGCCGGGCGCGCCGAGAGCGAGCAGCACCGGCCGCGCGGCGTGCAGCAAGGTAAATAGCCGGCGGCCTTCCGGGCTGTCTTCGGTGACCAGATCCAGATCGGGCATGCGGCGTCCCAGCAGCGGATGCCCCGGGCCGAGATCGTAGTGAACATCCAGACCGGACATCATGCCGGCGTACCGCTTGCGAGGCTCCTCCATCTTCAACAGCGCGGAGAGGGTCTGGCGCAGGGCCCTCGTTCGTTCGTCACCTCGGTTGAGCGCCGTCTGCGCCATGGTGGTCTCGAGCACCCGCGCCCCGATCGGGTGCCGCTCGGCCTGGTAGGTATCGAGCAGGCTGTCCGGCGACAGGCCTTTCACCACCTGGGCCAGATTCCATCCCAGGTTGACGGCGTCCTGGACGCCGATGTTGAGCCCCTGTCCGCCCACCGGCGAATGGACGTGTGCCGCGTCGCCAGCCAGCAGCACCCGTCGCGCGCGGTACGCCGCCGCTTGCCGGGTCGTGTCGGTGAACCGCGACAGCCAGGTGACGTCGTGAATGCCGTAGTCGGTCCCGTACACGGCCCTCAGCGCCTCGCGAAGCTCGTCGAGCGTCGGGTCGTCGCCCTGTCTGACGTGCGGCTCGCTCAGCACCACCCGGGCCCGCTTTCCGTCGTCGAGCTTGCCGATCGCATCGACGCCTTTTTCACCATGGCGGACGCCCCACGCCGGCTCTTCCGCCATCGTGCCTTCGGCGATCAAGTAGCTGACGGAAGGCTCCCACCCCACGAAGTCGATGCCGGCCGTCTTGCGGATCACGCTGCGACCACCATCGCACCCGACGAGATACCGCGCTCGCAACGTCTCACTCCTGGACGACCCCCACAGCGCGACCTCGACGCCGCTGTCGTCCTGGGCAAATCCCGTGACCTCGCGTGCGCGATAGATCGGGACCGCCAATTCGTCGATCCAGGCGGCGAGGATGTGCTCGATGCGGTCCTGCCACAACGCGAGCCCGTAGTTGTGGCGGGTTGGGAAGTCGCTGATGTCGAGCGGGTTCATTCCGAAGGCCGCGACCTGCATCACCTTGCCCTCGGAAAGAAAGCGCTCGGCGATTCCTCGCTGATCGAGCACCTCGATCGTGCGTGAATGGAGACCGCCCGCGCGCGAGCCGGGGAGGGCCTGGCTGGCGCGCCGCTCTACGATGGCGACGTCGATCCCCGCCAGCGCCAGCTCGGCGGCCAACATCAGGCCCGTCGGACCTCCTCCAGCGATCACCACCGCATGATTCGTCATGGTCGGAAGACTGTGCGGCACGACGCGGGTCTTGCCGCAAGTCCCCCCGCCTGGCATAGGTTGGAAGCAGAGAAGAACGAGGTGGCACGTCTCGCCTCGTCCCGCGCCTGCCCGCCGTGAGCGCGGCGCGCAGGGCCGAGACAGCTCGGTCGGGGTCGTTCCGTGACGCGCCGCCCTTGCCGGCCGCCCCCGTGATCCGCCGATCTATTCATTTTGAGCAGGGTGTTAGTTTGTATGTAAGGGTACACTGAATCAGTGCGGTAAGGCCCGTTCGACGCTCGACTCGCCCCCCGAGAACGAGAGGGTTCGCCATCCGTCCCACGCCCCTCCAACCTTCGTGGATCTTGATCTGGGGAGTTCTGTGGCTCGCGAGCTGCGGTTCTCCGGTGCGATATTCGCGCGTTCTTCCCGACGGTGAGCTGCCGGACGCGGGCCAACCCGAGGTCGGCGGGGTCACAGGGAGCGGTGGGATGATCGGGGCGGGCGGAGCGCCAGGAACCGGTGGAAACATTGGCACGGGGGGCGGTGGAACGAGCGCGGGTGGCGCCACGGGCGGCGGGGGGAAAGGCCTGACCGGCGGGGCGCCGGCCGGGGGAGCGTCGAGCGGCGGAGCTGGCGCCGGTGGAAGCGTCAACCCGGCGGGCGGTGCCCCTGGAACCGGAGGCGTGACGAGCACGGGAGGCGTCATGTCTGCGGGAGGAATGATCGGCGGCGGCGGCGCATCCGTGGGAGGAGCAGTCGGTAGCGGCGGCGTCGTGTCCACCGGGGGAATGGTCGGCAGCGGCGGCGTCGTGTCCACGGGGGGAGCGGTTGGCAGCGGCGGCGTCGTGTCCACGGGAGGGACCACCCCGACGGGAGGAGCGGGGGGAAAAGGAGGTGCCGGCGCAGCGGGCGGAGCGGGGGGCAGCGGCTCGAGCTTGAACTGTGCCGCGCCGATCGCGCCGACGGGCGGCGTCGTGACCAGCTTCAGCGACTGGAACGCCACCGCCACGGAATGGGGAACGACCCCCGGCCTCACCGGCGGCGTCTTCAGCTACGCGGGAGGAACCTCGACGTCGACGGTCACCGTGGACACCGCGGCGATGAGCCTGCACGCGGTGGGAATGATCGTCTCGGGCAGCTACGCGGGCGCCGGGCTCGTCTTCTACTCGTGCGTGACGGCGGCGACCGATACGTCGATCCAGTTCACGATCGCGGGCTCGATGACCTGCGTGCTGGAGCAGCAGTTGCAGACCTATTCGCAGAGGCCAACCACCGAGACGCCGCCCGGCGGATGCACGACGTCGTGCCAGAACTATCCGAAGTTCAAGCCCAGTCCCGGACCGACCGTGACCGCCACGCCCACGACCGTCACCGTGCCCTTTTCGAGCCTGACGCCGTGGACGGCGGCCACCTCGCCCGGCGAGATCGTCGGCGTGCAGTGGCAGTTCACGAACGCCTCCGGTGGATCGGGATGCACGTTCGACGTCCACATCGACGACGTCCGCTTCGTCCCCTGAATTCGGGCCTATACTGGCGGCCATGACCTCCCCCCCGCGGTCAGTGCAGGCAACCGGATGGATTGGAGTCATGGTTGCGCTATCGGGTGCGCTCGCCTGTTCGAGCAACCCGAAGTCCGGCGCCGGCGCTCCGACCGACGCATCGGCGGCGACCGGCGGGGCTCCCGGCGCGACCGGCGGAAGCGGCGGCGCGCCGAGCGTGGGCTCGGGAGGAATGTCGTCAGGCGCCGGAACGGGCGGTCGCTCCGCGAGCGGTGGGACGAGCGAAGGCGGCGGTCACGCCGCGACGGGGGGCATCGGCGACAGCGGTGGCCATCCCGCGACGGGCGGGGCCGCCTCGGGGGGCATGAACGGTTCCGGGACGGGCGGCATGGGCAGCCCTGGCGGAACCACCGCCGGTTCCGGGGGCGGCGGACACGGCGGCGCTGCGGGCGCTCAATGGAGCAGCACCTTCCCGACGTTCATCAAGCACGCGATCGCGAGCTTCTCGAGCGGCTACGCCACGGTCATCGCCGACATCGATCACGACGGCAAGCCCGACGTCGTCGCGCTGTCGTCGGCCTCGGCCGGTCTGGTCTGGTTCAAGAACCCGTCGTGGACCAAGTACACCATCACCAGCAAGGCCAAGGCGCTCATCTTCATGGCGCCGTACGACATCGATGGGGACGGCGATCTCGATGTCGCCATCGCCAGCGATTTCTCCATGACCGACACGACGGGGGGCGGCACCATCTCGTGGGCCGAGGCCCCCGCCGATCCCACGCAAAATCAGGAGTGGGATCTTCACAAGATCGGCGCCATTCCCACCACCCACCGCCTGCGCTGGGGCGACATCGATGGTGACGGCAAGAAGGAGCTCATCGCGCTGCCCATCTTCGGCGTCGGCTCGATGTCGCCGGCCTATGCCGGGGCAGTGCAGCTGACCGCCTTCACGATCCCGAAGGATCCGAAGGGAGATTGGACCGCGGGGGCCAAGGTCCTCGACAACCAGCACCTCGAGGTCGCCCACGGGCTGCAGATCGTCGATTGGGACGGCGACAAGGCGGAGGACATCCTCGCCGCCGCCAACGCCGGCGTTTACCTGTACCGCCCCAGCCTGGGCAGCATGGCGGAGCATCTGGGTGCCGGCGCCGCCGGACAGGCGCCCACCAAGGGCTCGAGCGAGGTCGCGCTCGGCTCGCTGGGCGGCGCGCGCTTCTTCGCCACCATCGACCCGTGGCATGGCACGGACGCCGTCATCTACACCCCCGGCGCTTCGTCGACCGATCTCTGGAACCGCCAGGTGCTGGGCACCGTCTTCGAGCACGGCCACGGGCTGGCGGCGGCCGATTTCAACGGCGACGGCTTCGACGAGATCGTGGGCGGCGGCGGCCAGGGCACCATGGCCCAGCTCATCTTCCGCTACGTTCCGAGCACCCAGCAGTGGGACCAGATCCAGCTCGACGTCGGTGGCGTCGCCGTCTCCGGCATCGACGTGAAGGACATGGACGGCGACGGCGACATCGACATCGTCTCCATCGGCGGCAGCCCCACCAACAACGTCGTCTGGTACGAGAACACGCGGTAGGGAGAGGAGCGCCTCACCGGAGGGGCGTCGGCGCGCGTGCCGACGCTGCCGCGGGCGCGCTCTTGTCGCGGGTGGTGATGAACACCGCCAGCGTCCAGCTCGGGACCATGTCGACGAACGGCACGAGCTTGGCGAGGAACGTCGGCAAGAACGCCCAGTGGAACCCCAGCAGGGCCGTCAGCGCCACGCCGGTCACGGCATCGATGACATCGTCGATGGGGGAGACCGCGCCGCCGATCACGACGGGAAGCAGCGCGAATTGAACGGCGTCAGCCGTCAGCGCCAGAATTCGCGCGAGCCAGACGCGACGCCGAGACGGCCTCGGCTTGCGGCCGACGTTCGTGAGAGGCGCAATCCGTCCCTCCTCGCCGGCGCTTCGGTTCGGCGCGAGCTGCTCCTGTTCCCCTGGGCCGTCGCTCAAACGGTGAGCTTGGATCCGTTGGTTCGTGCGCGCTCGTCTCAACAGGGGCACCGCTGGTGCCTTCTCGCTTTGAGGAGGGCTTTTCGCCCAAGCTGTCCTGACGGGCCCGCTAGTAGCGGAACGGACCCGGGACCGGTGACGCGGTCGTGCCGCCGTTGCCGCCGTTGCCGTCGCTGGCGGAGGCGACCGGGTAGGGGAAGCAGGTCACCGCGGACGGGATGGCGTCGAGGTAGGGGACGGGCGTCCCGTCGGTGACGTCGGGGTTCAAGGTGCAATAGACGTCGGCCCGGACGTGGCTGAGCCGCTCGGCGACGGCGGCGGCGTCGAGCGCGGTGATGGCTGTCCCGTCGGCACTGAGCTGCCAGCCGGTGCTCGAGCCCGAGAACACGACGGCCAGGCCCACGGCGGCGGGGAGCGCCCCTTCCGGGCAGGCGAGCTGCGGCCCCACGGCGAGCCGGGTCGGCTTGAACGCGTTCAGGCTCCCCTGGAACGTGGAGATCTGGCAGCGCGCGCCGATACGGTCGACACGCGCGTGCAGGTCGGCCTGATCACCGAAGCGGTAGACGGCGACCGGGGTGGCGAACTCCTCGATGACGTCCAGCGACCACCCACCGGAGGTCTGCCCGACGGCGTAGACCGAGGAGTCACCGAAGGCTAGGGCGCTGCTGGCGCCGGCGGTCGAGCTCGTCGAGACCGTGCGCACGATGTCCTCGACGACGTCGAACGTCGTCTCCGGCGTCAACAGCTGGCTGGAGACCGCGGTGATGTTCAGCCGATGCGTCTCGGGGTTGAACGAGCCCTGGGGCGCCTCGCGGTAGCCGGCATAGGGGAGAAACAGTCGCTGGCTGCCGGGGTCGAGCCGGATGCGCTGGTCGTCGGGGACCCCCAGCCACGACATGCTGAAGTCGGCGTTGAATTCGGTGCCGAGCAACAGGTTGCCGATCTCGCTGGCGTCGTTTCGATTGAACAGGGTCAGCTTCTGCAGGTTGCGCGCGACGCCGCCGCTCGTGAAGGCCACCGTCCCCGGCCCGAGCACACCGTCCTGCGCCAGGATCAGCTGGTCGCTCGAGCCCGGCATGACGAACTGGTTCACCGCCTTGGGAAAGTCGGGCGTGGTGAGGTCGAGCATGATGACGTCCGACCAGGTGGGGATGTTCATGGGGGCGCTGTAGTCGTAGTAGCCGCGCGAGACCATCATCCGGTCGTCCGAGAACAGCGTCGAGTGAGTCCCCGTGTACGAGGTCGAGATGTCGCGCTGCCGCGGCTCGGCCTGCGTGCCCAGCCTGGCGATCGAGTTGCCGACGAGCAGCAGCGTGTGGAGCTGCTGGCCCTGGTTCGTGAGCACGTAGAAGTGGCCCTGCTGGAACTGCAGGTCGTTCTTCGAATCGATGGCACCCGTCACCTCGAGCGGCTTTCCAGAGAAGGTGAGCGAAGGGACGTTGCTGCTGGTCGTGCCCGGGTCCGCCATGTCGTAGAGCTGCTCGTCGAGCTTGACGAAGTCACCCGCGTCGTAGCGATACACCACGAACTGCGTCGACGACTGGGCGCCGTACGTCGGGTAGGTCACGGTGTCGGTCGTGTACTTGTCGCATACCCAGTCGTAGTAGGTGTAGGTCGAGCAGGTCTGGCCTGTCCGCACGTAGATGTACTGGCTGACGGTGGGCGCTGCCTCCTGGATGCAATCGAGCAGCGTCTTGCCATTGCAGTCATAGTCTCCCGCGGCGGTCTGTGGCGGACGGTAGTCGGGATTGGGCCGCTTCTCGTACGTCGGCGCGCAGGATCTTTGCGTGTGCGCGGCCCCCTGGTGGGACATCGAGCAATAAGAGTAGGTCTCCGTCTGCGTCCCCGTGAACACGGTGCGCGTGACGTCGCGGCTCACCACGACGTACCGATCGCTGGCGCTGATGAACGGCTTGAAGGTGCGGGTCGTCGAGATGACGTCGCCCGGGCTGAGGGCCTTCGCCGCCGCGACGGGGTCCTGCCCATCGAACGGCTGCGTGACGGGATCGTTGAGGAACTCCTCGTGCCAGGCCACGGTCAGGGCGGTATTCCAGGTCACCGCGGTGACGGCGACGCCGGTGGCGATCGCTCCGGGGGGCGGCGCGGGGATGGCGATGGTCGGGCTCGGCGCGGCGCCTCCAGAGGGTGTCACCACCGTCGTTCCCCCGGTCACGGTCGGCGTCAGCAGGTTGGTGTACACGACCAGCGTGCTGTCGAAGAGGCGGGCGTCTTGAATGCTCTGCTGGTCGAGCATCACCGAATCGACGAAGTCGAAGCCGGTCGCCGTCACGCGGAAGCGCAGCAGGCCCGCCTCGCTGACGGAGAGGCCGTTCACGAGCAGCACCAGCTCGTTGCCCTGATAGAAGAAGTACTTTGGCTGCCCCGGCAACTTGAGGGCACAGCTCAGCACGGGCGCGGGCCCATCGGTCTTGACGGCGAGCAGGCCGTGGCGCTGCGACAGGAAGATCGCCGTGCTGTCTTGATAGCCGACGAGGTCGGGGCGCACGATGGTCGGCGGGCTGTCGCTGGCGGCACCCGCGCTGTCGGTCTCCGGTACGGCGATGCGGGGAGGGGGGAGCCGTCCTTGATAGAGCGGGGGCAGCGCCTGATCCTTGAGGATGGTGACCGGGTGCGTCCAGGTGATGCCGCCCAGCGCGTCCGCGGCGGTCTCGAAGGCGGCGACGTTGGTGACCGGGCAGCGGATGGCGGAGATCGGATCGAGCAGGCTCACCTGGTCGACGAACGCCTGCGCCGCCATGACGGCGCCGTCACCAGGGACGCGCACCGCGCTGCGATAGCTGACGGTGTAGTCACCGAGGGCGAGGGGAGTCTGGCCAGTGCCGCCCGTTCCACCGCTCGTGCTTCCGCCCTGGCCGCCCCCCGTGCCGGGGGCGCCTCCGGGCGTCCCACCACCGCACCCGACGAAGGCGGGGGTGGTCATCAGCAACAGCCGCGCAACGAGAACGCGAGGCGCGAGGGGCGAGTAGGTCGGTCGGGTCGGCATGGGAGGCTCCGTGGGCGCGTTGAGGCCCAGCCCAGGAGCAATCGACGTGCCCGGCCAGCTCTTCGCGGAACTGGCGCCGCTTTCACGCCGCGCGAAGGGCAGCGGTGGCGCGGAGTCTCACATTCCTGACGCCGATCACGGAAAAGGCGCCGGGAGTGGCCGCGCTCGACGCCACGTTCATTGCACGATGACCGTCGCCCATCCTCGGGTCGGCAGAGCGAACCGCAGCTTCCGCCCGCGCACCGCCACGATCTCCTGCTTCGCCGCACCGGCGTTGTACATGACGGCGACGAGCGACCCATCCGGATTCTGAAACGCCAGGGCGTCACCGCCGGTCGTCCCCAGGACCCGGGCGCCCGGGACGACGAACTGGGAGACGTGGCGGAAGAACGTGGTAGGCGGGCGTCAGGTTCAACGTCGCGGTGTCCACGGTCAGCAGGGCGTTCTGGCCAGACGCGCGTGGTGTCGATGCCCAGCCCCACCGTGTCCAGCACCATGTTCCACGCGCTGTACGACGTCACCCCGGCCCGGATCCAGTCGTGGAGGTAGTGCCAGCTCTCCGCGCCGTACGCCAGATCGTTGGGCGCCCTGAGCGGATTGAAGAGCGGGTAGTCCTTCGGTCGGCCCTGCCCAGCATGTCCACTGCATGCCGATGATCTGGATGTACGAACGGGCCAGGGCGTCGTCCATCACCTCGCCGACGATCGCGTCGTCCTCGTCGGCGTTGGACATCGTGCCGAGCATGATCTTGGCGGCGACGCCCGCGCTCGCGAAGGCTGGACCCAGGTACTGGGTCGGGCTCGAGCCGCGCCCCGATCCGGATCCGGCGGCGACGAAGTTCTATCTGGCCAGCACGCAGACGCGAACGGTTGGGACTACACCGACGCCACGCAGGCGGAGGTGCAGCTGTTCGGCTCCTGGTGCGACACGGTCAAGCAGGACGCGAACATGGTGCGCATCGTCTACTACGGTTGCCCGGGTTCGTCATCCCCTGAAGAGGCTGGTGGCGCTCACCGTTCGGTGTTCGACATGCGCGTGACCGTCGAGAGCAGGACGCTGTGCGGGAACCGTGTCTCGAACGCGGTGCCGGCGCGGCGCGCCTCCTCGATTCGACCGAGACCGACCAGCGTCTTCACGCGCAACGCCTCGCGCTCCTCGACCAGCCGGCCATCGCGGAAGCGCTTCGTATGCTCGACGAGCAGCGACAGAGCCGAGGCGAAGTCCTCCCGCGCCACCGCCGCGCGCGCGCGACGAAGCAGTTGCAGCTCTGCACGGCCAGCCTCGGCCTTCGACTGGCGCGGCTCCGGGGGCGCCAGCTCATGCGGCGGCTCGGCTGGCGCGGGCGAAGATGCGGCGGAAGGCAGGGGCGGACGAGCTGAGGGGGCCGTCCTGGCGGTCGCTTGTGGCGCCGGAAGCTCGTGCGGGTGCGTCGCCCAGCGCTTTCGAATTTCGTAGGTGGTGGCGCCCACCGCGACGCCGGCCACGCAGACCAACGCCGCCGCGACGAACCAGCGCGCCCGAGGCGCGGCCCTCACGTGAACGGGACCGCGCGCGGTGCCCACGGCCAGCGATGCCCGAGCGCGAGCCAGCGCCCGCTCGCGCACGGCCACCGGCTGGGGGACGATGACCCGCTCGTGCTCGAGGAACGCTCGCGTTTCGGGTGACGACGGTGATCGGAGATCGTTCATCCGACTTCCTTCAGCAGGCGTCGAGCGGCGGCCTCGAACTCCTTGCGGGCCTTGCGCAGCCGCGAGTACACGGTGAAGCGCGGGATTGACAGCGCCGTGGCCACCTCGGCGACCGGCATCTCATCGATGTCATGCATGATCAAGACCGCGCGCCGTTTCAGCGGCATCCGTTCGAGCGCGGCCAGCACGAGCGCCCGGGCCTGCTTGGTCTGGAGCGCGTCGTCGGGCCCCGGGCTCGAATCGCCGATCTCGACGACTCCGAACGCCACCTCGCGGTCGCGCTTGCGGTGGTGCGCCGACGAGATCCGGAAAGCGATTCCAAACAGATAGGGTCGGAGGGGACGCTCCGGGTCGTACTGGCTCCAGGAGCGGCGGAGCGCAAGGAACAGCTCCTGCGCGAGATCCTCGATCTCGGATGGGGCCGCTCCCAGCCGCCGCAAGGTCCTCAGCACGTAGTCGAATTCCTGCCGGAAGGCTTCCAGACAGGCGTCGTCGGGGCTCATCTGCGGCGTTGCCGAGACGATGAGGCGCAGATGATTCATCCCTGGTTTTGATTATTGTCGCGACGGGATTCCACTTGTTAGAAAAAGTGCGGACAAAACTCGCTCCGCGCACGGTCTCGACACGGGGCGTCGTCCCGGCGGCGGTTTCCCTTGCCCCGGGCGGGCAAATCATTGGCCACCCGCATCGGTATGCGCCGCCGGTGAAATCAGTGCCCCGCCTTCGATGCGTTTGATCTCGTCGGCCGACAGCGCGCGTCGGTAGAGCATGATCTCGTCGAGCCGCCCGGGAAACAGCTCGGAGACGACGTTTCCGACGGCGTTGCCGTTCCCGGAGAGAATGACCGGGTTCGTCTCCGCGGCGAAGGATCCCGTGGCGGTGGTGCTGGCGACTTCGATGCCACCGACGTAAAGGTGGCTCTGGCTGCCGTCATAGGTGCCGGCGAGGTGAACCCAGGTCTGCGACGGCACGGTCGAATCGCTGTGGATGTAGGTCAACCGAGCTGGGGTGACGTAGAGAGCCGCCTGATGGTCGGAGTTGATCGAGAGGTGGTAGTGCTGATCATAGGTGGTTCCGATCTGGCGCGAGATGGCGGTCGCGAAGTCCCCGGCCGCGATCGTTCCGTCGAGGTAGACCCAGGCCGCGACCGTCACCTCGTCCGTGATGGAATCGATCGACGTCGAGTCGAGCACCTTGACGTAGCCCTTCCCGTAAGGCGCGAGCGCCACCCCCTCGGGGCCGTCCGCGACCCAGGCCGTGGTCGGGTCGAGACCGGTCAAGGTGCCGTCGTTGCTCCAGAGGGACCGATCGCGGGCCACGGCGCTGCCGGTGCCGTCATCGAGCCGCCAAAATCCGATGAGGTCGTCCGTCAAGTGCGCCGTGCAGCTCGTCGAGCCCGAGTCGCTGCAGGTGTTCGGATCCACGACGACGATAGTTCGCCCCGTGCAGCCGACGCCAGCGAGGACCAAGAGGGAGAGAGGCACGGCGCGGCTAAAATCTGGCAAGCAGTCCTCCGTGGGCAAACAGCGCGGTGCCGTCGAGATAGGCGGCCTTGGAATTGCCGACGTCGACCGTCACGGAGGGCTGGAAGAGGAGCAGCTCGACCTCGACGACGAGCGAGAGCCGCGGGCGGATCGCGAACGCCAGTCCACCGCTGGCGGTGATGAGCCCCGAGGAGACGCGCCCCTGGCGAGCGGGCGCGAGGTCGGGCGTCGCGCTCGTCCCCTGCGCGTGAACCGTCTGCACGCCGGCCCCCGCGGCGAACAGGGGCTGGACGATCCGTCCGGCCCGGAAGAACCGAACCAGCGCCAGGGTGATCACCAGCCGATCGATGCGGGCCACGCCTTCGGGCCGCGTGATCTGGGCGCCTGGCCCGAGCCCGCTCGCCGCGAGGCGCAGGCCGACGGCCCACGGCAGGCCCACGGAAAGAGCGATGCGGGGGATCACGAAGGTCGGTCCGTCCCCGAAGTCGTGGAGCGCGCCCACGCCGACGTCGACAGCCAGGAGCGACTCTCTCGGCGCGGGGGCAGGCCCGCTGACGAGTCGCTGGGCCGGTTCGCCGGCGGGCTTTGGCGGCGGAGGCGGGACGGCCGCCGGTGCGCGCTCGACGGTCGCCACGGCCGGAGGTGGGGGGGGCGAGGGGGGCGGGGCCGAGCCGGCGTCGGTCGCGACCAGCAGCTGGAGCTGAATGGCCGTCGCCAGCGCCATCGCCCGGACCAGCTGGGCGCAGCTGTCGCTTCGCGATGAAAAGGTCCGCTCTCCCTCCCATTGATCACTCGCGTCGCGCCACTCGACCCGCCCCTCGAGCCTCGCGCCGGAGGCAAACAGCCGGACCACCAACCGATGCCGAGCGACCTGTCGAACGGGATCCTCGCCGAGCTGCCGGGTGATGTCCGCGCGAAACGCGCTCGCGCTGGGACATTCGGCCAGCGCGGGGTCGGTCTGGTAGTCGAGAGCCACCGACATCCCTCCCGTGGCGCGGGCTGCGCCCGGGGCGACCACGACGAGCACCGCCACGAGCGTGGCGAATGCGCGTGCTCCGACCGACGCCCCGATGGTGATCATTGGAAGATACCGCGTTGGGTGAGAACCCGCGCCGCCATCGCAGGCCGCCTCGATGAACGCATGTGAGCGGAGCGATGGCAAGGCCCGAGATTCCAATGATCGATTGTCGCGGGGGCCCCTCGCTTGTCACGGAGGGGCGAAAAAATCACGATTCATCCGTAACCGGGCGGGAGACGGCTTCGTAGTGGGCGCGAGCGTGCGGAATCCTTCCGCGCGCCAGCTCTTCGAACCGGAGGATGGCCATGCAACGTTCGCGTTCACTCGTCTTGGGAGCCGTGGTGGTGGGACTTTCAGTCGTGACTTTGTCGGGGACGTCACACGCGGACCATCGCGGGGGCGCCCAGATCTGCTCGCTGGGCTCGGCCGACGTCGGTCAGCCTGGCACCGTGATCTGCAAGGACGTCGCGTCCGGAGACGCGACCCAGACGATTCCCGTCGGGGCCACCGTCTCGGCCGCAGGCGGGATCGCCGCCAGCCTCGTCAGCCGTGATGACCGGGTCCTGGTGACGAACCAGGCGGGCGGCGCGGTGCTGTTCAGGTTGGTCGACGGGCGCTTGAAGGCGCCCGTGATGTTGCAGACGGACGGCGAGGGCTCGCTGTCGGGCGCGCTCGGTGACCGGGGCGCCTACGTTCTGACCGGCACCACGTTGCGGTTCTTCCCGAGCGGTCAGGCGACGGCCAGCAGCGCCCGCAAGCTGCTGCTGGGGGACGGGTCGGCCGCGACGGTCACCCTCGCCAATCGCTTCGCCTACGTCTCGGAGAAGAATGGCTCGCTCGAGGCGTTCCCCCTCGGCTACGACGGCCGGCTGTCCGGCGCGGCCGCTCCGGTCGCCGGCATCACGCCGGGCGTGATCGTGGGCATCACCGGGTTCGACGAGCTCGTGGTGGCGCCCATCGCGCACCTCGCCAGCAACGCCGCTCAGGCGGAGATCTCGCTCTCGTCCCGGCTCGGCCAGGTGCAGCGCGTTCCCACCAAGGAAGGGGCCGCCTGCTGGGCCGCCAATGACGACGGCCAGGTGTGCGTGGCCAACCCCGGCAGCATGACGATCTCGTGCGGGCATACCAACGGCGACAGCTTCCTCAGCTACACCAGCGCGGCCGCCAGCCTGCCTGGCGAATCGGTCTTCGATGTCGACATGTGGCAGGGGTTGGTCGGCCTGCAAGGCGTGCACGGCGGCAAGCCGGTGTTGCTCGTGTTCCGTCGCACCGCGGGCGACTTCCTCACGGCCGTCAGCGAGACCCCGGTGGGGACCGCTCTCGCCGCGGGAGCGCTGCTTTTGCCGGCGATCTCTCGCTGACCACCCCGACTCATTCCAGCGTCGTCGGGAACGGGGAAGGGCTTGGCAAGGGAAGCCAATCGTGAAAGGGGCGCGGGCAGGAGATTGCGATGCCCAAAAAGGTCCTGCTCGTCCCCGCCGTCGTGGCCATGGTGGTGGTGGTCCTGGAGTCCGCCGCCACCTGCAGGCTGCCGCTTCAGCCGGGAAGAAACACCGTGGCCTTGACCCGCTGGCCTTCGCAGCCGAGGGAGAAGGTGCCGTGATGGGCTTCGACGAAGTGACGGACCAGATACAGGCCCAGCCCCAGACCGGTGTGTTCATCGCCCGGCTCACGGAAGAATGGGGCGCGGCACTTGTCCAGCAGGGACGGCGCGATCTCGCCATCGTTCTCGAAGACCAGCGTCCATCCCTTTGCCCTCGCCGTTGCCTCTGCCGCTGGGCTTGGCAGCAAGCTGACCTCGGCGTTGCCGGTGCCGTGGTCGATGGCGTTTCGCGCCAGGTTGGACACCACCAGCGCGATGCGACTCTCGTCGCAGTTGACGAAGGCCGGACCGTCGGGCCGCGCGGCCAGCCGTATGTGAAGGCCGCCCGGCGAGGACAGCAGCGTTCGCGCCACCACGGAGACGAGGTCCACCGGCTTCCGGTTGAACGTCGCCGGCGCCGAGTGAGTGTCGTCGAGCGCGAGCAGATCGTTCATCATGCGAAGCAGCAAGGTGATGTTGCGCCGCGAGCGATCGAAGAAGCTCCTGGTGTCGGCGACGAGCTCGGGGTCAGCCTGAAGCTGCTGCTCGATGGCGCCGATGGCGGCGTCGAGCTCGGCGATGGGCCGGCGCATCTTGCGAGCGACGATGGCCAGCGGCACACTCGTCGTTCCCGCCAGCCGTTCCCGCTCGTCCCGCTCCCACGCAGTCACGTCGTTTGATCAAGTAGCACACGCGATCCAGCCGACGAGCTTATGAAATTCGCGGGCGTGGGGTTAGGGAAAACCTAACGGTGGCCGCTCTTCGTGACCTGGGCCACCTTGAGCGTCTCGATCGTGCGGCGGATGAGATCCCCCGCGTCGGACTTCTGGTGGTACGCGAACACGGGTGCGTCGATCGAGGGCGAGCCCAGGATCACCGGCCGCCAGCGCCCACGCATCGCATCGATGTGGACACCGGGGAGGATGGCCCCGCAAGCGCCCGCTTGCACGCACGCCAGCATGATGCCGACGTCCTCGGTCTCGCCCGCCACCGTCGGCTCGACGCCGTGATCGGTCAGGTACCGCTCGATCTCCCAGCGGTATCGCGAGGTCGGCGGATAGAGCACCAGGGGAATTCGCGCCAGGTCGTTGGGGAACATCTTGACCCGCTGGGCGAGCGCCTTGGGCGCGATCGCCACGAACTGGGGGCGGGCGATCTCCTCGACGAGGAGGCGCCGCTCGCGCCCGCCCACGGGGGCCCGATCGCCGATCATGATGTCGATGTCGCGGCTCAGCAGCTCTCGCATCAGGTAGTCCTGATCGCCGTGCTTGATCTGCAGCAGCACGCTGCTCGACAGCAGCGGGACGAAGGTGCGCGCCGCCATGGTGTTCGCCACCGACGAGGCGACGCCGATGGCGAGCGAGCGCGGCTCGGGGGCATTCTTCGGCTGCAGGCCTTGAATCATTCGCTGGCTGGTGCGGAACATCAGCGACGTGTGCTCGACCACGTACTCGCCCTTGGCGGTCAGCTTCATGCCGCGCCCCGAGCGCTCGAACAGCCGGTGGCCGACCGAATCCTCCAGCTGGCGGATCTGGGTGCTGATGGTCGGCTGGGTCACCCGCAACCGCGACGCCGCCTTGGCGAGAGAGCCTTCGCTGGCGACGATGTGAAAGTAGTAGAGATGGTTGAAGTTAGGCAGGCGCGGAGACGTAACCATCCCGGGACGCCTAGCGGATCTCGTGCCAGACCTCACCGCCCGGCGCGGCGGGAAGCGTGCGCGATCCGGGGGTTACCGGCGATACCCGCGCGCCGTTTCACGTCACGCGGGCGTAGCGGGCCATCAAGCTCCGCTGCGCGATGGCTATAATCGCGGCGTGCCCAGGCACCCGGTGACGATGGCCATCCGCGCGCTGCGCGCCGGGGGCGTGCCCTTCGAGCCGCACCTCTACCCCTGGGAGGCGCGCGGCGGGACGCGCGCCTCGGCCGAGGCGCTGGGGGTCGACGAGCACGCCGTCATCAAGACGCTGATCTTCGAGGACGACGAGCAGGCGCCGCTGTGCGTGCTCATGCACGGCGATCGCGAGGTCTCCAGCAAGCGGCTCGCCCGCCTGATCGGGGCGCGCTCGGTCGGCCCCTGCACCCCCGACGTCGCCGATCGCCACTCCGGCTACCAGGTGGGGGGGACGTCCCCGTTCGGTCTGCGCCGGGCCATGCCCATCTACATGCAGCGCACCATCCTGGACTTGCCGCTCATCTACATCAACGGAGGCGCGCGCGGTTTCCTGGTGACCCTCTCACCTGTGGAGGCTCGGCGGTTGCTGGCCGCCTCCCCTGTCGAAGTGGCGGTCTGATATCGGCGCGTTGCTCGTGCCCGCCGGGATGATTTCTGTAACAGCCCTTACCGGGGTATACCTGTCGCCTCGGAGCACCTCAGCCGGGAAAAGGAGACGACCTATGTTGAACAGGAATTCGGTATCGTTGATGTTCGTATCTCTCGGCCTTCTGGCTGTCGTGTTGGTGCCTGTCGGCTGCGGCAGCTCGCCGAGCACGTCGGGAAGCGGTGGCACGACCAGCACGGGCGGCGCGACCGGCAGCGGCGGCGCGACCGGCAGCGGCGGCGCGACCGGCAGCGGCGGCGCGAGCAGCACGGGCGGCGCGAGCAGCACGGGCGGCGCGAGCAGCACGGGCGGCGCGAGCAGCACGGGCGGCGCGACCGGCAGCGGCGGCGCGACCGGCAGCGGCGGCGCGAGCAGCACGGGCGGCACGACTGGCGGCGGCGGTGCCACCAGCAATGGCGGCGCGACGGCCGGTGGCGGCAAGGGTGGTTCGACCAGCGCGGGTGGCGCCGGTGGCAAGGCAGCGACCGGGGGCAAGGGCGGCAGCACCAGCGGCGGCGGTGGCGCGGCGGGCGGCAGCTCCGGAACGGTCTGGTCCAGCACGATGGCGGGCTGCATGAACCCGTTCAACGGCGTGCCGGCCTCCGACTTCTGCGACTACTACGACACGAAGTGCTCCGCCGACTACGGCACGGGCAGTGGCATGTTCGCGGATCGCGCCGACTGCGTCACGAAGTACACGGCCTACACGTCGACGCAGAAGGGGTGCACCGCGTACCACGTCTGCGTGGCGGGCACGAGCAGCGCGAACGCGACTGCGCACTGTCCGCATCCCGCGGGCGGTGGCACCAATCCCTGCAGCATCTAACCCGGACCCTCTACAGCCCGAAAAACGCGGGGTTCGGTGGTGCCGGACCCCGCGTTTTTCGTTCGTCACAAGGCGGTCGTCGTGATGCCCGAGCCGTCGGCGTCGGAGACGCCGACGCGGCCCCTGACCTGGGCGTCACCGTCGAGCCATTGACGAAGGAGATCCCGGTGGCGTGGACGATCTGCATGCCGGTGGTGGCCTGAATCTTCACGTTGTCGAACACCACCTGCGAGATCGTCGCCTCGGGGAGCCCCCAGAGGATGCCCGCGTTCGTCGAGCCGGTGACGGTGACGTTCTTGAGCATGATGTTCTGCCACAGCGGCGTGGTCGCGGTGACCGCCATGGCCGCGTCGGCCGTCGGGTCCGTGGGCAGCGTCGGGTAGTACGACGTGATGTAGATGGGGTTCTGCCGCTGAGAAACGTCCCCGACGGCACGACGACCGTTCCAACGAATGGCTCACCTATTTCAACGGGTTATCGTGCGTGTTGCCGCTCACCTATTCGGGGTTGCCCGGCCTCGGCGCCACCGAGAAGAAAGGACGTGAGTCCCGAATCGCCGTCACAATGGAAATACTCTCGAACTGTTGCTTGGCCGATGAGACGCCGGCTTGGCCGATAGACGCCGGCTTGGCCGATGAGATGTTTGCCGGGCCGAGGCGCGCCGAGACAGCGTGAAATTTGAAAATAGACACGGTCGTTGGGACCATGATACCGTTCGAGCGCTGTGCTTGTACCGGCGCAACGCAAGACGGGGGTAAGGGGGCGAATTGTTCGTTGGGGCGTTGCCGTCTGGATGCTGGGTTCGGGAACCGGAGTGGCCGCCCGCGCTGTCGCCGGAGAGCCCCAGGATGCCGCCAGCGAAGGGATGGCTTCGACCGTCATCGAGGAGAGGGGACCTGTTCCCGCGCCCGGCGCCGGCGACCAGGCGCCGGATGCGGCGACGCCTGCGCCCCAGTCAAAGGCCGCCGCTGCCGCCCCCCCACCAGCGGTGAACGGCGCTGCCCCGACGACCCCCGCGGCTCACGATGCGGGTGCGGAAGCGGTGGGCGCCGACCCGGTCAAGCCGTCGGAGACGGCGCTTGGCCTCCCGCCGCTTCAAATACATGCCTTCGGCAGTCAAGGGGCCATCAAGAGTACGAAGAACAATTACCTCGTGAACTCGAAGCGGGGCAGCGTCGAGTTCACGGAGGCGGGCATCAACTTCACGCAGATCCTCACCGATCGATTGCGCTGGGGTACGCAGCTCTTCGTGCGGCAACTGGGAAAGGACGGCGACTACCGGGCGCGGGTCGATTGGTTCTATCTCGACTATCGGTTCGCGGATTGGCTGGGCTTGCGAGCGGGGCGCACCAAGATGCCCTTCGGGCTGTACAACGACGTCAGCGACGTCGACGCTGCCCGCGTGCCGGTGCTGCTGCCGCAAGCCGTCTATCCCATCTTGAACCGGGACTTCCTGCTGGCCCTGACCGGGGCCGAGCTTTACGGCTATCTGCGTCTGGGGGGAGCCGGCGCTCTCGAATACCGCCTCTACGGGGGCACGCTTTATGTCGATACACCGGTCCCCCCGCCAGGTTTGACGCTGCTGGGGTTCGAGGTTCCCTACCTCGTGGGGGGGCGCCTGTTCTGGGAGACGCCGGTCGACGGTCTGCGTGTGGGCGGGAATGCTCAATGGCTGCGGATCAACGAGACCTTCGGCATTCCCGGAATGGCGGGCATGCCAGCCACGCCGCTCGAATACGACCTGCCTTTCTTTCTCTGGTTGGCCTCCGCCGAGTACGCGGCGCACGATCTGATCGTGGCGGGAGAGTATGGCCGCTGGCGCGCCGATCTCGAGCTGACGGGCGCGCCGACGACCCAGATCGTCAACGAGCGCTTCTACGGGATGGCGGCTTATCGCCTCACCCCTTGGTTCATGCCAGGCGCCTACTATTCGTCATTGACGACGAACATCCACGTCCCCAACACTCGCGACAACTACCAGCGGGATTGGGCCTTGACGCTGCGGTTCGACATCAACTCGTTTTGGCTGGTCAAGCTCGAAGGCCACTTCATCAACGGAACGACGGATCTCTCTCCGGCGCTCAACGGCAACACGCCCCTCGGTTCGTTGCCGTCGAACTGGCTCCTCTTCCTGGCCAAGACGACGGTCTATTTCTGATGGCGTTCAAACCTTCATCATCGCCGACGCGCTGCCCTCGGATACCTCCATCGCTGCGGGGCTTGGCCGTTTGCGCCCTGCTCGTGGCGACGAGCGTGTTTCGGCCGTCGGGCGTCTCTTCTCCGGCACGAGCGCAGTCCGCGCCCGGCGCTTCGGGCTATCGAATCATCGTTCATCCGGCGAATTCCATCAGTTCCGTCGACCGCGCGTTCGTGGCCCAGGCTTTTCTCAAGAAGATTCAACAATGGCCCGACGGCGAGGCGATCCAGCCGGTCGACCTCGAGCAGAACTCCGCGGTGCGCCGTCAGTGGAGTGGTGACATGCTCAGCCGATCGGTGGCGGCCGTGAAGAGCTACTGGCAGCAGATGATCTTCTCGGGACGAAACCTGCCGCCACCGGAACTGGGCTCCGACAAGGATGTCGTGAGCTACGTGCTTCGTAAGCCTGGCGGCATCGGCTACGTGTCCGCGGCCGTCGAGCTGCGGGGCGCCAAGATTCTGATGGTCAAGTAGAGCTCGTCGCGAACGAGGCAGATCAGGCCATGTAGACGTTGTTCTCGACCTGCAGCGGGTCCGCCGCCGGTGCCTGTGCGTCCAGCGACACCCTGGCTTCATCTCGACCAGTCAGATGTCGTTCGCTTCGCGGTTCGATCACGGAATCGAGCGAGGCGATTTTCGTGATCGATTGAACGGTCTGGGCGGATTAGCAGGCGATGACACCCGGCAAGCGCTTGGCCACGAATGTCCTTGGAACGGTGTTGCTCGCGGCGTCATCGACGATGGGGGCCGCGCCCGGATGCGCCGGCGCCGGAGACGTGGCCGGCGCTGGCGGCTCGAACGGAGTGGGAACGGGGGGCCTGGTGGGTAGCGGCGGCGCGACGAACTCCGGCGGTACGAGCGGCTCCGGCGGCGGGCCAGCGGCTTCCGGAGGAGCTTCGGGCACCGGGGGAGAGGGGGGCGCGAACGGGACGAAAGGCTCCGGCGGTGCGACCGCGTCGGGCGGCACGCCGGGCACCGGCGGCGCGGCTGCGTCGGGCGGCACGCCGGGCACGGGCGGCGCGACCCCCTCGGGCGGGGCGCTCGGCACCGGCGGCACCGCGGGGGGTGGCATCGCCGGAAAGGCCGGCGCGGGCGGCACGAAGGGGATGGGGAGCGGCGGCGCGAGCGGCGCCGCCGGTCGGGGCGGCCTCGCCGGGACGTCGGGCGTGGGCGGTGCACACGGTGCCGGTGGCGGTACCAGCGGCACGCTGCCCAAGATCACCATCTGGATCGCCGGGGACTCGACGGTGATGACATACCCCGAGCCCAACACCGACGGCGACAACATGGTCAGCATCTACGGGTGGGGACGAGAGCTCGGCCAGTTCTTCTCGAGCCAGGTCACCATCAGCAACCAGGCGATCGGCGGGCGCAGCGTGGCCTTTTTCATGTGGTCCGTGGTCACCGACAGCACGGGTGCCTATCAATGCGTGGACAGTCAGGGCACGCCTCAGTTCCAGACAAGCAATGGGAACAAGGTCGACACCTCGCAGTGGGCGCGGATCAAAAGCGGAATCAAGGCGGGCGACTTCTTGCTGATTCAGTTCGGCACCAACGACGAGACCCACGACTGTCCACGCTTCGTCTCCCTGGCCGACTTCGAGACCGATTTTGGTTTCATGGCCGACACGGTGCGGGCGAAAGGGGCCACGCCGATCTTCGTGACGCCGCAGGGGCACCGCTCGTTCAGCGGGACCACGGTGACGAATACGCTGTTGCCCTACGCCAACGCCATGAAGGACGAGGCGGCGAAGGAGACGGTCGAGGTCGAGGACCTTAACCTGGAGAGCCAGGCCTACTACATGAGCGTGGGGACGAACTACCTGGCGATGAATATCTTCGACGGGGGAACCACGCACTTTCGCGAGGCGGGCGCCGTCGAAATGGCGACCCTCATCGTGGCGGAGCTCCGCAAGAACAACGGACCGCTCGCCGCCTACCTCAAGTAGCCACGCCAGTAGCCACGACCGGCTGCACGAGGCCCTTGCCCACCAGCGCGACCAGCGCGTTCAGCACCGTCTCCTCGGGGACGGCCAGCTTGGCGGCGATGGCCAGCAGGTTCGTCGTGGCCACGGGGCGCTCCAGGCCGGTCAGCAGATCCAGCTCCAGCGGCGTGAGCGAATGCTCGACGGACAGGGCCCGGCCGAACAGCCGCGCGTGAACGGTCGGGGGGACGTCGACCCCCAGGGTGCGGGCCTCGAAGATGGCGACCGGGCCGGTACGGGCGATCGAGCCGGCGCGCAGGCGCTGCGCGAGGGCGGGATCCCGCGTCAGCCGCTCGGCGGCGAAGATGCCTTGCACCTCGAGACCGGCGCTCTTCGTCGGGGGATGCGCTTCGTCGACCCGCGACCAGGGCGTGCCGTCGCTCCACTGGAACGCCAGCAGCACGGAGACGATCCGGCTGTAGCCGTGCGCCTTCAGGTTCGCCGCCCACGCCCCCACCGATTCGAGAAAGGCGCGGGAGTCGGCGCCGTCCGCGTGACCGATGGCGTACGCCTGGGCGGCGTGGGTGCGCAGCCGCAGCACGTGGATGTCGATGGGGGCCGTCCCCAGCCAGCGGCGGAGACGGCGGTCGAGCGGCTCGCCGTCGCTCTCCCCGAGCTCGGTGACGATCTGCGCGGTGCCCCCCTTCGCCAGATGTCGAGGGAGCCCTTCGATGATGCGCCGCTGAACGTCCTCGCCGCTGGGGCCGCCGTCGCGAAAGCCGACCTGCTGCGTCGGGGCGGGAACGAACGGCGGGTTGGCCGTGATCAGCTCGAAGCGCCGGTCGCCGATCGGCCCGTAGAGATCGCCCTGCAACGCCTCCACGTTCGCCAGCCGCTTGAGCCTGGCGTTGAAGGCGGTGCACTTCACGGCCCGCGGGTTGATGTCGACGGCGGTCGCCTGTTCGGCGTGCGAGGCCGCCAGCAATGCGTGAATCCCCGAGCCGCAGCAGAGGTCGAGCATCGCCGGCACCGGCCTCCTGATCGTGGCACGCGCCAGCCAGCGGCTGTCGGTGCCGATATACATGACCCGATCGTGAACGGCCGTGTCGCCGCCCCCGTCGTCCAGTTCGTGGCTGGCGTGGTCGGACAAGATCAGGTCGCTCCCCACGGGATAGAGCGAAGCCTGGCCCCGGGCGAAATCGCCGCGGCGTTCGAGGATTCCCCCCGCCGTCAGCGCCTGCTGGTCCGCCCCGCTGAAGAGGCGGTTCAGCTCTGTCGTGGGGACCGTCCCCTGCAACAGGAACAGATCGATCGCCGACGCCAGCGCATCGCGCTCGCGCAGCCGCTCCTGGCGGTAGATGTGGGCGGCCCGGAGCTGCAGCTCGTTGAGGTCGGCCAGCCCCAGTCGGCTGCGCACCGCCTCCTCGGAGAAGCCGGCGGAGGCGAGCCGGGACAGGGCGTCGGCGCAGCCCGCCGGATCGGTGTCGAAGCCAATGGACATCGGGAAACGCTAACCTGGCTTCGCGGTTCCGGCCAAAATGCCGTCGGAGCGCGTGACGGCGATCGCTGCGGACGGACCGGCGCTCAGGCCGCCGCGGCGAGGGGCGGCTCGCTCGCCGCCAGGTTGCACTGGTGATAGATGCGGTTGTCCGACGGGAGGAGGGAGCCGACCACCGTGTGCCACAACGCGCGGTTGTGAAAGATCACCAGATCGCCCGCGTGCCAGGGGTGCGCATAGACGTGCTTCGGCGCGATGGCAGGGCGCATCAGCTCGTAGAGCAGGCGCCGACACTCGCCCAGGTCGCCCACCGATTCGCCGTCGACGATCAGGTCCTCGACGCAGTAGGAATGAAGCTGCAGGGCGTATCGCCCCGTCAGCGGATTCCGCCACACCAGCGGCAACGTGGTGATCTTGGCCTCGTCGAACGACGGCAGCTCGGCGCGGGTCAGCTCGCGCCCCTCGGTGATCAGCCCCAGGCCATTGGAGCGGGCGCGCGCGTTGCGCATCCAGACGTAAGGGTGGGGGGCGTAGCGCACCTTCGTCTTCAACGCCCAGGCGCGCTGCGCCGGCGACAGCAGCGCGAATGCATTGGCGCCCGAGACGAACGCCGTCGTGCCGAGCGGCACCTCGACTGTGTCGCCGCTGCCGTCGTCATACACGACGGTCTCCTCGCGCGGCTCGGGCACGGTCAGCGCCAGCAAGGTCGTCACCTTGGGCGGGTGCAGATCGTACAGGGCGGCGTCGATGTGCCACCGGTAGAAGCGGGTCAGGCCGCGCGCCTCCTGCCCGTCCGTGAGCGGCGTCTGGTGGAACGTCCGGTGCGACGGATGATGAAGCTGCACCTCGGGGATCCCCTCGTGCTCCGTCACCCGCCCGTTGCCGAGCAGCTTGACCTGGGGCCACTCCGGGATGGAGACCAGGTCCTGCATCAGCACGCTCTGCTTCATGATGTCGAGGCGGTTGCCGTGGCCGTACGTCTTGACCGCCGGGTCGAACCTCCGGGTCAGCTCGAACTGGACCCGGGGCGACAGCGCTTGCTGTTCCCGGACCACCACCACCTGATGGGTCAGCACCGCCCGCTCGAGCTCGGTGAACTGCACCTCGGTCAGATGATCGAGATCCAGCACGCCGGCGTCCGCGCCGAAGTCGACCGCGGAGCCGGCCGGCACCGCCAGCGGTTTGAGCTCGAGCGCCTTCCCGGCAACGCGAAAAGGGAAGGGCCTCGCTGCGTCGATGGTCGTTGACACGAGTGACAATCCTTGGTGTCGGGCACGAGAGCGTCAAGCTGGAAGCGCCGTCGAAACGGATTGATTTGCGTTTCGGAAATGACAAGAACGTGCAACGGAGCAACGCCCGGAGAACGGCCCGGCGATGTTTTCTCGTAACGCGGGCCCGGCGCGCCCGACTCATGGGAAGCGGCGTCGGGCACCAGCATCCTGCTGGGGCGCGCCGGGGAGGAATGTTCATGGCAGCAGCGAAGCAGGTCATCTTGGTCACGGGCGCGTCGTCGGGCATCGGAGCGGCGATCGCCGAGCGGCTGGCCGCGGACGGTCATCGGGTGTTCGGAACGGGCCGCAACGCCTCGGGCATGCGCGCCAACGGGGTCGAGATGGTGTCGCTCGACGTCTGCTCGGACCGCTCCGTCGCCGCCTGCGTCGACGCCGTCCTGTCGCGCGCGGGACATCTCGACGTGCTGGTGAACAACGCCGGCTACCTGCTGGCGGGGGCCATCGAGGACGCGACCATCCAGCAGGCGCACGACGTGTTCGAGACGAACTTCTTCGGCATCGTGCGGCTGGTCAACGCGGTGCTGCCGAGCATGCGGGCGGCGCGCGCCGGAAAGATCATCAACATGAGCTCGCTGGCCGGCCTCGTTCCCGTGCCGTTCTGGGGCTTCTACAACGCCAGCAAGTTCGCGGTGGAGGGTTACAGCGAGACGTTGCGGCACGAGCTGGCGCCCCTCGGTATCCGCGTGGCCATGGTCGAGCCGGGCGCCATTCGCACGCCGCTCTACGCGCAGCCGCACCCCCCGGCGCTGGCCGCCTATTCGCCTTGGCGGGAGCGGGCGCTGAAGACGATGAAGGGCTTCGAGGAGAAGGCGCCCGGGCCGGACCTGGTGGCGGCGCTGCTGTCGCGCCTGGTGGCGAAGAAGAACCCGCGCCTGCGCAACAAGCTGACCCGCGAGGCCACGCTGTTCCCGCTGCTGCGCTGGTTGCTCCCTGGCGGCGCGTTCGAATCGGGGATCCGCGCCGGCTTCAATCTGGACCGCGATCGCTGAGCGGTTCAGCCACGGTCGACGTCGGGATCGCTGTCGCGCAGCTCGCTCAGGGCCCGCCGGGTGGTGTCGAGCGACGCCTTCACCCGGCGGCACAGCGGACAGATGCGCAGGTGCAGGCCGACCAGCAACCGGCTCGACACCGGCAGCGGCTGACCGTCGGCGTGATCCGAGAAGTGGCGCCGCGCCCGCTCGCACAGATTATCGGCCATGTTCCAGCGCCCTCCTCAAGCGGTTCCGCCCCCGATGCAACAGCACTCTCAGATGAGTCGCCGTCACGTCCAAAGCGCGACAAGATTCCTCGCGCTCGAGCCCCTCGACGTCGACCAGCATCAACGCCAGCCGCTCGCGCGCGGGGAGCTTCTGGAGCGCGACGTCGACGGCGGCCAGCTCGCGACGCGCGGCGACGACCCGCTCCACATCCTCCGGGGACGGGGTGGCCAGCAGATCGGCGTCGTCCCCTCCCTCCAAGGGCTGGTGCGCGGTGCGACGAAAGTGGTCCATGATCTTGTGGGAGAGGATCCCCACCACCCAGCTTCGCAGCGACGAGCGTCCCTCGAACGTGGCCCGATCGGCCACGGCCACCACAAGCGCCTCCTGCACCAGGTCATGGGCCAGCTCGCGATCGCGGGTGGCGCGCAGGGCGAAGCGAAACAGGACCGGGGTGAGATCGGCGATCTCCGCGTCCGACATGGCGGCGTGGGCGGCGCTGACCACGCCTCGCTCCTACCACGTCGAATGCCGGGCGTGCCGTTTCCACTACAGCCCCGAGGGCCAGTGTGATGGCGCGAACCACGCCGGCCCATCGAGTCCGACCCCACGGCTGGCCGGGAAGTCGCGTGACGGGCGTTGCGGGCTGAGGCGGCGCCGCCGTGACGTGGCGTCCCACGTGCCCCTCGTGTCATCCGGGGTGCGGCCCGCTCGTTGCATCGATTGATCGCGTAGAATGATCGGAGCGTTTGCTCGGTCCAATCCGCGAGCCGGAGGGCTGCCATGAATGCCACGAAAATGAAGACTGCCATCCCCGCTTTCCTGATTGTCTCGCTGCTGAGTTCCGGCGCCGTTCGCGCGCAGGAGAACGGCGCCGCGACGCAGCCCGAACCGCAGGCCGTCACCCCGGCCACGGCCCCGCCGGAGCAGCTGCCGCCCCCGCCGCCTCAGCAGCCGCCGGCGCCCCCCGTGCAGGCGCAAGCGCAGGAACAGGAACAGGAACAGGCGCCCCAGCAGGCCCCGCAATACGCGCAGCCCGCGCCGGTTCCGCAGCAGCAGCCCGCCAGCGGGCAGTGGGTCTACACGAACCAGTACGGCTGGGTCTGGATGCCTTACGGAAACCAGTACACGTATGAAGGAACGGCGGCGGACGACGCCCAGCCTTACGCGTACATGTACTATCCCAGCTACGGTTGGACCTGGCTGGCGGCGCCCTGGGTGTGGGGGTGGGGCGCGTATCCGTACTTCGGTGTCCTCGGCCCCGGTCACTATGGCTGGTACCGCGGCCTTCGCTCGGCTGGCTACGGATGGGGCAGCTACCGCGGCGGCTACGGACATGCGTGGGGCGGCGGCCACGTCTACGGCGGCGGGGGCAGGGCCTACGGAGGTGGCAACGTCTATCGCGGCGGCGGCGCTGGCGCTGGCTATCGCGGGTCCGCGCCGGTCTATCGCGGGTCGGTGTCGGGTGGGGGCAGCGGCTCGTACGCGCCCGTCAACCACGGTGTCGTCGGTGGCGGCTTTCACGGCGGCGGCTTCACCGGGGGCGCCAGCCACTCGGGCTTCAGCGGCAGCCACGGCAGCTTCGGTGGCGGCTTCCACGGGGGTGGTTCACACGGGGGCGGGTTCCACGGCGGTCATCGCTAGCGCGCGCATCACGTATGCGCTCCGTCGGCGGTGGCCGAGCGAGGCGCGCCGGCCAAGGCCGGGGTGTCGATCCGATGGATGTCCCCGCGAGGAACCGATTATGATGGCGCGGTTCGATCTTCTCCGCTCCGGCTTTGACCAAGGACTGCCCACATGTTTGACCGCGCCACATCCACCATCGCCAACGTCGACCCCGAGCTGTGGTCGGCCATCCAGCACGAGAATCAGCGCCAGGAAGAGCACATCGAGCTCATCGCCTCGGAGAACTACGCCTCGCCGGCCGTCATGGCGGCGCAGGGGACGCAGCTCACCAACAAGTACGCCGAAGGCTATCCCGGCAAGCGTTACTACGGCGGCTGTGAGTTCGTCGATGTCGTCGAGCAGCTGGCGATCGATCGCGTGAAGGCGCTGTTCGGCGCCGCCAACGCCAACGTCCAGCCCAACTCGGGCTCGCAGGCCAACCAGGGCGTGTTCTTCGCGCTGCTGCAGCCGGGCGACACGATCATGGGGATGAGCCTGGCCGAGGGGGGACACCTCACGCATGGGATGTCGCTGAACATGAGCGGCAAGTGGTTCAAGGTCGTCAGCTACGGCCTCGACGAGGCGGAGGCGATCGACTACGACGCGATGGAGCGGCTGGCGCACGAGCACAAGCCGAAGCTGCTCATCGCCGGCGCGTCAGCCTACAGCCTGCGCATCGATTTCGAGCGCTTCGCCAAGGTGGCGGCGGCCGTCGGCGCGTACTTCATGGTCGACATGGCGCACTACGCGGGGCTGATCGCGGCGGGCGTCTACCCGAACCCGGTCCCCCACGCCGACGTGGTGACGTCGACGACGCACAAGAGCCTGCGCGGACCGCGCGGCGGCTTCATCCTGATGAAGGACGCCGTCGCCAAGGCGGTCAACAGCGCGATCTTCCCAGGCATCCAGGGTGGGCCGCTGATGCACGTCATCGCCGCCAAGGCGGTGGCTTTCCAGGAGGCGCTGGCGCCCGAGTTCAAGCTGTATCAGCAGCAGGTGGTGAAGAACGCCGCGGCGCTGGCCGAGGGACTGACGGCGCGCGGCCTGCGCATCGTCAGCGGCCGTACCGAAAGCCACGTTATGCTCGTCGATCTGCGGCCGAAGGGCCTGACAGGCAAAGAGGCCGAGGCCCTCCTGCAGCAGGCACACATGACGTGCAACAAGAACGGCATCCCGAAGGATCCCCAGAAGCCGATGATCACGAGCGGCATCCGGCTGGGGACACCCGCCATGACCACGCGCGGCTTCGAGGAGACCGAGGCGCGGCTGGTGGCGAACCTGATCGCCGACGTGCTCGACAACCCGCGGGATGAGGGCAACCTCGCCGCCGTGCGGGACAAGGTCGGCTCGCTGACCCGCGCGTTTCCCGTTTATCGCTGAGCGATTTCGCGGCCGGTGTTACGATCGTGGCATGACGAAGCCTGCCCGCGTCGTGCTGGGGATGCTCGCCTCGACGGCGATCGCGCTGGGGGGATGTAGCAGCAAGCACGGGGTGCTCGCGCCCGATGCCGGCAGCGGCGGCGCGACGAGCACGGGCGGCGCGGCCGGTGGCGGTGGAGCGACCGGCAGCGGTGGCGCCGCGACGACCTCCACGGGTGGAAACGGCGGTGGCGGTGCGGCCGGCTCGAGCTGGACGGTGGCCGACTTCGTGGGGCTGAACGGCTTTCCCGACGACGATCGCGCCAAGCTGAGCGCCGTGGGAAACGTCCGCGAGTACCACGACTGGCAGTGGACCGACGGCAACGACGCCGCCGGCTATCCGGGCTATCCGAACAACCAGTACGTGTACACGCTGTTCGACTTCGACGGGTTCTACAAGACGCTGTCGCAAGCGGGGGTCACGGTCATGCCCTGCATCCAGGGATCGGTGGGGTACATCGACGACCACGCCCAGCCGCCCGTCCTGGCGGGCGCGGACGTCTCCGACCCGGCGTCGTACGTCGCGCACGCCGCCATGCTGTACCAGTTCGCGGCGCGCTACGGGCAGACCGCCGTCGCTCCGAGCAAGCTGAAGCTGGCGGCCGGGCAGACGGCGTCGACGGGGCTGGGCTACATCCACTACTTCGAGAACGGCAACGAGACGGACGCCAACTGGATCGACGGCCTGGCCGGCGCGCCGCTGTTCTCCAGCGACGCCATCGCCGCCATGTCGAGCGCCGACTACGACGGGCACCAGGGGGCGCTCGGCGCCACGTTCGGGATCAAGGCGGCCGACCCCAAGGCCAAGCTGGTGCTGGCCGGGCTGTCGGGCACCGGGCCGAGCGACTGGGTCACCAACGTCACCACGTACCTCGGCGGCATCAAGAGCTGGGCGGCGGCGCACCGCGGGGGAAGCTTTCCGGCCGACGTCATCAACGTTCACGACTACTGCTTCGGGCCCGATCCGTTCGGCACCGCTCACCCGCGGCCGGGACTCTCGCCCGAGGATTGTGGCCTCGCCGATCTGCTGGCCCAGGTCGCCCACTACCGCGACCAGAATCTGCCCGACAAGGAGCTGTGGCTGACCGAGTTCGGCTACGACACGCATCCCAGCTCGCGCTTACGTGCGCCGGCGATCGGCGCCGCTTCGGCCGAGGTGGTGCAGGGGCAGTGGCTGGTGCGCTCGTTCCTGGCGCTGATGGGCTCGGGGATCGAGCGCGCGTTCATGTACATCTCGCGCGACGACTGCACGGGGGACGACACCGCTTGCCCCAACGACAGCGTGCAGTTCGCGACGGCGGGGGTGCTCACGCAGAAGGGGAGCGAGACGCCCAAGGCCGCCTGGTACTTCCTGTCCACGTTTCGCGCCCGTCTCGGCGCCATGCGGTACCTGGGCAAGCTCGACGGTGGCGCCACCGGCGTGTCGGGGGCGCGCTTCTACGATGGGGCGACGGGGCACGGCGCGTATGTGCTGTGGTCCCCCACCAGCACGGGCGCCACGATTCCGGGCTATTCGTTGCACCTGGCCACGGGGGTGACCAGCGCCACCGTGGTCCAGCTACAGAGCGGCTCGACCACGGGGGTCGAGCGCGCGGCGTCGGTCGGCCAGGGCGCCGTCACGTTGATGGTGGACGAGACCCCCACGATAGTCCTGGTGCAAGGGCAACCGTAGCGCGGGGCGCGAGGTGAAAATGCGGGTGGGCACGCTTAACGCCTTTCACGACGGGTCACCGTGTACACTGCATCCGCCCGGGCCCGTGCCCAGGCGTGGCGTCATGCTTCCCATTTCGGGAGAGCGGGCGAGGGTGAACGGGAAAAGGAAGAAGAAGCAATGCAAACAGGAACAGTGAAGTTTTTCAACGCGACCAAGGGCTTCGGTTTCATCACGCCCGAGGGCGGCGGCAAGGACGTGTTCGTGCACGCGAACGACACGGGCGGCGCCCTGTTGCAGGAAGGCTCGAAGGTCGAGTTCGACGTCGTCCAGGGGAAGAAGGGGCCGCAGGCCAGCGGCGTGAAGATCGTCGGATAGTCGACCCCGCTCGACGACGAAAGAGACGTCGGATCGTCCCGGCGTCTCTTTTGTCTCGGCTCGACGCGCGCGCGTGGCGCGCGCTACGGGCACGCCGTGCCGGTGGTCGGCGCCGTGCAAAGCCTCGTGGTGGGATCGCAGAGCAGCTCGCCGAGGCAAGGCTCGTCGACCGAGGCGTCGCACGCCTCTGCCGCGCGCGGAAATGCCACGCAGGTGAGCGAGGCGGGCTCGCAGCGCTCGAAGCCCTTGCAGTCGCCGTTCGCCTGGCAGGGCTGTCCCGCGCCGAGCCGCGCGACGCAGGTGTTGGAATCGACGCTGCAGAAGTCACCGTCTGCCTCGCAACCGGCGCCGTCGGGATCGCAGGTCGCTCCGTGGGGGCTCGGCTGGTGGCAGTGCCCGGCGAAGCTGGTCGAGGCGCTGGTGTCGTCCGCCTTGCACACCATGGGGGGTGCGCAGGCGTCGCGGTCGACACAGGCCGCTCCCGCGACGGCGATGCGTGGTGTACAGACGTAGGCCGACGCTCCCGGCTCGGCCGGCGCGCAGTATCCGTCGACGCCACACACGTCGGCCGCCGCCACCGGGCTGCAGTTGGCCTGAAGGGGCAGCGGCATCGCGGGGGCGGTGCAGGTGCCGGCGCAGCATGAAGTGGCGCAGGCGTCGCCGCGCACGCAGCTGCTGTTCGCGACGCACTCCTCGGAAAACCGACAGGTGCCCCCCACGGGCGTCGAGCCGACGAACACCAGCTGGCACGCGCGCGAGAGCAGCGGGAACTGCTGGACGCCCGCCGTCTGCGTGCAGGGGTAGCCGTCCAGCAGCGCGATACACGCACCGGCTTGCGTGGCGTCGTAGGTCACCAGGCCGGCGGCCACCTCTTGCATGACGGTGGCCAGCTCGCTCTCGTCGACGAAGATCGATTGCAGGCAGGTGGCCTGATCGGGCATCTGTCCGCACGCGACCTGAAAGTGGCAGTCGGCCTGCTTGATGGCCGTCGCGTAGTCGGCGAGGGCGATGGGCCCGCCGGCCCCCGCGTCACCGGCGTCCGGGCCTGCGCCCCCACCTCCACAGGCGACGAGGCCGGCCAGCAGCACCAGGGGGGCGGCGGATCGCATCGTCGTGGCGCGCGGGCTCACGACCGGACGCTATCACGAGACGCCGGGGAAGGCGGCGCGGTTGACATCGCCCAGCCCGCGGACGAGAAGACGGCATGGTGCAGAGCGCGCGGCGAGGCGAGGGGGGCGATGAGGGGGGACCGGGCCCGTACCGGACCGGCATCGAGCGCAGCGGGCCGGTGCTGGTCACCACCGGCAACGACATCGCCGGGCATCGCATCGTCGACTATCTCGGGATCGTGCGCGGTATCGTGGTGCGCTCGTTGAACATCGGGCAGGGGGTCGTCGGCGGATTGAAGCAGATCTTCGGCGGCAACATCTCGGAGTACATCAAGGTCTGCGAGGAGGCACGGCACGAGGCATACGAGCAGATGGTCGCTCATGCGGAGCTGCTCGAGGCGCACGCGATCATCGGCATGCGCTACGACGCGACCGAGTTCAGTCAGGGCGCGACCGAGGTCCTCGCCTACGGCACGGCCGTCCGCCTCGATCGCCTCTGAGGTCAGGCGGGTTCGAAGCGCGCGGCGCCCGCCGGGGGCTTGCCATCGACGTCCAGCACCAGGCGGCCGGAGAGGTCCTGACCGCTGGGACTGCTCCAGGTCGCCTTGCGGGTCTTTCCCTTGGCGACGAGATCGCGCAGCTGCGCGTCGGTGAGCCGGCGACCGGCCGCCTCGAACCAGATCACGAACCCGCACCCTTCGCGCCAGCGCGCGCAGCCCCAGCCGCGCTTGCCGGTCACGAGCGCCCCCTGCCGGCAACGCGGGCAGGTCAAGGCGGCGGGGGTGGGCTTCGCGGTGGCGGGCGGGGTCGCGCGGGATTTCTCGGCGGCGGGTGCCGGCGACCGCGGCCGAGCCACCGTGGTCTCGACGCCTTCGACGACGGCTGGGCGCAGCGCGGGCGCGCTCCTTCGTCTGGGGCCGTCGGCGCCGCGGATCGCGTTCACCACGTCGGTGACGTAGCGGGCGATGTCGCCCATGAACGCGGCCCGGGTCTCCTTGCCGCGCGCGATGTGAGCGAGCCGCGCTTCCCACGAACCGGTCAGCTCGGGGGACGCCAGACTGGCGACGGGGAGCCCCTCGATCAGCGCGATGCCGGTGGGGGTGGGGACGATCTGCTTGCCCTGTCGCACGATGAAGCTTCGGCGGACCAGCGTCTCGATCGTCGCGGCGCGCGTGGCCGGCGTGCCGAGGCCGGTGTCCTTCATGGCGGCGCGCAAGGTTTCGTCCTCGATGTCGCGCCCGGCGTACTCCATCGCGCCCAGCAGGGTCGCCTCGGTGTGGCGAGGGGGGGGCTTGGTCTGCTTGGCGAGGCTCTCGAACGCACCGTCGAGCCGCTGCCCCTGCGCGAGCGGCGGCAAGATGGTCGCATCACCGTCGGGCGCGCCTGGTCTCGCGCCTTCTTCGGCCGATCTCCCCTCACCGAGCTGGGCGACCTCCTGCCAGCCGGCGACCACGCGGACCCGGCCGCGCGTGTAGAAGCGATCGGGCGGCGCGGGCAGCCGGGCGAGCACCGTCTCGTCGACGGCAGGGACGGCGTCGTCCTCGGCGGATGGGCGCGTCGGCCCGCCGGGCGCGGCGGTGCCGGCGCCGACCCGGATGACGACGTCGGTCAGCGCGAACTCGGCGTCGGGGAAGAACACGCCCAGGAACCGGCGCACCACGAGATCGAACACGCGCCGCTCGTCCGACGATAGCCCCTCGAGACGCATCGTCTTGCCGGTGGGGATGATCGCGTGATGGTCGTGAACCTTGGCGTCGTCGAAGACCCGCTTCGAGCGGGCGGGGGGCGGTCCGTTCAGCAAGGTCTGTGCGAACGGCGCGTAATCGGGCAGCTGGGTCAGGCCGCGAAACAACTTCGGCATCTCCGCCACCAGATCGGCCGTGAGGTGGCGCGAGTCTGTTCGCGGGTAAGTGAGCAGCTTGTGACGCTCGTAGAGCGCCTGCGCCGCCTCGAGCGTGCTGGTCGCGCTCAACCCGTAGCGGCGGTTCGCCGTTCGCTGCAACGTCGTCAGGTCGAACAGCTGGGGCGGCGGTTCCCGCCCTTTGCGGGCGCGCACCAGCTCGACGAGTGGGCCGGAGGGGTCGGCCGCCGATGCGTGGGCGGCCGTGCGCGCCACCAGCTCGTCGCCGAGCGCGCGGGCGCCCAGGCGGTTGACGGTTCCGGTTCCCACTTTGCCCGCCTCCGGGCGCACCCCCCAGCCGGCCGTGAACGAAGCGCCCGCGGTGGAGAATGTGCCGCGGACCTCCCAGTAGTCCTTGGGTTTGAACTTCGTGATGGCGAGCTCGCGGCCGACGACGATGGCGAGCGTCGGCGTCTGGACCCGGCCGATCGAGTAGACGGGTGACCGGTCGCCCTTCGCGCTCGTCCTGGGCGGCGGCGCCGTGGTCCGGTGCGTGATGGTGACGGCGCGGGTGGCGTTCATCCCCACCAGCCAGTCAGCCTCGGAGCGGCAGCGAGCGGCATCGGCCAGCGCGTCGTAGTCGCGGCCCGGCTTCAGCGCCGCGAAGCCGCGCTCGATCGCCTCGTCGGTCATCGACGAGATCCAGAGCCGCCGCACCGGCAAGCGCGCGCCGCCCAGCTCGTACACGTAGCGGAAGATCAGCTCCCCTTCGCGGCCGGCGTCGCAGGCGTTCACCACCTCGGTGAACCGCCGATCGCGCAGCAGCTCGCTGACGGCGCGCAGCTGATCGCGCGTGTTCTCCACCGCGCGCAGCTTGAACCTGTCAGGGATCATCGGCAGCGCGTCGAGCCGCCACGCCTTCCAGCGGGCGTCGTAGGAGGCGGGCTCGTCCAGCTCGACCAGGTGGCCGATGCACCAGGTGATGACCCGCTTCCCGTCGCTGATGGCGTGGCGCCCCGCGCCCTTCACGCCCAGCACGCGCGCGAGATCGCGGCCGACCGATGGCTTCTCAGCGATCACGAGCTGCACGGCCGACCAGTGTACCGGTTATCTCCGCCAACCACCGCGCTTCATCGGGCGTATCGCCCGGACGGTTTCTCGCCGTTTGCGACGGGCTGTTCGGCCGCCACCACCTTTCGGGAACCGGCGACCCTCGCGGTTGTCCGTCACGGAATGCCACCGCCGAGGCCGCTCGAGATCTCGCGCCGGGCGCTGTTCCGGCTGGGGCTGGGCGGCCTGGCGGCGTTCGGTGGCGCGCCGGCAGCCGCGGCCGAGGCGAAGCGCCACGTTCTCTACCTGCAGCCCCTGGGCGATGAGCTTCCGGTCGAGGACGTCGCCCTGGTTCGGACCGCGCTGGTGACGTTCATCGGGCTGGCAGTCGAGCCGCTCTCCCGGGTCGAGCTCCCCCGGAGCGCGTTCTATCCGCCCCGTCGCCGCTACCGGGCAGAGAAGCTGCTCGATTTTCTCGACGCGCGGTTGCCGGCCGATGGGGCGCGCATCCTCGGCCTGACCGGCGTCGACATCTCCACCGAGAAGGGGCGCGTCTTCGACTGGGGGATCCTGGGTCTGGGCCGCCTCGACGGCGCCGCCAGCGTCATCTCGGAGTTTCGCTGTCGGATGAAGTCCCGCGGCCCGGCCCAGGCGCGCGAGCGGCTGGCCAAGGTCGCCGTGCACGAGGCCGGCCACACGCTGGGCCTCGCGCACTGTCCGACCCGGGGCTGCCTGATGGAGGATGCCGAAGGGCGGGTCGCCACCTGCGATCGCGAATATGATTTCTGTGCTCGCTGCCGCCGGCTGCTGGCGGACGCCGGTCGTCCGTTGCCCCCGTCGCCGAAGATCCCCTGGGCCCGTCCGACCGGCTGAGGGGGGCGACTAGCCCCCTCCGTGGCAGGGATTGGCCTGGCTGCACGAGACCGTGTACCCGCCGTCCGTCAGACCGCCTGTCCCGGCTCCCGAGCAGGTGATCGTCTCGATCTCCTGGCCGGCGTCGTCGTGGCAAAGAGTCGGGACCAGGCCCGCGACCACCTGATTGCTGGTGCCGTTGCAGTACACGGCGGCGTTGTTCTGCGCGTCGATCCCCTGCAGGGCCCCGGTCGTCTGGTCGTAGTAGCAGTTGACGAGGGTCTCTCCGGTTCCTACCCAGGTCCAGCGGTTGGCCCCCCCGCAGGTCTCGATGTAGAGGGTCGTCCCCGCCGCGGGACAGCTGGTCGGTCCTTTGGCCTGCTGCCAGGTGGCCGGACAGGCATCGGGCATGCCGCAGGCCAAATTGGCGACGGAGCATCCCACCGTCGGATCGGTGAACCACTGGCAGGCCCCGCCGCCGTCGGTTCCCGGGATGCCGCCGTCACCGACGACGGGCGGCGGTTCGATGAGCTCGCGGCGCAGGCCGCACGCGGTGGTCACCAGACCTGCCCCCAGCGCGACCAGCGCGCAGGTGGTGACGGTGCGGAGCCGAGACGGGCGACTTTCGGTGGTTCGAAGCTTCGTGGACATGGGCAGGACCTCCAACAGTACAGGTGGCTCTCCTCGGCTCAAAAGCTCACGGCGATCCGCCGAATCTCATCAGCAGGTTTGTCAGCGGTCTGGCGGCGATCAAAAATGGACGAAGTGGAAGTGATCGAGCGGCTCGCTTCCCGGCGGTGCGTGCGAAGGCTTTGTTGCTTCGCGTTGTTCTCGACGTTGGCGGCCTGTGGGTCGCGCGGCGCCGGCTCGGGGAGCGGGGGCGTGGCCTCGGGCGGACAGGTCGGCTCCGGGGGGCAGATCGGCTCCGGGGGCGCGCCGGGGTCGGGCGGGGCCGGCAGCGGCGGTCGGGTCGGCACGGGGGGCGCCCCCGACAGCGGAGCCCCCGACGGATCCGGCAGCGGCGGCGCGGCCGTCGACGCCCATCCCGACGGCACGGATGCCGCGGAGTCGGCCAGCCCCTTCATCGTCGTCGATCAGTTCGGCTACCTTCCCGACGGCGAGAAGGTCGCCGTGATCCGCAGCCCGCACGTCGGCTTCGACACCGGCGTCACGTTCGCCCCCGGCGCCCATTACGCGCTGGTCGATTCGACCACCGGGACGCCGGTTTTCACGGCCGCGCCGACGGCCTGGAACGGCGGGGCCACCGATTCGTCGTCGGGCGATCAGGCGTGGTGGTTCACCTTCACGTCGGTCACCACGCCGGGGGACTACTACGTCCTCGACGTCGACCAGAACGCCCGCTCGTATCCGTTCACCATCGGCGATCACGTCTACGCCGACGTGTTGAAGCAGGCGGTGCGCATGCTGTTCTATCAGCGGGTCGGTCAAGCCAAGGACGCCGCGCACGCGGGCGCGGGCTGGGTCGACGGCGCCAGCCACGTCGGCCCGCTGCAAGATCACAACTGCCGCCTGTTCAGCGACAAGAACAACGCCGCCACCGAGCGCGACCTGTGGGGCGGGTGGTACGACGCGGGCGACTTCAACAAGTACACGAGCTGGACGGCCAGCTATGTCGAAGGGCTGCTGCGCGCCTACGCCGAGAACCCGACCATCTGGACCGACGACTACGGCATCCCCGAATCGGGGAACGGCGTTCCCGACGTCATCGACGAGGCGAAGTGGGGGCTCGACTTCCTGACCCGCATGCAGGGGACCGATGGCTCCGTGCTGAGCATCGTCGGCGAAGCTTCCGGCAGCCCCCCCTCGACGGCGAGCGGGCAGAGCCTGTACGGCCCGGCCAGCACGTCGGCGACGCTGGCGACGGCGGCGGCCTTCGCCATGGCGGCGCGCGTGTTGCCGACGGTGGGCAGCGTCTCGATCGCCACCACGGGGGCCGATTTCCTGCAGCAAGCGATGCGGGCGTGGACCTGGGCCGATCAGAACCCAGCGGTGCTGTTCAAGAACAACGACAGCGCCTCGGGGACGTCGGGACTGGGCTCGGGCCAGCAGGAGACCGACGACTACGGGCGGCTCGTCGACAAGCTCGACGCCGCGACGCAGCTGTACATCGTCACCGCCGACCCCACGTACCGGACGTTCTTCGACGGCAGCTACACGCAACTTCACCTGCTCGCCCAGAACAACTACGTGGCGCCGTGGGATGTGCAGGGGCAGGACGCCGCCCTCGACTACGCCGATGCGCCGGGCGCGACGGCGTCGGTCGCCAAGGCGATCCGCGACGCCTATCTGGCGGGAGTGAAGGGGAGCGGCAACCTGGGCGCGATAACGGGCAACCAGGATCCTTATCTCGCGTACATGAAGGACTACGTCTGGGGCAGCAACTCGACGAAGTCGAACGTGGGGAATTTGTTCTATGCCGTCATCAGCCACGCTCTCGATGCGTCGTCGAACGCCGACATGGCGCGCGCGGCGGCGCGCTACGTGCACTACCTGCACGGCACCAACCCGCTGTCACTGGTGTACCTGACGAACATGTACGACCACGGCGCCGCCCGCTCCGTGAACCAAATGTTCCACACCTGGTTCGCCGATGGCAGCGCGAAGTGGGACAGCGTGGGGACGTCGACCTACGGCCCGCCGCCCGGGTACCTGACCGGCGGGCCCAACCCCGGCTACGACTGGGACAGCTGCTGCCCCTCCGGCTGCGGCAGCGCCCAGAACAATGCCCTGTGCAACGCCCAGGCGATCGTCCCCCCGAAAGGGCAGCCGGCGCAGAAGTCGTACAAGGACTTCAACGACAACTGGCCGCTCGATTCCTGGAGCGTCACCGAGCCGGACGACGGCTATCAGGTCGCGTACATCCGCCTGCTGTCCAAGCTGGTGCGGTAGCTAGCGCAAGCCCAGCCCCAGCAGGGGATGGACGTCGATCTCCAGGCGCCCCGAAGGCAGCGGCGCGCCCGCTTCGAGGCGAGGGGTCGTGGTCACGACGAAGACGAAGGGGACCTCGTCGCGGATGCTGGTCTCGATCAGATCGCGCGCCGGCGAGCCGTCGGCGACCGTCAGGTGACGAGGCGGATCGACGACGGTCGTACCGGCGGCGATCGGCGAGATCTTGTCGACCAGGGACACGCCGGGATCGGAGGACGTCGCGGTGCCGGCGGGCCCGACGTAGACGTCGATCTCGGGGATGGTGAACGTCGTCGTGTTGGTGGGGATGGTGTACGCCAGATCGAGCATGCGCACGATGGAGACGGCGCGCCTGCCCACGGCGCTGGTGAAGCTGTCGTCCTGAAGCACGTCCACCGTCGCCAGCACGCGCGCGTCGGCCTGCGCGAAGCAGAGATTCTTCGTCCCGTCGCAACCGAGCGCCAGCGAGACCTGGCCCATGGCGTTGTCGAGCGTGACGGTCTGCGCGCTGCCGCACATGCTGGCCACCGTGGGATCGCAGGAGAACGTCGGAACGTTGCCCGTCGTCGCGCCGAAGTCGACCGGATACGATTCGCTGGTCAGGGCCACGCTGACGTCGAAGATGTCGGGATTGCACGCCGGAAGGGCGGCGGCTCCCACCAGTAGAAGAACGACCAGGGGCACGGGCCGAGAAGGTCGAGAGGCGAGCATCCCTCTGCCTCCTTCAAGGACGAGGCCAGGGCGCTCCTCCGCCAGGGCGGCAGCCGTGCCGCCTCGGCTCGAGGCAAGGATCCGTTTCGGAAGCGTCGGATACCAGCGGGCGTTTCGCCCGCGTGACGGCTGCTCAGGTCCCGGCGGGACGATGGCTCAGCTGACCGACGTAGCTCTCGAGGATCCGCATGGTCTCGTTCAACAGCAGGTCGTCCGCGGGCGACCGATTGGTGGGGCCATCGTCGTCCAGATCGTCGGGCGTCGAGGGGGAGGTGGGGGGCGTCTTCGGCTCGGTGATCGCCATCGGCGCCGGCAGGTGCGGAGCCGCCGCGTTCTCGATGGTGATCTCGTACGTGGTCGGCATGCTGGCGCGATGGGCGCGCTTCTCCTGCTCGCGCTGGCTCTGGCGCGCCTTCCCTTGCGCCACCTCCTGGCGGCGCTCCGCCTCGTTCAGAGAGACGGACTTCGTGGCCAGGTTCTTTTTCAGGCGCGCCACGTCGGCGCCCAGATCGGCGAACCCCTTGTCGCTGGCGATGCGCTGGGCCGAGTCCTTGCGCAGGGCCGCCAGGTACGGCTGCACCAGGTTGAAGCGGTCGTGGGTCGAGGCCGGCACGGAATCCCAGGGCAACGGATCGTCGAGGGCCGATTCGCTCACGTCGCTGAAGTCGCTGGCCGAGGGGAGCACCAGATCCGAAGCGACGCCGCGCAGCTGCGTCGACGCGCCGTCGGGACGGTAGAACTTGCGGATCGTCACCTTCAGCGCGCCCGGATCGTAGGCGTGGGCGAGGCCGGTCTGGTCCATCACCCGCGCCAGCGGCAGGACGTTCTGCACGGTCCCCTTGCCGAAGGTGGACGGATCGCCGACCAGCACGGCGCGCCCGTAGTCCTGCAGCGCGCCCGCCAGGATCTCGGAGGCCGAGGCGCTGAACCGGCTGGTCAGGCAGATGAGCGGGCCGTCGTAGAGCTCGGTGGGATCGCTGTCGGCGTCGATGTCGACCTTGCCAGCCGGATCGCGCGTCTGCACGACCGGGCCCTTGCGGATGAACAGTCCCGTCATGCTGATCGCTTCCTCGAGCGAGCCGCCGCCGTTGCGGCGCAGGTCCAGCACCACACCGCGCACGTGCTCGGCCTTCAGGCGCTTCAAGAGCGTCGCCACGTCGGCGGTGGCGCTGTGGTGCACCGAGCGCTGATCCTCGCCCATGTCGGCGTAGAACGAGGGTAGATCGATCACGCCCAGCCGAATCGTCGCCGGCTTGCCGGGGGGCGCGGCCGGGGTCACCGGCAGATCGACGATGCGCGCCTTCGCCTCTTGATCTTCCAGCTTGATCTCGTCGCGGACCAGCGACGTCACCTTGGGCAACGAGCCTTCGTTGGCGCCCGCGGGAATGGTGGTCAGCTTCACCACCGTCCCCTTTGGCCCCCGGATCAGCTCGACCGCGCGCGACAGCGGCATGTTGATGATGTCGACCGGGTCGTGCCCGGCCTGCGCCACGGCGATGATGCGATCGCCCGGCTTGAACAGCCCGCTGCGGGCGGCGGGCCCTCCCGGCAGCAGCTCGTGAATCTTCACGTAGCCGTCCTCCGTCTGCAGCGACGCGCCGATGCCGAACAGCGACAGGTTCATGGCGATGGACAGGCTCTCCATCTGCTCGTGACCGAGGTAGTCCGAGTGCGGGTCGTAGACGTGGGCGAGCGCGTTCAGATAGACCTCCAGCAGCTCGTCGCCGCGCAGGGTCTTCATGGTGTGAAGCTGCTGCTCGTGACGCCGCATCAAGGTGCTGACGATCTTCGCCGGGGGCTTGTCGGTCAGCTTCTCTTGCAGGTATTCGGCGCGGGTCTGCTGGCGCCACAGCTCGCGCGCCGCCGCCAGGTCGCGCGGCCGCTGCGCGTGGGCCCGGTCGTACGAGTAGCTGTCGTGCCCGGTGAAGTCGAACTTCCCGGCGCGCAGCAAGGTGGTGGCGTAGGCGACGCTCTGCTCGAGCCGCTCCAGATAGCGCGCGAAGATGGTGTGGGCGGCGCTGGTGTCCCCCTGGTCGCGCGTGGCCTGGGCCAAGGTCGCGCGGAGCGGGGCGAACCCGTCGATGTCCGACTGCAGGAACAGCGACCGCGTGCCGTCGAGCGCGTCGAGGTACCGATCGAGGAACGTGCCGGCGAACTCGCGGTCGAGCGGGTGATGCGCGAACTGCGAGTGCTCGAGCAGGTTCGCCGTCAAGCGGGTGATGTTGCGCTCGGTGGCCGACCCGGCCCCCGAGGTGGACGCGGGCGTGGGCGCGGTCGTCGCGGCGGGCGCACCGCCGAGACCGACGGCGGGAACCGCCAGGGCCAGGCCGAACGCCGCCACCAGGAACGCCAGGGGAAATACCCGTCTGTTTTGGTTTTTCATGAGCCTCAAATCGTCACTCGGCCGAGGAGAACACCACGGCGCCGGCGTCGCGCTCGGCGCCGAGCGCCGCCTCGCGCACGCGCGTCACGGCGGCGGTCTCCTGCTCGATGCGGGGGAAGGTGAACTGGACGCGCCCCTGCGCGTCGGGCTCGGCCGCGACATCCCCGCCCAGGGCGACCAGCTCGCGGTCGAGGACCACCGCCAGCGCGGGCGTGGGCGCCAGATCGTCGCGCGTGCGCGGTCCCGCCTGCGCGAAGATCCGACGCAGCAGCTGATGTCTATTTTCGCGCGAGCGCCGCCGCCGCGCCTCGAGCCGCGCCTTCAGCCAGCGGCCGCCGGGGACGGCGAAGAACAGCGCCGAGAACGTCAGCGGAAAGCCGAACAGCAGGAACTGCCAGTCGGCCAGCGACACGTGGAACCGCAGCTCGAACGCCGGAACGAGCCAGAGCGGCGCCAGCAGATTGAAGCCGTTGAAGAAGCCGATCAACACGTTCGAGCCCCCGTCGTTCCCCGTCAACGGCACGACCTGCTCGCTCCGCTGCCAGCAAAGACGGGGAGTCGTCGACGTGCCGAAACCGTCCGCCGTCCGGCGCAGCTCCTTGAAGGTGTAGACGATGACGCCGTCGTCGGTCACCTCGGGCTCGCCGCCGTAGTGGGCCATCAAGCGGGTGGTCTCCTGCTCCGCCTTGGGGAAGCTCCAGCCCATCAGCCGCACCAGATCGACG
>DASYCK010000147.1:0-30946 GCA_036500205.1 Polyangia bacterium | reverse complement strand
CGGTGCGCCGAGCCGAACGCGTCGTTGACGTAGACGTCGGCGAGGGCGGCCAGCTGCTTGGCGAACGCGGGCGCGTTCTCTTCCTCTTCCGCGTGGAAGCGGAGGTTCTCGAGCAGGAGAACGTCGCCCCCCTTCATCGCGGCGACGGCCGCCTCGGCGGGAGCGCCCACGCAGTCCTCGGCGAACGCCACCGGGCTCCCCAGCAGGGCGGCCAGGGCGTCGGCCACGGGGCGCAGGCTCATCTCGGGGACGCGCTTGCCATCGGGACGGCCCAGATGGGACATCAGGATGACCTTGGCGCCCTTCTCCTTCAGGTACTTGATCGTGGGGAGCGACTCTTTCAGGCGCTTGTCACTCTCCACCTTGCCGTCCTTCAAGGGGACGTTGAAATCGACGCGCACGATGACGCGCTTGCCGGCGGTCTCCAGGTTCTCGACGAACAGTTTCTTCTGGGTCTTCATGATGATCGCGATCTATCAAGCCCGGCTACGGCTGTCGAACGGGTACGGCTGTCGAACGTTCCCAGGGACCTGCCAGGAAGCACGGCCCGATACCGTGACATGGCACGACGGTATCGATTACGATGCCGTGGTCGGTTCGCCGTCGATGACGTCGACATCGTCGCCTTTCAAACCAGGAGCGAGTCATGAGCAAGAGCCAGGACGCAAAGAAGAACGTGAAGAAGCTTCCCACCAAGACGCCGAAGGAGAAGAAGGAGGCCAAGCGCCTCAAAAAAGCAGGCAAGTAGAAAGCCGAAGCGGACGCTGAGCCCGCCGACGGCCGCCCGCTGGTAACGCGCCCGCTGGTAAGGATCGGGTGGGGACTTGTGGGTAGAGGGGCGCGGGCGGTGTCCGGACGGGAACAGCCATCGCGCTTTGTTCTGTGCCGTCGACCCTCGGTGTGAGAAGATCCTCGCATGCGTCGAATGAACAGCCTCCTTGGACTACTCATTGCCTGCGGATGGATTGGTCAACTGGGGGGCTGCGGAAGCAGCGCGCCGGCGAAGAACGGCAGCGGCGGCGGCGGCACGACCGTCGGCGGCACGGGGGGGCGAGGTGGCACGACGGGAACGGGTGGCACCACCGCGGGCCAGCTTGGACCGACGGCGCGCGTGCGGATCGTCCAGCTCGTCAAGGGGGTGACGTTCGACGCCTGGGGCGCCGACAGCAACTACAACCCCGTGCGGGTGGGGCAGAACATCGCCTACGAGACGATCTCCGCCTACCTGAACGTGCCGCTCGACAGGCTGACGATGGATCCGACGTTCGTGCTGTTGCCGAGCGGCGAGGCGCCGGCCGCGAACGCGAGCTGGCAGGTCCCGCCGGCCGCGGGCGATCGCACGCGCATCGAGCTGACGGGGCTGGGCGCCACGAACAACCAGGCGACGGTCATCCTGACCGGCGCCGACAACGGCACCAACATCTCGGCGGAGACGCTCGCCGAGTCGAAGCTCGCCGCGGGAAGCGCCACGAAGGCGAACCTGCACATCTCGTACAACATCTTCGATCTGGGCGGCTCGGTCGTCCCCGCGCTGGCGGTCGTGGGGCAGGCTTGCTTCCTCACCGAGTCCTCCGGCGTCACCGATCGCTTCTCCGTCGATCCGGGCAGCTTCACCGTCGGCCTGTTCGATCTCGAGGACGTCAGCGACTGCACGACGACGACACCGCTCGCCACCGTCGCGCTCGACGTGGCGGCCGGCGCCTCCGAGCTGGTGGCCATGTACCACGAGGCGGCGGTGGTGAAGTTCGTGCACGCGCCGATCGTCGTCACGCCCTGAGCGATCAGGTGTTGTAGGGTGGCCCCATCATGCGGGTCGAGTTCTGCAAGAAGTCCGTTCAGCGTCTCGCCACCGACGTAGCCCCTTTCGTCGAGGCGCTGAGGGAGCGGGAACACGTGCCCGTGGTGAAGGACTGTCTCAACCGCTGCCAGCGCTGCGATCTCGGCTTCGTCATGGCGACGGCCGACGGAACACCGTTGAGCGCCTCGACGCTGGAGCAGCTGCTCGGCGATCTGGACGCGCTGGCCGCAGACGACCTCTGACGACGTCGGTCTAACTGCGCAGGCCCACCTTGCCCCGCGCCCTTCCGAGTCCTACGTTGGCGCCGGAAGATGTGGCGGCCCTGGGTTCGCCGCGTCCGTGGCGCCCCCAACGAAGGACCCTCAATGAGAAGACTGTTCGGCTCCGCCATGGCGACGGCCATCTTTCTGATGCTCCCCGGGGCCCCCCCCGCCCACGCCGAGGTGGTCGCCGTCGGTGACAACGTTCCCCCCGTCAGTGAAGCGCCCATGGGGAAGAACGCGGTGATGCGCGGGGTGCAGGGGCCGGCCGGTCTCTTCACGGCGCGTCTGCTGTTGCTGTCGAACGCCAGCACGGGGGCGTTCGGTAAGCCGGTCTCCTTCGCCCCGGATCTCTATTACGCGCTCTCGGACACGGTGCAGGTCGGTCTCGTGCACACCGGTCCGATGGGCTGGCAGACGCTCCCGGGCGCTGGCCTGTGTCTGACCGGCACCAGCAACGGCTGTCCGCACGTCTACGACAACGTGGGCCTCGACTTCATGTTCGGGCTGCTCTACGGCGACGTCCATCTCTCGATCCACTCGTCGGTGTACCTGATGCAGATCTCCGATCCCGCGTCGGTCATGTGGACGATCGGCCTCAGTGGAAAGCTCCACTTCACCGAGGTGGTGGCGCTGTTGTTCGATCCCCAGATCGGCATCGCGCTGACCAACCGAGACATCTACAAGGATCAGCTGTTTCTGCCTGTCGAGCTGCAGTTCCAGGCGGGGCGCGCCGTCTCGCTGAAGGTGCTGTCGGGCGTCACTGGCCAGCTCTCCGCGCTGGGCGACACCTACGTAATCCCCCTGGGGCTCGGCGTGGTGGGGAACATCAACCGGAACGTCGACCTCGGTCTTCGCTTCAGCTTCGACAATCTCCTGGGCAAGGTCCCCATGGGCGTCTCGCGCACGGATCAGCGTTCGCTGGGGCTGCTGCTGACGATCCGCGACTGAGGCGGACATCCAGGGAACAGGGTTCAGGGGCGGGGTCGCGGGGCGCCCCTCATCGCGCAGCGCGCCGCTTGCTCCAGCGCCGCCCCTCACGGTCGAGAAGTCATTTCGAGCTGGCCGTGCAACGAGACGCTCAGGCCATCGCGTCGCCATGGTCGACCCCCCACAACCGCCGCACAGCCGGAGATACGAGCGGGATCACCCCCATAGGTGCTCACGACCGCGTACCAGGTGAGGATGCGCCGCGGGAACCGATGACGCCGCGGGGCGAACCTCGTCTCATGTGGGGGCATGTCGCGCAAATCTGCCCCGGCGACCTTCAAGTCCTCACCCGGGTCACCCGATCTGATCTTTCGGGTCTCATTTCCGTCGGATGCGGCTCTGTCAGGAGCTCCCCCACTGATGTCGATGTCACAACGTTTGGCCACGCTATCGAGCCTCGAACCTCCCGCCGCCAGCGTCGAGGGGGAGATCTCGCGTTTGAAGGAGGAGATCTTCCTCCTGGAAACGCTGATGGACAACATCCCGGACAGCATCTACTTCAAGGATCGCCAGAGCCGCTTCACCCGGATCAACCGTCACCTCGCCAAGCAGTTCGGGGTCGACGATCCGTGCGCGGTGATCGGCCGCACCGACTTCGACTACTTCACCGACGAGCACGCGGCCCAGGCCTTTCGCGACGAGCAGGAGATTGTCCGCACCGGACTGCCCCTGGTGAACGTCGAGGAGCGGGAGACCCGGCCGGACGGCAGCTTCCGTTGGGTCTCGACCACCAAGATGCCGCTGCGCGACACGGTGGGAAAGATCGTGGGTACCTTCGGGGTCTCTCGCGACATCACCCAGCGCAAGGAGTTCGAGGTCCAGCTGGAACGTCAGGCGTTCTTCGACCCGCTGACGATGTTGCCGAACCGGGCGCTGTTCATGAACCGCCTGCAGCACCTCTTCCATCGCGGCCGGCGCACCGAAGGGGGGCTGCTGTTCGGCGTGCTCTATCTGGACCTCGATCGGTTCAAGGGGGTCAACGACAGCCTGGGCCATCAAGCAGGCGACGAGCTGTTGGTCGAGATCGCGCGGCGCCTGGAGAAATGCGTGCGTCCGAGCGACACCTTGGCGCGATTGGGCGGCGACGAGTTCACGGTGCTGCTGGAGGACATCACCAACGAAGCGGACGCGATTCGCGTCGCCGACCGCGTGCGTTCCGAGCTGACGGTTCCGTTCATGGTGCGCGGGCACGAGGTGTTCTCGTCCGTCAGTCTGGGCATCGCCCTGTCGAGCGCGCACTACGAGCGGCCCGAGGACATGCTGCGCGACGCCGACACGGCCATGTATCGCGCCAAGGCCAACGGCCGGGCCCGGCATCAGGTGTTCGACGTCGACATGCACCAGCGCGCGGTGACGCTGCTGCGCCTCGAGACCGATCTGCGGCGCGGCCTCGAGCGCGGCGAATTCCTGCCGCACTACCAGCCGATCATCGATCTCAAGACCCGGAAGCTGCGCGGCTTCGAGGCGCTGGCCCGCTGGCAGCACCCGACACGCGGCCTGATCATGCCCGACGTGTTCATCCCGGTCGCCGAGGAGACGGGGCTGATCGGCTCGCTCGGCGAGCTGATGCTGGCCGAGTCGTGCCGGCAGATGCGGCGCTGGCAGGAGCAGTATCCGCGCACGCCGCCGCTGGGCATCAGCGTGAACGTGTCGACCAAGCAGCTGGCGCAGGCCAACGTCGCTGAGCGGGTGCAGCACATCCTGGCCGAGACAGGCCTGCCGCCGTCGTCGCTGACCCTGGAGATCACCGAGAGCGCGCTGATGCAGAACCTGAAGGCCGGCGCGGGGGTCATCAAGCAGCTCCACGACCTGGCGGTGCGGCTGCACATCGACGACTTCGGGACCGGGTACTCGTCGCTGTCCTATCTGCACAACTTTCCGGTCGACACGCTGAAGGTCGACCGGTCGTTCGTCAGCCAGATGGAGAACGCCCCCCACCAGGCCGAGATCGTCAAGGCGATCGTCTCGCTGGCGCAGAACCTGGGCATGGGCGTCACCGCCGAGGGGGTGGAGACCAACGCCCAGGCCGACGCGCTCGAGGACCTGCACTGCACCAGCGCCCAGGGTTTCCTGTTCTCGCGCCCGCTGCCGGCGGCCGAGGCCGAACGGCTGATCATCGACGGGCTGCCGCCCAGCTGAGCGGCGTAGAGTAGCCTTCGCGGCGGGGCGGACTATCCGGGCGCGCGCAGGCTCGGCTCGCGTTCCCACACGCGCTGCTGCTTGGCCGCCGCGATGAACGCCTCGAGCGACTTCGCGCCGGTGAGCGCCAGAACGCCTGCGTCCGGCTCGACGCCTGCCTTGTCCAGCAAGGGCTTCGCCTCCGGCACGTGACCGATGACCTTCAGGTGCCCGAAGGCGTCGCGCACCCAATCCACCGCGCCAGCCAGCTTGGCCAGCATGGCCGCGCCGTCCGCGGAGGGCGCCACCACGACCGCATCGAAGAAGATCGATGGCGCGGCCGACAGCGCGTGATCCGCGGCGATCGCCTTCCCCTTTGCCCCGCTCACGCCGCCGATCTTCGGGGCGACCACGGCCAGCTGCGCCCCGGCCTTCTCGACGACCGCGCGCAACGACTGCACGAAGGCCGGATCGCTGCCGTCCGTGACGAGGACGGCGACCTTGCGCCCCTGCAGGGTCCTCGGCGCTTTACCGATCACGCTGAGCGCGGGAGAGGGGGGCAGATCCTTCGGTGGCCGCGCCGGACGGATGGCCAGCGCCTGCCCCGACATGCCCAGCGCGTCGGCCACCGCGTGTCCCAGCTTGGCCTCGATCACGTCCAGGTGACCCAGCATGCGGCGCCGGACCTCGACGGCCAGCACCTTCCCCAGCTCGAAGGCGAACGCGCTCACGATGTGACGTTGCTCGGGCTCGGACATCGAGCGAAAGAACAGCCGTGCCTGACTGTAGTGGTCGGCGAAGCTCTCCGGTCGCACGCGCTGCTTCTCACCGCTCTCCGGGGCGTTGAAGGTGGTGAAACCCCCACCAGGCAGCTCGCGGGGGCTCCCCGGGGACAGCGCGTTCGGCTCGAAGGCTTCTTGCCCCTTGGGGACGTCCATCTGCATGAAGCCGTCGCGCTGGAAGTTGCGCATGGGGCACCGGGGACGATTGACGGGTATCTGGTGAGAGTTCGGGCCGCCCAGGCGAATGAGCTGCGTGTCGGTGTACGAGAACAGGCGCCCCTGCAGCAGCGGATCGTTCGTGAAGTCGATGCCGGGCACGACGTGACCAGGGTGAAAGGCAACCTGCTCCGTCTCCGCGAAGAAGTTGTCCGGGTTGCGATCGAGCACCATCTTCCCGATCGGCAGAAGGGGGATGACCTCCTCGGGGATCAGCTTCGTCGGGTCGAGCACGTCGAAGTCCAGCGCGTCGGCGGTGTCCTGGTCGAACGCCTGAACCGACAGCTCGAACTCGGGGAAGTCGCCGGCCGCGATGGCGTCGTGCAGGTCGCGCCGATGGAAGTCCGGGTCGGCGCCGTTGATCTTGACCGCCTCGTCCCAGATCACGGATGCCGCGCCCAGCTTGGGGCGCCAGTGAAACTTCACGAAGGTCGAGCGCTGACGGGCGTCGACGAAGCGAAAGGTATGGATGCCGAACCCCTCCATCATGCGCAGGGACCGTGGAATGGCCCGATCGGACATGACCCACATCAGCATGTGCATGCTCTCGGGCATCAACGAGACGAAGTCCCAGAACGTGTCGTGGGCCGAGGCCGCCTGGGGAAAGCCGCGATCGGGCTCCATCTTCACGGCGTGGATGAGATCAGGGAACTTCAGCGCATCCTGGATGAAGAAGACCGGGATGTTGTTGCCGACCAGATCGAAGTTCCCCTCCTGCGTGTAGAACTTCACCGCGAAGCCGCGGACGTCGCGCGGCAGATCGCCCGAGCCGGCGCCGCCGGCCACGGTGGAGAAGCGCGCGAACACCGGCGTCTTGACGGCGGGATCCTGCAGGAATGCCGCGCGGGTCAGCTTGCCGAGCGGCTTGTAGGCCTGGAAGTACCCGTGCGCACCCGAGCCACGCGCGTGCACGATCCGTTCGGGAATTCGTTCGTGATCGAAGTGGGTGATCTTCTCGCGGAAGATGAAGTCCTCGAGCAAGCTCGGCCCGCGCGCGCCGACCCGCAGCGAGTTCTGGTCATCGGATACGGGAACCCCTTGGTTCGTCGTGAGGACGTCATCGAGGCCGCTGGCCGTCTGATGAAGCTCGCCGCCCTCTCCGACGATCACGGGCGGGGTCGACTTCTGCTTGGGCTTACGGGGGGATTCCTTCGACGCCATCGGGGTCTCCTGTCGTGACCGCGCCGAGCTGGCGTGGCAGCAGAAGTTGTCCACGATTTCGCCGAAGGCAATCCCGCGGGCGACGGATTGCCGTCGGGTCGAGCCCCCGGCGCTAGTTCGTCCCGCGGGTCAGCGGACCGCAGTCCGCCACCACGACCGTGACGTTGTCGGGGCCGCCGGCCGCCAGCGCGGCCTCGATCAACGACGTCGACACCTCCGAGATATCCGCCGTGCCGCTCATGATCGCGCCGATGGTCTCGTCCGACACGGGCCCATGCAGCCCATCCGAACACAGCAGCACGCGGTCCCCCTCGCGCAGGTCGACGTCCGTGATGACCGGCTTGACGTTGGGGCGCGTCCCCAGCGCCTGGGAAAGTGCGCGTCGATACGGAAAGGTCTCGATCTCGTGGATCTGCAAGACCCCCGCGTCGAGGAGCTGGGCGCCCAGATTCTGATCGCGGGTCAGCACGCGCAGCTGCCCTTCCCGAAGCAGGTAAGCGCGCGAGTCCCCGACCTGAGCGACGGCCAGCCGATCGGGTGACAGCAGCGCGGCCGTACAGGTGGTGCCCATGCCCCGCTCCTCGGGGTGGGCATTCGCCTCGTCCAGAATCTTGCGGTTGGCCCCCACGACCGCCCGCTTCAGCGAGTGGGCAGGCGCCTGACCGACATTTTCACCTTCCGCCTGAAGGTCGTTCTTGATCGATGAGGCCGCCAGCTGGGCCGCCACGTCCCCCGCTGGAGGACCGCCCATGCCGTCGCACACCAGCATCAACACACCCGGGCGGGAGACCCAGACATCGGTGCTGATGCACGGCTTGCTCACCCGACCCGACTCGAGGTCGGCGATGACGAACGTGTCCTGATTCTGCTCGCGCTTCGAACCGACGTTCGTTCCCCCGCAGACCGTCAGCATGCGATGCGGCCGCTGCTCGGACCCGCCCGCCACCTCGGAAATGATCGGCATCGTGCTCATGGTGTCGTGGGACCTTGCAAACCCGAAGCCGAACAGCCTCCGGATGGGGATGCCGCCCATCGTGTTGACGCGCCGTACGGTCGATCCGAGGGGCGTTTCATGGCGGTGGCAAAGGCGGCAGCGGGCGATCCCGCCGCGAAACATGGCCCTTCGGGAGGCGCCTTTACTTGGTGGTCCGGGCGTGGCTACATCCTCCACCGTCCGCGGCGGTGAACATCTCGACGGTGATAATCCTTCATGACGACTGGTCCCCGTGCCGCGCTCTTCAGCTCCCTTGGTGAGCCGGGCCCCCTCCTGATCAAGGGGAACCGGTGAGCGAAGATCGTCCCCGGCAGCGCGCCCGAGCGTTCACGGCGGCCGTGCTCGCGATCTTCGTGCTCGGGATCCTCCTGCGCCTGCCGGCTTTCCTTCGGCCGCTCCTCTCGGACGACGAAGCGATCTACGCGACGACGGCCGACGCGATGACGCGGGGGGAGTTGCTCTACCGCGACGTGGTCGATCACAAGCCGCCGCTGATCTATCACGTCTACCAGGCCGGGTTCGCGGCGTTCGGGCGCTACGACGTTCAGGGCGCTCATGCGCTCGTCCTCCTGGCGGTGCTGTTGACGGCGGCGCTTCTCCTCGCCGTGAGATGGCGCGACGGAGCTGGTTCCGGGCTGGCGGCCGCCGGGCTGTTCCTGATCTTCTCGACCACCTGGCACGACTACGACGCCCTGGCCGCCAACTGCGAGCTGTTCTTGCTGGCGCCGCAGACGCTCGCGGCCTGGCTCCTGCTGCGCGAGCTTCATGCGCCATCCCGGGGACCGCGGGGCGTGGCGCTCCATCTGGCCGTGGGGTTCTTGATCGGGACGTCGGCGCTGTTCAAGTACCAGGGGCTCACGTTCCTGGGGGCATCGGTGGGGCTGCTCGTCTGGTGGGCGTTGCTGCGCAGGATTTCCTGGGCCAGGGTGACGGGGCTGTCCCTCTGTCATGTCGCGGGCGCCCTGATGCCGGCCGCGCTCTACCTGTGGTGGTGCGTGGTCGCCGGAAACGCCGCGGCCACGATCTATTGGTTCGAGTTCAACTTCTCGTACGTCGGGGCCGGCCTGACGGGGCTGGCGGCGCTGGCGCGCGGGCTGCACCGGACCGCGCTCGTCGGCGGGGTGGCGCTCGTGCCCTACGTCCTCGGCCTGTCGGCGGCGGTCACCACGGCGGCGGCGGTCGTTCGCGCGATGCGCACGCGCTTCACCGATGCGAACGGTCTGCCTTCCCCCGCGACGGTGCTGGGCCTGCTCTGGCTCGTCACCTCCGCTCTCGCCGTGACGGCGGGAGGGCGCTTCTTCGGACACTACTTTCATCTGATCCTGGCACCGCTGTGCGTGCTGGCCGCGCCCCGCTTCGCGCAGCTGTGGCGCGCCGGCTGGTCCCGCCGCGGGCCGCTGCTGGCGCTGTGCGCGGTGCCGGCGCTCTGCTTCTTCTTGCTGGCGACGCTGGGCAGGTCGCTCGCCGCGCGCCTCGACGAGGTGGAACCGCCCTACGGCGAGGTGGCGGCCCGCATCGCCGGCTTGACCGCCGCCGACGAGAGCATCTTTGTGTGGGGAAACTCCCCGCAGCTCTACATCCTGGCCCGTCGTCCGATGGGCGCGCGGTTCTCGTTCTGTAACTACATGACCGGCGAGAGCCCGGGCACGCCCATCGAGACCGGCCAGCGGGACGCGGACGCCAACCAGCTTCCGGCATCCTGGGACATGCTGTTCTCCGATCTGGAGCAGCGTCGCCCGGCGTTGCTCGTCGATGCCGCCGCCGCCGGTTGGGACGGCTACGACAAGTTCCCGCTGGCGCGTTATCCGCGGCTACGGGCGTACGTCGACCAGCACTACCGGCCGGTGGAGGTGCGCGCGGGGGTCGTCTTGTATCGCCGCCTGCCCTGAGAGCGGACCAGATACACGGTGGTGGCCACCACCGCCACCGGGAGCACGTGGGTCAGGTGATAGCTCAGGGCATAGGAGACGGCGACGTCGCGCGACACCGCGCACATGACGAGGGCCACGGTGGCACCCGCCTCGAACGTTCCGAAATTCCCGGGCAACGTGGGAATGACGATGGCGGCGTTGATGCCCACCAGGGTCAGCAGCGCCGTGCGGAAGCTGGGCGGGATGTGAAACGCGCTCTGGAACAGCATCAACATCACCAGCTCGCTCGCCCACCCCAGCAAGGACAGCGCGACCATCGCCGAGACCCGTCGCGGCGTGGAGGCGCGCAGGCCTGACGACAGCGCCTGCCGCGCGCGCGGCCAGCGTTCGAGGCGCGGGAGCAGAAAGCGGCCGGCGCCCAGCAAGGAGAAATATCCCGCCACGGTGAGGCCCGACAGCCCGAGCGCCAGTGGGCTCAGCTTCGTGACGAGGGCGGTGACGAAGATCAGAACGGCGAGGGCCAGCACCTCGGCGCCGCGCTCGGCCCAGATGCAGGCGTAGTCGACCGCCAGGCGCGCCCCATCGAGGCGCACGCGCGCGGCGCGCACGAGATCGCCGCTGCCGAAGCCGATGGCGGCGTTGGCGAGCAACCCTTCGAGCGTGGCGGCCAGCACCTGGCGAAACGGCGGTGGGTCGGTCAACGCCACCCGCCAGCGCGCCGCCTTCAGCGGGAGGTAGACGGCGAAGTTCAGCAGGATCGTTCCCACCACCGCCCACGGCGCGGTCGCCGATAGCCGCACCGTCCAGGGCTTCTCGCGCCACAGGACCGCCGCCAGGAGACAGAGGGGGAGGCACCGCACGGCGGTTTGCCAGGGGCGGCGACCGCTCACGCGCGGTCCAGGGTCGAGAACGTGAAGCCGGCGGCGCGCAGTCGTTCGAGGATGCCGGGCAGGGCCGCCAGCATCGGCTCGATGTTGGCGTGCTCTTCGTCGCCACGACCGTCGTGCAGCAGCAGCACCATGCGGGAGCGGGCGAAGCGGGTGGCGCGCTTCACCAGCACCTCGGGGGCGGGGCGGTCGGTGTCCCAGATGCCGCGGCTCCAGGCCCACAGCTGGCAGCCCAGCTTGCGCGCCGCGCGCAGGGCGGCGCCGCTCTTCAGGCCATGCGGGGGGCGATAAAGGCGCGCCGGCGGCACACCCAGCGCCGACAGCTCCTCGATCGCGGCGGCGACCTCGCGTTCGACCTCCGCCTCGCTGTGGTGGTGAACCTTCCTGTGGGTGACGCCGTGAATGGCCACGGTGTGGCCCCGTTCGGCGAGCGCGCGCAGCGCCTCGGGGTGGCGGCGGGCATTGCCGGCCAGCACGAAGAAGGTCGCCTTGACCCCGTGACGCTCCAGGATCTCCACCACGCGGGGGGTGCCCGCGCTCGGCCCGTCATCGAACGTGATGGCGCAGGTGCGCTGGCGCTGGCGGGGAAGTCGCCAATGAACGCGCCCCAGCGGATCGAACGCGGGAATCTCCTGGAATGCGACGTACGCGCCCCCGAGGGCCGCCGCGACGAGGATCGCGGCCTTCGCGAACGAGGGGAGCACCGGCAGCGCGAGGATCAGGATCACGCCCGCGAGGATCGCGGCGACCAGGAGCCCGCGGTTCACCCACGCGCGGGCCTTCGCCCCCATGGCTACGCCGCGGCCTTAGAGCGCCAGCCCGGTCGCTGGGCGTCCGCCCCCGCGACGTGAGCGAAGACGTCGAGAATCTTTCCGCCGATGCGATCCCAATCGAAGGACTCGGCGATGGCGCGCCCGCGCGCGATGCGGTCGCTCTGGTCTCGTTGCAGGGTATCGATGACCGCCTCGGCGAAGGCAGGCGTGCTGTTGTCCTTGGCCACGATCACGTTCGACCAGTGGTCACCCGCCCGATCGGTCCCCAGGCAAGGCAGCGCCACGACCGGCAAGCCCGCGGCGAACGCCTCCAGCACCATGATCGAGAACCCCACCGCCCGGGCCGGCAGCAGGAACACCGACGACGACGCGAGCAGCTCGGGGCGCTGATCGTAGACGGCGCCGAGAAACTCCACGCGCCCGCGCAGGTGCGTCGGGATCCGCGCTTGCAAGGCCTCGCGCATGGGGCCATCGCCCGCCATGATGAGCCGCACGTCTGGCAGCACGTGCGCGATCCGCTCGAACGATTCGATCGCGACGTCGGGTCCGTTGCGTTCCTCGAGCCGTCCCAGGTAGACGAGGTTTCGCATCCCCGGGCGCAGATAGCGCGGCGCCGGGCCCACCCGCCAGCTCGCGGCGTCGATGCCGTTGGGAATGATGGTCGCCTTGAAGTCGGCGTAGCGTCCCATCGATTGCGACGTCGCCTCGGAGACGGCAATGACCGCCGCCGCTCGACGAAAGACCCAGCGGTAATAAGGCGCCACCCGGTGCCGCCACCTGGCGTCGGGAAAGCACGAGTGCAACGTCAACACCTTGGGCCCGCGAAACATCGACAGTCCCCAGAACGCCAGACCGAAATCACAGGGCCCGTGAATGTTCAGCAGATCGAACTGTCCTTCGCGCAGGGCACGATGAAAGTTGTACGCCGCCGTCGGACCGATCGTCGCCTGCGTGAAGGTTCCACCGCTACCGAAGGTGCGGGCCCGCCCCACGCGAATCACGCCCAGCTCCGCGTCCGCGGGTCCCGGCGTCGTCAGGGCGGCGGGACGTCCGGTCAGAATGGTCACGTCGACGCCTCGACGCCCCAGAAGATTACGCAGATGGAGTACGTGCTCCTGAATGCCGCCAAGATTGGGGAAGTAGCTCTCGGCTACGATACCGACGCGGAGAGGGCGCATGGCCAGCGTTTGGCATTATCGTAGGGCCACGGGGCGGTCAAGCCCCGAGAAATGCCGGAAGTCCCGATCGCGCCAACGGACATTCCGGCCGGTGAGACCGCCGTCACATTGCTTCGCGGCATCGGGCGTTCACCGCGGCGCGCGTTCGTAGATCTCCAGCGCGCCCGCCGCGAAGACGCGGCGATAGCTCGCCGGAATCATTGGCCGTGCTACCGCGGGGATGGCCCAGGTGAGCAGGTGGTCGAAGCGAGGCTCCGCGTCGCGCCAGAACCCGCTCCACAGGTCACGCCAGGCGGTCACGCAGGCATCCTCGCCGGGACGCTGTCCGAGCGATCTGCACACCTGGCCCGGTGTCCCGAATTTCTCGGCGAAGGTCTCGAGGGCAGGGGGGATGAGCTGACGGGGGGGGAAGTCGCGGTAGGTGATCGGGTACGAACGTTCCACCGCGAAGACCAGGGGCGCCGACGTGTCTTTCTCGACCGTGTAATACCCCCAGGCGTGGCTCAAGCTGGCCGTGAAGTCGCTGGTCTTGCTCTTCGCAAACAGCAGCGGAAGCAAGGTCGCGCGCGCGGGGACGGCGTCCAGGCCGGCCGTGAATTCGGCGCGATCGTGGTCGAGCCGCACGTAGTCGACGCCCAGCACCGCCGAGAACGACAGGGCGCACAGCGCGAGCACGACCATGACGGGGCGGGGGAGGGTGTCGGGAAGCCGCAGCGACAGGCCCGCCCACAGGAACGGAACGAGCCGGCAATCCAGATACGACCAGTTGCTGAGCGTCTCCGGCAGCGCGACGTAGGCGGCGAGGAGAATCGCCAGCGCCAGCGGCGAGAAGAACGGGCGCGTCACGCGGCGTTGCTTCCAGGCCAGCCAGACGAAGAAAGGCAGCAGCAACGCCGGCACGATGGTCATGGCGCCCCAACGCGTGAGCGCGCCGGAGGCATCGAGCCACAGGTGGCTGACCAGCTCCCACGGATTGAGGTACGAGAACGTCTTCGCGGCCAGGGCGGAGTTGTGCTCCGCCTTGATCAGGTGCTGCTGCGCGGCCAGCAGCGACAGCAGCCCCGCCGGGGCCAGCGGCAACAGCAGCGCCAGGCCGGCGGTAAATCGAGCCCGCCAGGTGGGGCGGCGGGCGGCGTGCAATGCGACCAGGCCGCCCACCACCGCGAGCGGAAACGGATGCGCGAACCAGCACAGCCCCGCGAGCGCGGCGATGCCCAGGCCGCGGCCCGTCGTGGGCCGCTCGCGCTGTCGGTCGAGCGCCGTGGCGAGGATCAGCGAGAGCGCGAAGGCGAACGCGAAGTTGAGCATCCCCATCGAGACGAAGAAGCCGTGCACGAGCGGCCAGACGAAGAGGATGGCGACCAGCAGGCCGCGCCGCCCGACGAAGCGAAGCACGAACAGCGGCAGGGCGAGCGCGTTGGCGGCGAGGACCAGCGCCGTGAAGGCGCGCGCCGCGCCGAACAGCCCGCGCCCCCCCAGCATCTGGAGCCAAAGGGTGAGCAGCGAGTTCGACTTGAAGAAGCCGTTGAACAGGTACTGCGGATAGAGCTCGGGGTGCGCGATGATGTGCGCCGTGGCCAGGTGATTGGGGAGATCCTGGAGCGGCGGCAGGGCAACGAGCAGCAACGGCCAGGCGGCCAGCACGAACAGCGGCAGCGCGACGAGCGCGGTCAACCGCGCGTCGGTGAGCTGGGCCGCCGCACGCGTCAGCCGGTCGAGCGTCCCGCCCGCCCGTGACGGAAGAGCGCCGCTGGCTTCGCTCACCTTGGCATTCCCGTGCGTCGGTCGGGTGCTCGGACTTTGAGCGTGAGCGTTGTAAGGGAGAAAAGATGGGTGTTCAAGCAATGCTTCCGTGCGACGACGTCTCGATCGTCACGCACCTCGGTCCTACTACACCCCGCGTCCGTTCTTCAATTGGCTCACCGTCGCAAGCCGACCTCATGAGCCGTACCTTGCGCAATTCACGCGCAACGTAGCAATTGACCATCGGCGACAGATGCGCCGCTACGTCATGGGTGACCTTGATCATGCGTCGTGCGAAGGCGCGCCGGCGCTCAGGGCTCTCGAGCGGCCGCGATGCGATAGAACAACCCATCATCAGTGACGTAGTGCTGTCGCACGAAGCTCAGGAAACGCGGGCCCAGGGCCTTCAAGTCCTCGTCCAGCACGATGAGCGCCGGTCGCGCCGGTCCGCTCTCCAGGACGTCCAGATAGGCCGCCCTTTGCTCCTCGGAGAGCATCGCCAGCACCTCGCTGTGCATGAACAGGTAGTAGCCTGGAGAAGGACGAAACACGGCGGTGCCGAGCCAGCCGTCGAGCACCCGGTCACCGGGGCTGGTGTGCTCGAACACGTAGCGCAGTCGCGCGGTCTGCAGCGCATCGTGATCGGTGGCGGAGGTCGCGAGCTCGATGCCGGGGAGGATCAACAGCGGAATTGTCGCCAGGACGGCAACGCGTGCGCGCGTGCGCTCCTTGGCCAGGTCGACGAGGAAGCACAGGCCCCTGGCGGCGAAGAGGCACACGATCGTCAGCGGCATCAGGAAGTACTGTCTGTACGCGATGGGGATCACCCGAATTCCAGCGATGAGCCCGGCCATCGTGCAGAGCAGAAAGACATCCCCGTAGACCCGAGGCCTCTCCCGCCAGAACTTTCGCAAGGCAAGGAGAGCACCCAAGAGCCCCAGCGCCACGATGGGCGCGCTGGTTTCCACGGTCGTCAGGAGGTGCCGGTTGACCCGTGCCTTCCACCTTGCGTTGAGAAGGAAGTTCTCGAAGATGAACTGTCGCCCGCCACCGTGAAGGGCGAAGGCGCCCCACGTGAGGATCCCGGGAAGAGCCACGCCCGCGCCCAGGACCAGGACCGCGAGGCACCGAACGGGCAGCTTTCGCCTTCCGCCGCCTTGCACCCAGAGCGCCAGCCCCGCGACTGCACCGGGTAGCACGAACACCATCTTCTGCGTGCACATGATGGCGGCCCCCAGGCACAAGCCGCCCGCGAGGAAGCGCAGAAGTTGCGTTCTCGCCGCCGCCTCTTCGTCGAGCCCCCGCAGCAGGAGCCAGAGCCCTCCGATGAAGAACGGCAAGGCGAGGACGTCGGGGCGGATCTCCAGCGATTTCTGGATGATCACGGGTTGTCCGAGGAAGAACAGCGCCGCCAGGAGCCCGGCTCTTCGGTTCGCGCCGCTGCGTCCGACGAAGAAGATCATGGCGGCCGATAGCGCCGTCAGGACCAGCGACAAGGTCCGACCAAAGTCCAGAAAGCGCATCGCGCCATCGAACGACTGTTCGGCCGCGAACCAACGAAAGAACGACGCCAGCAGGAGGTGGTACCAGGGGGTGTGGTGCTCGAAGAAGTCGCGATAGGGAAGCAATCCTTTGGACATGCTCCATGCCGCGTGAGCATGCTCGAGCTCGTCTGGATCGAAGAACCGGACGGGGATTGAAGGCAGCCGCGCCAGCAGCAGCACGACGATTGCGAACACCAAGAAGACGACCTCTGGGGACCGCCACGATGACGTGTCAGGCGTCGTAGACGACGGGACCCGATCGCGGTTCTCCATGCGGCGCGATATTTACACGAGGCTTGGGTTTGCTGTCGATCAGGCGTTGTTCATCAGCCTGCTATGGGGCGCGACGGCCAATCGCCAGCCGGCCTTGCCGATGCACGACGGGAAAGTGCCGTGCGATCAGCGCCAGCGCCGGTGCGGGGGCATCCCAGACCAACACGTACGTGTAGCGCTGCTCTGCGCTGGTGAGGTAGCTGTCCCACGCCGCCGTCCAGGCGCGCTCGCAATCGGGGGGCACGGTGCTGGCTTCGCGGAGCAGGGTCTCGCACCAGTGCTCGGCCGACCCCATGGCGCGCGGAAAGTTCTGAATCACATCGTGGTGAAAGCGCGGCGGCGGCAACGTCCGATACTGGACCGCATCCACGCCGCGCGAAGCCCAGAGGAGATCCGCGCTGGTCTGGCGCTCGATCGCGTAGTGACCCCAGGCGTGCAGAATCGGTTCGATGTTGTCCCCCGGGGATTTCACCGAGAACAGAAGGGGCAAGAGCCGCGCGCCCTTCTCCACGAAGGGAAGCCCCGAACGGAACTCCGCCACGTCCGCATCCATGCGCAGAAGCGCCAGACCATTGCCAGCCGTGCCGGCGATTCCGGCGAAGACCACCACGATGACCCATTTGCGCGGCAATGTCTCGGGAACGCGCAAGAGCAGCGCGAGCCAAAGGAAAGGGAGGAAGCGGGTGTTGAAATACGCCCAGATGGGGAACATGAAGCTTGGCAGAAGAACGTAGCCTGCGAGCAGGGCCGCGACCGCCGCCGTCGAGAAAAGCGGCGTCCGTCGCTGGCCCCGAAGAAGCACCGCCACCACCAAGACCAGCGCGGGCACCAGCGAGGCGACTCCCCAGTAGCTGGCACCCAAAACGTAGTTTCGCAGCGCCATCCATAGCAACTGCGGGATGCCAATCCATTCGACCTTGTCCAGGCCCGTCAGGTGGGCGCCGGGGCCGTCCACCGGCGCAGCAAGGACGAACCCCAGCCCGATGATGATCGCCGCCGGCACGAGCGATACAGTGGCCCGCCAGGCAGCCTTCACGACAAGGCGATCGCAAAGGCGTGCGTAAGCGAGATCCGCCAGCGCGATCCAGCCGAGGATGATCAAAGGGAAGGTGTGGGCGAGCCAAGCCAGCGCGCACAACGCGGCGATGACGGTGGCCCGCGTTCCTGACCAAGCCCTCCGTTGCATTGCTACCAGGGCGAGGATCCACAAGCAGATCCCGAACGAGAGAGAGAAGTTCAGCATGCCCATCACCACGAACCAATGCTGAACGAACGGGATCGCGAAGGCGCTCGCCAGCCACATCCGTTTGCGGCCGCCGACCACGCTGAACAGGAAGGGATAGCCGAAGGCGGTGATGGCGAGCACCGCCATCACGAACAGGCGCGCCGCACCCATGTATCCCAGAATGGGCGACGCCAGGTGCAGCCATCCCAGCAGCGCCGAGTTGGTGCGCAGTCCATGCGCAGCAACGTATTCCGGGTAGGCGGCGAGGTGGTCCGTCACGTAGGCGGCGGCCACGTGTCCGGGCAGGTCTTCGTGGGGCAGCTGCTTGACCACGAACAGCGGCCAGACCGCGAGCAACCACAGCGCCAGGCCGGACCTGGCGACGGACAGAGGCCGCACGAGCGGGACGTCGCTCGACGGAGGACTGGAGGTCGGCATCACGCCCATGGGCTTTCCCTGACTACCACCTTCGTCGCACCACGGAAACGAACGACGCCCCGTCGGGGACCTACGCCGACCCGGCAATCGCCCCGAGGTGTCTCGGTCGCGCGAAACGTAACCAGACGGGCGAAAATCGGGGAATCGCGGGTGGCATCCCGTGACGGCCGTCATAACCTCTTTCGGGGCGAAAGCCCATCGGGTACAATCGGCGCCTTTTTGACGGGAACGCTCCGCGAACGAAAAGAGAAGAGATGCGAAAAGTAAGCCCCCTCCTTGGTCTGGTCGTTCTAGCTCTGGCTGTCCCTGCCCGCGCCGCTGAGCCGGTCCCCGCCGCCGCCCAACCGACCGCTTACCCCACGGTCGCCGCGGCGGAACCCTCGCCGCCTCCATCCCGACGACGCTTCGAGATCGCGGTCTCGTATCTGCCGATGGCGAGAGGCAAGATCACGTCATCGTTGGCCGGCATGACCGACACGGTCGACAGCACCTTCGCCTCCGGGGTGGGCCTGTCCGCGAGCGTCGACGTCTTCCACGGGTTGATGGTGGGCATCGCGCCTCAGGCGATCTTCAAGGGGAAGGTCAAAGCGCAGCCGGACGGCACCGAGACGACGTTTGGTTCCGACAAGCAAATCGATCTGATGCTGCGCGTGGCGTACGCCTACACGATCCCGGACGTGGTGACGCTCTATGCCGAGCTGCTCCCCGGATATTCGACCGTCTCCTCGGATGTGACCGACACCTCGAAGGGGCTGGTCCTGGCCTACGGCATCGGGGCCGAGCTGGATGTCGCGAAGCGGGTCTTCGCCAATCTGGGTATCGGCTATGAGATGGGATTCCAGAGGGTGTCGTCCACCTCGATCTATCGACACGACTACGTGCGCGCGGCCATCGGCGTTGGCACGAGGTTCTAGTCGTCCCCGGCGCCAGGCAGGCGCTCCGAGTAGACTGAGCCGCTGACAGTGGGTGCCGACCGAAGGGGGGGCCGGGCCCGGGTTAGGAAGAGGGGTTTACCTACCCTGCGCTGCATGATACCGTCCGCGCGCCGGCCCGAACCGGCCATTCATCGACAATTTCTCGCCTCCGCAGATTTGCCGCCTAAGCGGATCCACGCCACGTGATCGCGTCCCCGCCAAGATAAAGAAGTTGCAGGAGCTCCCCATGCTGAACAAGAAGTCGTTCGCCCGTTTACTGTTGCTCGCCGTCGGTTCGCTGGCCGGACAGGCTTGTTCGCTCCCGCCGCCCAAGGTCACAGGCACCGGAGCCGGCGCCGCCCCCGGCGATCTTTGCGCGTCGGTCGGTTCGGGCGGTACTGCGTCGGGCAACGGAGGGACGGTAGGTGGGCAGGGGGGGACGGTGGCCGGGGGAGCCGGTGGCGCGAGCGCGGGCGGCGCGGGCGGCGGTTCGGAAATCGCGGCCGACGCTTCCGGCAGTGGGGTGGACACCATCATCACGCCGGTTTCCTGTTCCGCGACCAACGCGGTCGCCATCGACTACGCGCAGGGCTATACGCCCGACCCGCTGCTCCAGGGCGTGGTGCAGACCACGGTCAACAACATGTCGCTGGCGGATGAAGCTGCCCAGATGCGCGGGATCGCCATCACCCCGTTCAATACGCCGACGTACGACATCGAGCGAAGCATGGACACGGGGACGATTCGCGGCTTCCAGTACCGCGATGCCTCGCGGGGTATGGATCTCGGCGAGGACTTCGCCGGGGTCTATCCGACCGCCGCGGTCGTGGCCGGCTCGCACGTCGGCTACTCGACGGCGTTTCCGGTCAGCATGGCCCGCGGCGCCGCGTTCGATCTCGATCTCGAGGCCGCCGTCGGCGAGGCGATTGGCGACGAGATGCAGGCCGCGGCGCAGACCGTGCTTCTGGCCCCGTGCATGAACCTGCTTCGCAACCCCCTGTGGGGCCGCGCGCAGGAGACCTATGGCGAGGATTCGTTTCAAATTGGCCGTCTGGCGTCGGCCATGACGATTGGAATTCAGAAGCACGTCCTGGCCGATGCCAAGCACTTCATGGCTTACGACGTCGAGGCTCAGCGCGCGTCCAACGAGTCGGACATGGATGAACAGACGCTGCGGGAGACCTTCGGTCGTCACTTCCGCATGGTCGTTCAGGACGGTGGTGTCGGTTCCGTCATGGCGTCCTACAACCTGGTGAACGGCAAGAAGGCCACGCAGAACGCGCACATGCTCACCGATCTTCTCCGCACCGACTTTGGCTTCAAGGGTTTCGTGCTCAGCGACTGGTGGGCCATGCCGAACAAGGATCCGAAGACCGATGCCGGCACGCTCAAGGCGACGGCGGTCGAGGCGGTCAAGGCCGGATTGGATGTCGAGCTGCCCTGGGGGATCAATTTCGGGCAGCTGGAAAACCTCGCCAGCACCGCGAACAGCGGTCTGACGAAGGGAGACCTCGATACGTCGGTGAAGCGCATCCTGGAGCAGAAGTTCCGGTTCAACTCCCAGAATCTCAAGGGCGCCGTCGGGCTCGGCTCGCCCATCACACGTTACGTCAACAGCAGGATCATGTGCGACGGTCCCCACATCGACCTGGCGGAGAAGGCCGCGCTGGAGAGCATGGTCCTGCTCAAGAACGACCAGAACACCTTGCCCATCCCCTCCACCGTCACCAAGGTGGCGGTCCTCGGTGGGGCCGTCCGCTACCACGTCACCGACGGCGCGAGCATGAACGGGGACAGCACGCGGACCATCAACTACGACACCGACGTGGTGACGGGCGATCTCGGGTCCAGCCGCGTCTTTCCCGACCCGGCGAAGAGCCATGGCCCGTTCGACGGTATCGACATGAGCAAGCCGGACGGCGTCACCGTGGTCCACGGAAACACCATCGACGTCGCCCAGGACGCTGACTTCATCGTCGTGGTGGCCGGTCTCACGCCGTTCGACGAGGGAGAGGAATATACGGGCGCGGCCGATCGTAAGAGCCTGGCCCTGGATGCCAAGGCCGACGGTGCCGCCAGCACGCTTCAGAATGACCTCATCAATGCCGCGGTGGCGCTTCACAAGCCCATGGTGGTCGTGCTCGAGGGCGGAAGCGTCATCGACATGCCCTGGCTGTCGAACGTCCCCGCGGTGGTCATGGCCTGGTATCCGGGGCAGGTGGGCGGCCTGGCGCTCGGCAAGTTGTTGTGGGGCAACGTGAATGGAACTGCCTACAACTTCAGCGGCAAGTTGCCTCTCACCTGGTCCGCGCTCGGTGACTATCCGCCTTTCGGCGGGAGCGGAACGGTTCAGTTCCAGTACTACGCTGGCTACACCTGGTTCGACCACAACAACATCACCCCCATCTTCCCGTACGGCTACGGGCTGAGCTACACGAGCTTCCAGTACAAGAACCTGCAGCTCGGTTGCAGCGACATGAGCAAGGGCGCGGTGTTGCCCGTGGTCGTCAATGTCGCGAACACCGGCAGCGTGGCCGGTGACGAGACGGTCATGGTCTTCGTGTCTTATCCCAACAGCAAGGCGTCACGCCGACCGCTCAAGGAGTTGCGCGGTTTCCAGCGCGTCACGCTCGCCGCGGGCGAGGAAAAGCAGGTCACGATTCCCATCCGTCTTGCCGATCTCGACTATTTCCAGATGGACTCCGCGACGGGGAACACCGGCAAGTGGGTGGTGGAAACCGGTGACATCAAGATCATGGTGGGTGGCAGCTCCACCAACCTTCCTCTCTCCGCGACCGTACCGGTCACCGGATACTAGTCTCGCGTCCCGAAACGAACGCTCGTCGGATAGACCCCATGAGAACATTTGCTTCCTTCGCCAAGTCCTTGTCGCCTGGCCTGACCGTCCTCATTCTTCTGGGATCGTCCGCACCGGTCTTCGCGCGTCGCCAAAAAGCGAAAGTGGTGGCGCAGCCGGAGGCCGCGGCCAGCACCTCGAGCGGCGCGTCCGGCTCGGAAGCGAGCAAGGTTGAAGCTTCCAAGGAGCAGCCGGCGGCGGCGACCACCGTCCCGGTCGTCGCGGCCGTGCCAGCGCCGCCCGCGCCGAAGCCCGAGGTCACGGTGGCGACCACGACTGGAGCGCCGACTGCGCCAGTGACCCCAGCTGCCGAGCCGGTCCCTGTCGTGCCGATGGTCGTGGCCCCGTCGCCAGCGCCCGCCCGCGAGGCGACCGCGGTAGGCGGCGCAATCACCACCCCGCCCGCACCGGCCGTCGAAGCGCCGCCCGTCACCGAGATCGGCATCGAACGACTTCCCGGTTCAGCCTATCCCGAGCCACAGACCCGTGGACTGAAGTACGGATCGCTGTGGCTGACCTTCCACGGGCTCCAGTGGCCCTATATGCCGGCGGGGCCGAAGGGCGAGCGCTTCGTGATCGGGATATCGGGTTGGGGATGGGTGGATACCGCTTACGAGAAGTTCTCTCCCTGGGGAAACAACAGCGCGGTCGTTTCACAGGACAACAACAAGTACTGGAAGCAGCAGAGCCGCCTCCTGGTGCGTATCACGCCTACCTACTCATTTGGCGACGACATGTTCCTTCAAGGCCAAGTCGAGATGGTGGGGACGGGAGATCAGACCATCAACCGCGGTGACGTGGGCGGCGCCGATACCGATGATCTCTACTTGCGATTCGGCAAGTGGAACAAGTGGGACCTTCAGGTGGGGCGCTACGAGGGCTGGGAAGTCTTTCATCTCGGAATGGGTCTGGACCAGAACACCTTCGAACGAATCGGCGCGGTCAGCACCGGTGACCAGTCCTACCCGATTCAGTTTTATGGGCTCACGGACAACCAGTTTCGGCCGGCGGGGTCCGCCGGAAATCTGGCGTTTCACTACTACCCGCTCTCGATCCTTCGCTTCGAGATGCTGACGATGGCCGGCACCCTCAGCGGCCTTCCCACCTATGCGACGCGTCCGGTGGCCATCCTCGATCTTGGTTGGCTCAAGTTGAAGGGCGGCCTGGAATACCAGCATCAGGTGGCGCAACAGGCGACGAATCAGACGGAGCGGACGTCCAAAGGCGTGGGGGGGGCCGTTCAATTCGTGTTCGAACCCCACATCGAGTTCGGGCTGAACGTCGCACAGGGAACCGTGGAGTCGCAGAACGGAATGGGCCAGCGCGATCCCACGGGGAGTTACACGCGGACGAGCTTGGGTGGATTCGCCAACGTCTCGAACGGAAGCGCCAAGCACCCCATCATCTTCGGCGTGGGGTCGCTGTGGACGCGGACCGTGGATCAGAACAATCTCATCCAATCCAGCAGCGTCGTGGACAACTACTGGCTCTTGCAGAACTTCGTGGCCGTCCAGTACGTGGCGTTCAATCAGCTGTACATCAAGCTGGTGGGTGGCTACTCGAGAGGTCATTGGGTGATCTCCGGTCAAGATCCCCCGCAAACCTGGAACGACGAGATGTACAGCGTCCGGCTTCGCTTCTCGATGTATTTCTAGTGCTCGCATGAGCGAGCGGCGGCCCTCGGCGGTTGCCTCCCGCTCACGGTGGAGTGAGCTGGCGATCCTAACGGAAGGGGGGCCCGCCCGCCGTGGGCGTCAACGAAGCTCGATCTTGCGCGCCTTCGCCTGCTTCGCCCAGGTCGCGATCGTGTCGATGTCCCGATCGGTCGCGACGCCGACACAGCCATCGGACGAGTCGAAAGTGTTCACCAGGGAGCCGAGCCAGCGCACCCAGCGGTGCGGGCCGTGAACGCCCACCGCGCCGCCGGTGAAGCCGCGCTGCCGCTGCTCGTCCGTCGGATAGCCGATGGGGATGAAGATTCCGAAATGGGCCGACGGTCGCGGCACGCCCAGCGTGTACAGCCCGAGCGGCGTCTTCCCGTCACCTTCGGTCGTCTTGCCGACGCCGCCATGCCCGAGGCGCACTCCGAACGACGCGACCTGATGGGTCGATTCACAGAGCGCGAGCCGGTGTTTCGCCGTGTCGACGACGATGCGGGCGTCGGTCGTTCCCGCGCATGGGTCCACCGCGACGGGTGAGGTCATCGAGAGCAACGCGACGATCCAGGGAAGCGCGCCCATCCGTCGCTTCAGTGAAACAGCGCGCGCACGCGGGGCCGCGTCAGGTAGACGACCCCGCTGAGCAGAAAGGCGAACTGCAGGACGACCAGTCCCACCGCGAAGGAGATCGAGGCGAGGGCGGTGAAGCTCGCCGTCGTCGCCATCACCTGCTGGAATCGCGGGGGCAAAGCTGGCGGAGCCGCGTTCGAGGGTTCGTTCGACGGCCCGCGCGCGGCCTGGCGCACCATGGCGGCGTCCATCATCTTGGTGATTGACGACTGCGTGAGGTTCGCGATTGCCAGCTGCCGTTCGAGGGTCGGCTTCGCGCGCGCCACCTCGTAGCCGGCGCCGAGCGCGAAGGCACTCAGCAAGATCAGGCGCGCGCGTCCGCGAAGCGAAAGGCAACCGATGCCGCCCAGGATCATCCCCAGGGCGGCGAGAAATCCGAACGGGGCGAGCTTCAGCAAGAACGGCCGGTCCCGCCCGGTGATCTCCGCGATCTGCGTCTGCAACTCCAGCTGCAGCTCGCGAACGTGATTCGTCTCACCGGCGGGCGACAGATCGCGGAGAAATCCGCGCTGCGCCGCCATCAAGCGGGCGCCGACCAGCTCGGAGACCGCCGTCATCGCGATCAGCGCACCCAGCACGATCGCGGTCACGGCGAAGAACGTCAACCATCCTGGCCGGACCGCGGGCACCGGCACCTGTCCCGTCCCCGTCGTCCCCATGGCGGAAGCCTATCGTGACGAAAGCGGCGCTGTCCACGTCGCAGGGCGCCCGGTCCGGGTCACGCGCCTCTCTCCCCGCTTCGCAGGCCTTGCAGCCAGAGCTCCAGCAGCCCGAGTTGCCACAAGATGTTCACGCCCAGGTTCGACCGTTCGTTGGGCGCGTCGAGCAGCTTCGTCACGTACTCCGGCTCGAACAGTCCTCGTTCTCGCGCGCTCCTGCTGGTCAGCGCCTGGCGCACGTTGTCCAGCAACGCTCCCTCGAGGTGGCGGATGCCGGGCACCGGGAAGTAGCCCTTGGGGCGATCGATGATGTCGGCCGGCAGCAGCGCCCGGGCGGCGTTCTTCAACACGCCCTTTCCCCCGTGCGCCAGCTTCAGCGCGGGGGGACAGGCGGCGGCCAGCTCGACCAGTTGATGATCGAGGAAGGGGACGCGGCCCTCCAGTCCCCAGGCCATCGTCATGTTGTCGACCCGCTTCACCGGATCGTCGATCAGCATCACCGTCGAGTCGATGCGAAGCGCCGCGTCGAGCGTGGTGTCGGCGCCAGCGGCCGCGAAGTGGTCGGCGACGAACTGCCGGCTGACGTCCTCGGCGACGAGATGGGCGGGGCTGACGATCTGTTCGAGGACCTGGCGGGGCCGATCGAAGAACGCACGCGCGTACGCCTCGACCGCCTGCTCGCGCCGCACCTCCGCCAGCGGCGGATACCAGTCGTAGCCGGCGAACACCTCGTCCGCCCCCTGTCCCGATTGCACGACCTTCACGTGCTTCGCCACCTGCTCGGACAGCAGGTAGAACGCCACGGCGTCGTGGCTGACCATCGGCTCGCTCATGGCCGCGATCGCGTCCGTGACCGCCGGGGCGAGCCGCCGATTGTCGATGCGGATCTGCCGGTGCTCGGTACCGAACGCCCGCGCCACGATGTCCGAGTAGGAGAACTCGTCGCCGGTCATCCCGCCCGCGGCATCGAAGCCGATGCTGAACGTCATCAACCCGCGCTGCCCGCTCTGGGCGAGCAGGGCCACGATCAGGCTGGAGTCGAGCCCCCCGGACAGCAGCACGCCGATGGGGACGTCGGCGACCATGCGCCGCTCGACGGCCACGCGCAGCGCCTCGAGCAGCGCCGCTTCCCAGGCGGCGGCCGAGCGCTCGACGAGCGGGTTTCGTTCCCGCGCGAAGGCGGCCCGCCAGTAGACGTGATCCCTCTCCGACCCGTCGCTCTCGATCACGCGGACGGTGGCGGCCGGCAGCTTTCGCACGCCGGCCAGGATCGTGTGGGGGGCGGGCACCACCGAGTGAAACGTCATGTAGTGGTGCAGGGCGACCGGGTCGACCGTCAGCTCGATCTCGCCCGCCGCCACCAGCGCCGGCAAGGTTGAGGCGAATCGCAGCCGCCCCGGCCCCCGCGCCAGGTACAGCGGCTTGATGCCCAGACGATCGCGCGCCATCACGATTCGCCCGCTGTCTCGCTCGGCGATCACGAAGGCGAACATCCCCAGGAGGTGGTCGACGCAGGCGGTGCCCCACCGGTCGTACCCCTTCAGGATCACCTCGGTGTCCGAAGTGGAGAAGAACCGGTAGCCGTGGCCCTCCAGCTCGGCGCGCAGCTCGCGATAGTTGTAGATGCAGCCGTTGAAGACGAGCGACAGGCCCAGCTCGCTGTCGACCATGGGCTGCTCGCCGGCGCTGCTGAGGTCGATGATGGTCAGGCGACGGTGCGCGAAGGCCAGCGCGCCCCGCTGCCACAGCCCGCTGCCGTCAGGACCGCGGCGCCGCAGGGAATCACTCATCCGGCGCACGGCGGTGACATCCGCCGGCATGCCGTCGAAGCGCAACTCACCCGCGAAGCCGCACATGTCGTCGTCTTTCCCTGTTCACTGGCTCACTGGCTCACTGCAACAGCCAGGTGTCCTTGGCGCCTCCGCCCCGCGACGAGTTGACCACCATGCTTCCGGGCGGTGCCACGCGGGTCAGCGCCGCGGGGACCACCACGGGAGCAGCGCCGTAATAGACGAACACGCGCAGATCGATGTGCCGGGGGCGAAACCGGCCGTTGTCGAAGGTGGGGTGCGTCGACAGCGACACCATCTCCTGCGCGATCCAGCGCGCCGGCTGCTCGTCGATCAGCGCGCGCGCCTCGGACAGCTCCCGGTCGGTTGCGCGGGGGCCGATGACCACGCCCAGACCGCCATAGCCGTCGACCGGCTTGACGACCAGCTGGTCGAGGCGGCCCAGCACCTCCGCCTTCTGCGCGGGATCGCCGCAATGATAGGTCTTCACCTGCTCCAGCAGCGGGTGCTCGCCCAGGTAGTATTCGATCAGCTTGGGGACGTAATCGTAGATCGCCTTGTCATCCGCCACGCCGTTGCCGAGCGCGTTGGCCAAAGTCACCGTCCCGGCCCGCACCGCCTCGACCAGGCGAGGACCGAGCGGCTGACCGTCGGCGCCGGCCAGGCTCGCCAGCTGATCATCCATGCGCAGGTAGATCACGTCCACCCGTTGCCGTCGCTCCTTCGCCACCTGCCAGACGATGTCGTCCTCCACCAGCAGGTCGCCGCACACGAGCGCCGGCAGCTCCATCGCGTCGGCCAGCATGCGATGCTCGAAGTACGCAGAGTCACCCGGCCCGGCGCCCAGCAGCACCACGTGGGGCACGGAGCCATCCATGCGGGGCGGCGCCGACTCCTCCAGCGTCCGGCGCAGCAGCCGCGGCGCCGCTTCCGGGTCGAGCAGGGGGGCGAGCGCGGTCAGCTCGGGGAACACCTTCGCCTCCAGCCGCCGGTTCTGGATCGCATAGGCGACCCCCGAGGGAACGCGCACGTTGTCCTCCAGCACCAGCCAGCGCCCATCGCCGTCGCGGACGATGTCGAAGCCGCTGACCTGGATGCGGCGCGCCCGGGCCGGCGGCGCCTGACCGGCGGCGCGAAAGCTCGGACAGCCATTCACCAGGGCCGCCGGCACGATTCCTTCACGCAGGACGGCCCGTTCGCCATAGACGTCAGCCACGAAGGCGTCGAGGGCGCGCGCCCGCTGTGCCGTCCCCCCCTGCAGCCGGCTCCACTCCTCACCGGTCAGGACACGGGGAACGAAGTCGATGGGGAACGTGCTGGCCGTCGTCTGATCGGTGGGGCGAAACACCACGCCAGCCGCGACCTTCTGCTGCTCGAGCAGGGCATTTCGCTCGCGCAGCCGGCTCGGCGTCATCGCCCCCAGCACGTCGATCACCGCGGCGTGCGAGGCGCGCGGGCGCCCGTCGGGCAAGACCGCCTCGTCGAAGCCGTCGCCCGGATCGTAGCCCTCCAGATGGGGCTGGCGCAGCGCCGTCTCGGCGGCCTCGTGAAAGGGGGTCTTGGCGCGCGTCTCGCCGACGATCAGGTCGACCACGTCGGTGATCCGTTGCTGCCGCCGCAGCGTCTCTCGCTGTCGGGCCGCGGCGCTGCCCTGGGCCAGCGCCGCTTCACCCAGGTCACGCACGATCGACCAGCAGCGGTCGGCGTCCAGCTCTGGCCGCAGCTCCTCGACCATGGCGCGCAGCAGGACGCCGGCGGGCACCGAGCGCGGCCCCGTGAGATCGACCAGCTCGCCCTCCAGCCCCGACCGCGAGGCGCGCCACATGGCCGCGCGCTGCAAGGCGGGCGTCACCGCCTGCGACGGCTTTCCCTGCTGGTGAAGCGTGAGCTCGCGCATCACCACCGCGCGGAACAGCCCTGCGATCAGCACGACCGTGTCGACCGAAGGGCAGGCGTCACAGACGCGCATCTCGATGGTCGGCAGATGCGCCGAGGGGCGGACGTCGAAGTAGATCATGCCGCTGTCGCTGATGACGCCGGACGCGATCAGGTTCTGCACGTGGGCGTCGTACGCGGCGGCCGAGGTGAACGTCCCCGCCGAGCCGGTGGTGGGCCAGCGCGACCAGATGAGGGAGCGGCTGCTGGCGTATCCGGTGTCCTGCCCGTCGTGCGAGAAAGGCGAGCTGGCCGACAGCGCCAGCAACGGCGGCAACCAGGGGGAGACCCGACCGATCAGGACGGCGGCCAGATCGCGCTCGGTGATACCGACGTGCACCTGCATGCCGCAGATGAGCTGCTCTCGCACCAGCACCTGATAGTCGGCCAGCATGCGCCGGAAGCGCGCCGTCTCGGTCATCCGCAGCGGCACCGACAGCGGCATGGTGCCCGCGCCGGCGATGCCGATCCCCAGCGTCTCCGCGGCGCGCACCAGCTCGGACCGCTGCGCGACCAGGTTGCGGCGCAGCTCGTCCAGGGTCTCGGCCACGTTCGAGTTGGTCTCGACGGTCGTCTGCTGCAGCTCGGCCGCGTACGTGTACGACGACCCCTCCAGCGCCGACAGCACCTGGCCAGCGCGCGGGGTGAGCCGGCGCGTGCGCAGGTCGACCAGGTGAAACTCCTCCTCCACGCCCAAGGTCAGCCGGCTGTGGGCGCGCGGCTTGCGAGGCTCTTGCGGCGAGCTGGGAGGGGAGGAAGGGGCGGTCATGCGTGATCGGGACAGGTAATGTCGGATGGTGCCAGCAGCAAGGAGGGGCCGCTCGGTCCGGGGCGAAAGTCGCCGTTTTTCGCGCTTTTCCCGGCTTGCACGGATGCACAAGCCAGGGCGCGGTCCTAGATCGGCACACATGCTGACGCGGATGATGGAAGCGCGCACGGGCCACCCGGAGAGGGGCCGCCGTGTGTGAGTTGCTCGGGGTGGCGGCGAGCGTCCCCGTCGACATCTCCTTCTCGTTCTCCGGCTTCGTGCTGCGCGGCGGTCAGACGGGCCCCCACGCGGATGGGTGGGGCGTGTCGCTGTACCACAACCGGTTCGCGCGGACGTTCCTCGAGGAGAAGCCGGCTTACGCCAGCCCGCTGACCCGCTTCCTGCACGACAATCCCATCGAGACGAGGCTGGCCGTCGCGCACATCCGCCGCATGACCCTGGGCGGCGCCAGGCTGGAGAACACGCACCCTTTCGTGCGGGTGTTCCAGGGGCGACACATGGTGTTCGCGCACAACGGCACGTTGCTGCACGTGCGTGAACGGCCGCTCGCCACGGAGACTCCGCTCGGCGACACCGACAGCGAGCACGCGTTCTGCTGGATGCTGGAGCGGCTGCGCGAGCTCTATCCGTCCGGCTATCCGGAGGACCCGGAAGCGCTGGGCGCCACGGTGTTCCGCCTGGCCAACGACCTGGGCAGCGACGGCATCTTCAATTTTCTGTTTGCCGACGGCCGGTTCCTCTTCGCCCGCTGCGGCGACAACCTGTATCACATCCTTCGCCAGCCGCCGCTCGGGCAGGCGACGCTGGTCGACGCCGAGCTGCAGGTGAACTTCGCGGAGGTGATGCGGGGAAGCGGAACCTTGGCGGTGGTGGCGACGCAGCCGCTGACCCGCGACGAGTCCTGGACGCGCGCCACGCCCGGGACGTTGTGGGTCTTTCATGACGGCCAGCTGGTGAAGACGTTCGCCGGGCTGCCCGAGGCAGCGCACGTCGCCGAGACCGCCTGGCGGCCCGGTGACCGGAAGCCACCCGCGTCCGGCGAAGCCGCCTGAGCGGCGAATTCCCCCCGGCGGGGGCTTGCCAACTCGGGGGGGCGAACCCAAGACGGCAGTTCGAGTTTTCCGTGCCCAGCGAAATGCGCATCCTCGAGGTCGGTGATCCGGCGCCTGATCTGAGCGCGCTGGGGATCGGCGTGGGCGCCGAGGGCGCGGACAGCGATGGATTGGAGATGGGCGACGAGCCCACGGTGATGGCCTTTCGCTTTCGCGCGCGGCAGTGCGAGGGAGAGCGTGAATCGCTCCGCGCCGAGCTGCGCGGGCTGGGGGCGACGCTGCTGGTGTTGTCGCCCGAGGACTGGTGGTGCTTTCGCCCCGACGACGAGACGCAGGCGCTGTCGCGTGTTCCCGAGGTGGCCGCCAGCACGCTGCGCACGGCCTTCGCAGCGTACGGAGTGCCTCGCGAGGGCGGTGCCGGCGAGCTCCGT
>DASYCK010000146.1:0-14623 GCA_036500205.1 Polyangia bacterium | reverse complement strand
GATGACGAGCAGGCCACGCGCCGCACGTCACTCGATGATGGGGGCGCCGTTCGAGGACAAACCGGGATCGCCATGGCCGCTGGTCGGGCTGTCCTTGATTGGGCCGCCATGGTCCGCGTGTCCTTTGGTGATGTGGTGGTGACGGCCGCCCGCCACGGCCGCCGTCGGCTTGTCGTGGTTCGGTCGGTCGTGCGTCGGTCTGTCTTGCGCCGCTCTGTTGTCGTCGTCCGCGGCGTGCGCCGCCGAGTCCCCCGTGTTCGCGTTGGGGTTCGGCGCCGTGACGGGATCGAGCGCGAGCAGGTGGGGCGGTGGGCGATCGGTGAAGCGAACGGTCACGTCGCGGTATCCAGGCGCCCGCGCCACCAGGACATGTTCGACGCCGTCGCTCGGCATCCGCTGATCGAGGGCGCCGGCGCCCACGGTGTGACCGTCGAGCTCGAGGGTGGCCGCGTGCGGCTCGGTCTCGATCTCGACGCGAAAGGTGGGCCGTTCGCTGGGCGGCGTCACGTGCTTGTCCACGTCGCCCTGGTCGGAGATCGTGGGCTTCGTCGCCGGACGCTCGAGGAGCCGCATCACGCCGAAGGCGCCACCCGCGATCGCCACCACGCCGACGCCCAGCATGAGCGGGACGCGCGAGGGACGGCGGAGGTTCGGAACCGAGCCGAACGGATTGACCGACTCGCCGGTGGCGTGGCGAAACGTCGAGTTGCCACCGAGCGCTCCCGCGCCGCGCGCATTGTTTGGGGGCGGGGTCACCTGCTTCCGCAAGGCGGCGGCCCCCTCGGGCTGCAACAGCATCGTTCCTCCGGGAGCGCCGTAGGCGGGGGCGCCCCGGCCCGTGAGCGGAACCCCGCCGAAGAAAGACGTCCACATGGCGCGCGACTGCGGGCTGGCGAACTCCAGCATCGCGGCGCCGAGCTGTTTGACGGATTCGAAGCGGTTCGCCGGATCGAGGCTCATGGAGCGGGTGATGAGCGCGTCCATGACCGGCGGCAGATCGGGGCGGCGAGAGAGCGGCGTGGGATAGCGCCCCTCGGCGATGTCCTTGAGGACGCCGTACAGATTCTCTTTCTCGAAGGCGCGCTGGCCGGTCACGCACTCGTAGATGATCGTGCCCAGCGCGTACTGGTCGCTCCTGGCATCGGCCTGGCGCGCCCCCTGAAGCTGTTCCGGCGGCAGGTAGAACGTGGTGCCGAACGTGGCGCCGGTGCCGGTGAGGACCATGGTCCCGCGATCACCTGAGACCTTCGAGATCCCGAAGTCCAGCACCTTCGGTTGCAAGCCCCCCACCGCCGAGCGGGCCAGCAGGATGTTGGCCGGCTTGAGGTCGCGATGAATCACCCCTTGCTCGTGAGCGGAGGAGATGGCGGCGGCGACCGGCAGCATGATGTCGGCGGTCTGCTCGATGCTGAGCGCCCCTTGCCGGGCGATCAGCGCCGCCAGGTCCTCGCCCTCGAGGAACTCCATCACGAGATAGCTGGTCTCCCCCTCGACGCCGACGTCGGTGACGTCGACGACGTTCGGGTGACGGATGCGCGACGCCGCCTCGCCCTCGCGGAGGAAGCGGATGCGCGCCTCGTCGCTGGCGGCCAGCGAGGGCAACAGCGTCTTGATGGCGACGCGCTTCTTCAGATCGCGATGGACCGCCTCGTACACGCAGCCCATGCCGCCGCGTCCGATCAGGCGGCGGATGTCGTAGCGGCCGAGCGAGGTCCCGGGCGGCAGGGTTTCGGCGCTGAAGGGGTCGGTTGAACGGCTCACTTTCCTAAGGATCGTCTTGGATAAGCCCCACGTCAAATGTAAGCGGCTGTGGGCGTTATCGTCCGTCGGTGGGATCGAGCTCGATGAGGGGGATGTCCTCCCGTTTGCGGGTCCCGAGGCGCATGCCGACCGGGGGGCCGAACAGCGGTCGTTCCTGCGGCGAAGCCTTCGGTTTCGTCCAGTCGGTCACGGGGACGCGCGCCAGCTTTCGCGGCTCCAGGCGGGCCTCGCTGATGTCCCGGCCCCGGGCGCGGGGGAGCTCGACGTGCGAGGCGCGCGCCGCCAGCTCGAGCAAGAACGTCAGCGCGTTGTACGAGTAGATCGTCTGGTTCGCCGGCAGTCCCGCGGCCGCCGACAGCTCGTCGGTCCAGAAGATGTAGGGCGCCACCACGATGTCGTACAGGCGCTGCCGGTCGGCCTCGTCGACGCTGGCCAGCTCGCGCTGCCCCGAGAAGTCGGCGTAGGTGTCGCGATCTCCCCATTCGTGGCGGTGGCGGATGGCCAGCCGGCGCAGCGCCTGTCGGCGATCGAGGTTGCCGGCGCGGAAGAACTGCTCGAGCTCGGCCGCCGTCACCTGCTGATCGTCGTTGCCGTCGGCCGCCGAGACGATGTCGGTCTGGCGCAAGATCGCGCCGCCCGACGTGTCGTTGACATAGTGGAAGACGCGACCGAAGTCGCCGGTCAATCGCTCGGTGGTGAAGATCTCGAAGTGGATCTCGGGTCCTTGCTCGGGGCCCCGGCTGACCGTGCCCACCCGACCGATGGGGTCTCCGGCCTCGACCCGCTCGTCGAGGGTCACGATCTGCCCCGCCGCCAGGCGCGCCCGCACATCCTTGTCCCCGTGCGCCACCTCCTGCAGCCAGGGGACGGTGTTCACCTCGGGAGAGCTCACGTCGGGCAGGGTCAGATGCGCGATCAACGAATAGAAGGTGACTGGATCGCCGTCGACCTCGAGATCGTGGCGGATGAGGACGAACGAGCGGGACGACGCGTTCGTCCCCCCCTCGGACCGCCGGGCGGCGATGATGCGTCCGCGCGTGGGGGCGACCACCGGCGCGCCGTGGGCGCCACGCAGATGGACGCCGGAGTGCCAGAAGCGCCCCGACGCCAGCGGAAAAAATCCGCTGGCGCGCTCCTCGGCGTTGAAGAAGGCGGCCCGCCGCGCCGACAGCAGCTCGGCCTGGGTGCGCGGGATCTCGGTGAAGGCGCGGATCTGCACCGGCAGCTCGAAGCCGTTCAACGCGCGCAGGATGCGGTGCCAGTCGAGCGCGCCCGGATCCCATTTCTGCTTCTGCAGATCGACGTGCAGGTGGCCGAGGATCCCCGCGAAGGCGAGCGGGTCGGGCAGGGTGTCCATGATCGGCTGGCCGTCCTTCTCGGGCACGATCGGCTTGATGCGCGGAAACACCCGCAGCAAGGTGCGGGTCAGCGCCACGATCGAGTCGTATTGCTCGGGGCGGAAGTCGTACGCTTCGTGGTGCTCGCCGTTGATGACGACGTCGCGCGTGGGACGGGTGCGGTAGTCGGGGGGCAGCTTCGGCCACTCGCTGCGGTCGACGCGGCCGCGGTTGCAGATCTCGACGCCCACCGAGCCGGAGTTCGCCTCCTCGGCGTGGTAGGCGCGTTCCATCAGATCCAGCGTCTGATAGATGGTCCCGTCGGCGTCGATCATGAAGTGCGCCGACAGTCCGCAGCCAGTGGCGCCGCGGGGGCGGGGGCGGTTGTGCATCGATTTGAAGCACGAGCGCGAGTTCACGCAGCCGTCGAAGTGCAGCACCAGCTGCGACACCACGCTCTGCAGCTCGCCGAGGGAGCGATTGGGGACGTCCTTGCGCACGCCGAAGCGTTTCCAGTCGCTGTCACAGCAGCCGCCCGTCTGATCGATACAGCGGACCTGATAGGCGTCGAAGCCTTGCGGGTCGCTCCACAACACCACCGGCCGTCCCACGTCGAACGGCTGTCCGGCCACGATGATCGAGCTTCCCGGCGACGACATCGGTTCGGCCGCCGCGGCCGGGCGCGCCAGAGCCAATGCCAGCGCGACGGCGACGAGCCATGGAAGGGGGCGGACGGGCGCGGCCATCGATTGGGATGAATGTTAGCGTCGATGACGCGAAGCCGCGACGAAGAAGCCGCGAAGAGATGCGCGAAGGTTTGACCCTTCACGATCGCGTAACTATGATGAATCGCACGGAAGGTGCTCGATAAACTGAGAAAACTGCTCGGGGGAGACAAGCCTCCCGACCCCGCGCAGACAGGCCGCGGACGCCCCGGCGGCAACGCGACCCGCCGGCCGGCGCGGGCGCGTCCGTTGAGCGCGGACGGCGCGAAGGCGTCGCCCCGCTCCAGGCCTCCCGCGGGCGCGCCCATCACGAGCGGCCCCCGCCCCGAGGTCGCCCAGGTGGAGATTCCTTGCCCCAACTGCGGCGAGCCGATGCTGCCGGGCTGGGGAACGACCTGCGGTAAGTGTCGCCCGAACCTGGTTGCCGCGAAGACGATGTTCCTGGCGGGCGAGCAGGTGGCACTCCCCACGCACATGGGGGGCGGCATGATCCTGGGGTGGCTGGTGGTCATCCGTTCGTCGGACAAGCGCCAGCTGGCCAGTTTGATCGAGCTGGATCAGAGCCGGGTGGTGCTGTCGCGCGCGGGCGCCGCGCCGACCGGGGCCGTGCGCGTCGTGCAGTTCGACGACGGCTACATGTCGAGCGCGCACGCCGTCATCGGCCGACCGGCCACCGGAAATCGCAACGACGCGTTCACGATCCGGGATCGCGACGCACCGGGCTCGGCGAACGGCACGTTCGTCAATTCACAGAAGGTGGGCGCCGGCGAGGTCGTGAGGCTCGGCGACGGCGACGTCATCAAGGTCGGCGCCACCGAGCTGCTGTTCAAGTCGCTGTGGCTTCCCGCGGTCGCCGCCCGAAGCCAATGAGAGGCGCGCATCGCAAGTCCTGGTGGTTCGCGGCCCTCGTGCTGCTGGTCACGCTCGCGCCGGGGCCGGTCTGGGCGGGGCCGACGGTCGTCTCGACCACTCCGTTCCCCGATCTCGAGACCGGCGACCTGACCTTCTTCGTCGGCGGCATCAACGAGAACGGCCGCTCGCTGAAGGCTTCGCGGATCGAGCTGGTCATCGACGGCGAGCGGACCGCCGTGCCCCCGGTGACGCAGTCGCTGTCCGACTGGGCCACCGTCTCGGCCGAGGCGAGCCAGACCTGGCGTCCTCCCCTGACGGTGGGGCTCGTGTATCTGTGGGTGCAGGGCGTTCCCACGGGGGTGCTGGACGGCATTCAGGGCTTCTTCCGCCAGGTGCCGTCACGCACCCCGCTTTATCCGACGATCTACGGACGGATGCGCCAGGATCGTGCCCGGCTGACGGCGTCGGAGGTGAGCCGGCTGGCCGAGGAGGTCCCCTACCTCGAAGGCTATCGCCCGAACTTGATCGAGGCGGTGCGGCTCGATCTGCAGGAGCTGACCACCGACAGCGCCGCGCTCAAGGTCCTCTTGGTCGTCACCGACGGTCGCGACTTCGCCGATCCGAAGGGCGACGGCCCGGGCGACTTCGCGGCGCTGGGGCGGGAGATCCACAAGGCGGGCGTCACGCTGCTGATCGTGAGCTGGGCGCCGGAGGCCGACGCTGGACAGGCGAGCGCGAACCTGCGCGATCTGCAGGAGGCGTCGGGCGGCTTCCTCCGCGTGCTCGATCAGAAGCAAGATCTCGACAACGCGCTCGAGTCGTTGGGGCAGGCCGTCGCCGATCTGCAGCGCGTGCACTTCACGCCCCCGTGGACCTGGCGCACGCTGGGCGGGACGCACCGGCTGTCGATCCGGCTGACCACGCCCGATGGACAGCAGCTGACGCGGAACGTGGGAGAGGTGGGCATGGGCGCCCAGCGACCGTGGTGGATGGTCGCGGTCGCCGTGGTCATCCTGGCGTTGCTGATCCTGATCGTCCTGCTCGTCGTGCGGCGCCGTCCCCGCGCCGAGGCGGCGGAGGAGGAGGAGGAGCCTGCCTTCGACGATGAGGGGGTGGACGAAGGGTTGCTGACCACGGCGCACGATCTGATCCGACGTGGCGCCTCGCCGAAGCGGGCCGCGGAGGAGCTGATTCGTAGCCACCCCGAGTCGGTCCGTTCGCTCGTCGAGCTTGGTCCGTCCGTCTTCGCCGATCCGCGCTTCCCGTACTTTCGCACGCGGCTCGGCAAGCTGCGCCTGCAAGAGATCATCGCCATCCTGGCCAAGAAGTCGGAGGACGGCTCGGTGCTGGGGGAGCGATTGGCGAACGTGCTGGCCGAGGCGATCGGGGGCCACGTCCCCCCGGACAAGGCCGCGGAGGCGATCACGGGACGGGTGGCGGCCGATGAGTGGACCGCCTTCGCGGGGCTCGACTTCGAGGAGCTGGCCGAGGCGCTCGGCGGCGCGGCTCGTGCCCACTCGGTCCTGGGGTTGCCGCGCGCGCGAGGCATCGCGGTCGAGATTCAGGATGCTCTGCGCGCCGGCAGCGGCGCGCGCGGCATCGTCGTCGGCTGGCTGGTGCGGACCGGCGGGCCCGGCACGCGGGGCGAGACGCTGCGGCTCACGGATGGGGCGACCTTGATCGGACAGGCGCCCGAGTGCGCGGTCCGTATTCTGGGCGATCCAGCCGTGGCGGCGGAGCACGCCGAGGTGTCGCTGGCGCGCGGCGAGTTCACGATCGTGGGGCGCGAAGGGCCGGTCACCGTCGAGGGGAAGCGGATCGGGGATCGTCACACCCTGGCGGACGGCGAGACCATCGGCATCGGCGGCGGTCTGTTCGTTTTCAAGTCGGCGAGCGCCGGCAACCTGTCCCGGCTCTCGACCGCGCCGCCCAGCCGCGGCGCCAGCCCGCGCGGCCGCTGACGGCCGAGGTGAGGGACGCGAGCGTCGCGCTACTGATCGGCGGAGGGGGCGTTCTCGCTCTGGCGCATCCACCGGGTCAGGAGCGAAGGGCCGTCGGTGACCAGACGGCCGTTGCGGATGGCGATCGTTCGTTCGAGCTGCAGGCGGGCGATGAAGGCCTCGCTGCTGGTGTCCTTCGCGGCGTGGGGGCGGGGGGCGCGCGAGACGGCGAGCTGCTCACGGACCACCATCGTGCCCTGGCTGAAGTTGGTGGCCGCTTCCAGCTCGTAGGTGGCGCCGTGGGCCGCCGTTTGCGTGCCCTTCGTTCGCACCGGGAACAGCGTGCTGCTGATGCACGTGCCCTCGGCCGTCACGAGCGGGGTCATCACGAAGCGATCGCCCACGAGCGGCACCACCCGGATGGCGCGCTCGCACGAGGCGGCGGTGTCCGGATCGGCGCACCGCTGCCCGTCGGCCACCAGCACCTGCGCGCCGCTGACCGTCTCGAGGCGGAGGGTCACGTGCTCGCGATAGGCGCGCAGCACGCCCAGGGCGCGGACGGCGATCCCGCGTGGCTCCACGGTGGCGATGGCCACCGGACCCTGTCCCTGTCCGTCGGGGAGATGCTCGGTGATCACCCAGACCAGGCGGCGCTCCTCGCCCAGCGAGGTGACGACCAGGTCGTCGGGCGTGAGCTGGGTCGGCTTCGCTTCCGGCAACGGGTCGCGGCCACAGCCGTCGACGTCCAGCTTGATGACGCGCCCGGTGCAGTCGGTGAGGGGGCGGGCCATTTCGCCGTCCGAGCGGTACGCGTGCACCATCAGCACGAACCAGTTTTGCGCCGGAAACACCCGGTCACGCGGCTCGCGGTCGAGGCCGGCGGTGGTCTCGACGGCGCAGATCGGGCGCACGGGCGGGCGGGCCGCAACCGCTGGAGCGGCCGGCGCTGGCTTGGCGGGAGGCGGCTTGGGCGAGCCGCAGCTCGCCGCGACGCAGAGCACCCCCATGGCCAGGCACCGTCGCGCGCGTCCGCTCACGATTCGGGATCCTGCTTGGGCGGCTTCGCCCCCACGCCGATGGTGACGCTGGCGTAGGCGCGCGCGAACTCGTTGCCGAACACCGCCGCGTGCAGGACGTTGTCGTCGGTCAGCATCTGTTCGAAGCGTTCGAGATAGGCTTTCCACTGTCCCTTCGCTTTCGCGCCGCCGAACAGCTTGCTGGCGGCCTCCAGGTCGTTCGCTTGTGGGCTCAACGTCTCCAGCATCGCGCGCACCCCCTCCGTCACCCCCTGCATCATGGCGATGTGATGGATGCCGAAGTCGGCGAAGATCGCGATCAGCTCGCGCGCCGTCGCCGTCACGTCGAGGTCGGGCTGCAGGAAGTACTTGATGAGATCGTCGCGGGTGGCGGTGCGATGAAGCGGCGTCGCGCCGTTGATCGTCCTCACGCCCACCTCCCGGCCGAACTGCTCGTAGCCCTTGCGCAGACCGATGAAGGATTCGGCGAACGCGTCCAGCAGCTTCTCGTAGCGCGCGGGCACCTTCCCGTCAGCCTTGCGTCCGGCCGGCTCGGGCGGCGGCGTGACGGGACCGGTCGCCGACGAGGCGGGCACGCCGCCGGTCCGTTCGCTCGAGCCCCCGCCGCTGATGTTGACCGGCTGCTGGCGCGCCTTCGCGGCGTCGAGCGCGGCGAGGTTGGGGGCCAGTTGCCCCCACGCCAGCGTCTGGAATAGCCCGCTGCCGTGTGGTTGGCGCGGCGCCGTCTCCGCCTCCGCCGCCGGCCGCACCACCGACAGCTCGAGCAGCCCCAGGCGCAGCCGTGATGCCTCGGTCAGCTCCATGGGAACGTTCTTGGCCAGGCGTTTGCCATCCAGCTCGGTGCCGTTCGTCGACCCGAGATCGAAATAGGCGATGCTTCCCACGTCGAAGCGAATGGTGCCGTGCCACTCGGAGACGAAGGGATCGTCCAGCGAAATGTCGTTCAGCTGGTTTCGCCCAATCCGGATCGGCGATTTCGTGAACCGAAGGGTTCGGTTCGTCCCGCCCGGGGGCGCTTTGATTCTGACCTCGAGGATCATCTCCGTCTCTCGTTCGTGGGCGACGGTCGGCATGATAACCGATTCCGCGCGCGGGGCATCTTTCACACCATTCCGGCCGGGGACGACCACTTCAGCGTCTCCGGATCTTCCAATTCGGACGCTTCCGTCCGGCGCGCAGAAATATTTTACCAACTTTACACAACCGAATTGACAAGTGGCTGACGGTGCGAGGTAATAGGGCGCGGGCCGCGAACCTCAACATGACATCAAGTGAACTAGAAACGTTTCTGGCACCGGTAAGCGCCGAAGCCCCCTGTGGCGTGGATCTCGAAGCGGGCGACCGATACGATCCCGCCTTCACCGAGCTCGAGCGCATCTCCCAGGGCAAGGCCGAGCAGCAGATCGGCTCCACCATCGTCGCGGCGGAAGAGCCCGATTGGAAGGCCGTTCGTCGCAAGGCGACCGAGATCCTCGCCCGCAGCAAGGATCTGCGGGTGGCCTGCCATCTGGCGAACGCGATGCTGCGCACGGATGGTTGGTCCGGCTTCGCGGTGGGGCTGGCGGTGCTACGTGGGTTCGTCGAGCGTTACTGGGAGCAACTCTATCCCGCGCTCGATCCCGACGACGGCGATCCCCAGGTTCGCATCACCAGCTTCATGAGCGTCTCGGGCGACCAGACGGTGACGGCGCTGCGCTCGATGGCGCTGATCGCGTCTCGCACGTTGGGTCGTTTCTCGGTCAAGGATCTCGAGATCGCGTCCGGGGACGCCCAGCCCGACAAGAACATGACCACGCCGCCCACCACGGCTTCGATCGACGCGGTGGTCATGAACTGCGATCTGCCCGCGCTGGAGGAGACGACCAACGCCCTGCGGGACTGCGTCGAGATGCTGGCCGGGCTCGAGGCGGCCATCGCGGTTCATGTGGAGACGTCGCGCACGCCCAGCTTCAACAAACTGGCGGCGCTGCTGAAGAAAGGTCACGGATTTCTCGCGGCGAAGCTGGCCGTTCGATCGCCAGCGGCCGCGGTCGCTTCAGAAGGGGGGGGCGAAGTGACCGAACAGACAAGACCAGCGGGATTGTCGTTCTCCGGTGGCATTTCGTCACGCGACGACGTGTTGAAGGCCCTGGATGGCATCGCCGCTTATTACGCCAAGTACGAGCCCGCGAACCCGATCCCCATTTTCATGGCGCGTTGCAAGAGGCTGGTCATGATGGATTTTATTGATATCGTGCGGGAGTTGGTCCCTGACGCCCTGACGCAGGTCGAGGCTCTCCAGGGACAGGTCAAGTAAGACCTTGAATTCCTTTTTGTTGAGGAGGCACGTGGTCACATGAGCACCAGTAGTCAAAAATTCATTGCGCGAAACAGGGCACCACGCGTCCAGATCGAATACGACGTCGAGCTGTACGGCGCGCAGAAGAAGATTCAGCTTCCGTTCGTCATGGGGGTCATGTCGGACCTCTCGGGAAATCCCTCCGAGGCGCTGCCCGCGGTCGCCGATCGGAAGTTCCTGGAGATCTCGGCCGACAACTTCGACGATCGCTTGAAGGCGATGAAGCCGCGGGTGGCGTTCCAGGTTCCCAACACTTTGACGGGCGATGGAAAGATGAACGTGGAGCTGACGTTCGAGGACATGGATGATTTCTCGCCGGCGGCCGTCGCCCGCAAGGTCGGCGCGTTGAACGAGCTGCTCGAGGCTCGGCAACAGCTGACGAACCTGGTGACGTACATGGACGGAAAGTCGGGCGCCGAGAACCTGATCGGACAGGTTCTGAAGGATCCTACTTTGTTGAAGACCCTGGCGGCGTCGGCCAAACCGCAGGATCCGAGCGCTCCCGCCACCCCGGAAAAGGACAAGTAGTCATGGCCGAGGCAGAACAGAGTCAAGCGGCGCCCCAGGGCGCGACGACCGAGGCGGGTGACTTCGCTTCGCTGTTACAGAAGCAGTTCAAGCCGCAGACCGACCGCGCGAAGGACGAGGTCGAGGCGGCCGTGAAGACGCTGGCGCAGCACGCGCTGGAGAAGACGGCCCTCATCGGCTCGGACGTCGTCGAGTCGATCAACGCCATGATCGCCGAGATCGACAAGAAGATGAGCGCGCAGATCAACGCCATCGTCCACCACCCGGACTATCAGGCGCTGGAGAGCGCATGGCGCGGGCTGCATCACCTCGTCAACAACACCGAGACCGACGAGATGTTGAAGATCCGGGTCATGAACATCTCCAAGAAGGACTTGCACAAGACGCTGCGCAAGTTCAAGGGCGTGGCCTGGGATCAGAGCCCCGTCTTCAAGAAGCTCTACGAGGAAGAGTTCGGCCAGCTGGGCGGCGAGCCCTACGGCTGTCTGGTGGGCGACTACTACTTCGACCACAACGCCCCGGACGTGGAGCTGCTGGGCGAGCTGTCGAAGATCTCGGCGGCCATCCACGCCCCTTTCATCTCGGGCACGGCGCCGACGCTGTTCCAGATGGAGTCCTGGTCGGAGCTGTCCAACCCCCGCGATCTCACGAAGATCTTCACCACGCCCGAGTACGCGGGCTGGCGCTCGCTTCGCGAGTCGGAGGACGCGCGTTACGTCGGTCTGACGATGCCGCGCTTCCTCGCTCGTCCGCCTTACGGCGCCAAGACCAACCCGGTCGAGGAGTTCAATTTCGAGGAGGACACCTCGGGGGCCGACACGAGCAAGTACGCCTGGGCGAACGCCGCCTACGCCATGGCGGTGAACATCAACCGGTCGTTCAAGCTGTACGGCTGGTGCTCGCGCATCCGCGGCATCGAGTCGGGCGGTTCGGTCGAGGGGCTGCCCACGCACGCCTTCCCCACCGACGACGGCGGGGTCGACATGAAGTGCCCCACCGAGATCGCCATCAGTGATCGTCGCGAGGCCGAGCTGGCGAAGAACGGCTTCATGCCGCTCATTCACAAGAAGAACTCGGACTTCGCGGCCTTCATCGGCGCGCAGTCGCTGCAGAAGCCGGGCGTGTACGACGATCCGGACGCCACGGCGAACGCGAACCTGGCGGCGCGACTGCCGTACCTGTTCGCCACCTGCCGGTTCGCCCACTACCTGAAGTGCATCGTGCGCGACAAGATCGGATCGTTCAAGGAACGGGACGACATGCAGGAGTGGCTGCAGAGCTGGATTCGCCAGTACGTCGATGGCGACCCCAAGCACTCGAGCGAGGACGACAAGGCGCGCAAGCCCCTGGCGGCCGCCGAGGTGGTCGTGGAAGAGGTCGAGGGAAACCCCGGCTACTACACGTCGAAGTTCTTCCTCCGCCCGCACTACCAGCTTGAGGGGTTGACGGTTTCGTTGCGACTGACGTCGAAATTGCCCTCCGCCAAAGCTGGCTAGCCGAAGCGGGAGGCAACGGGTTCGGGGAGACGACGATAACGGTTGTGGATGGAGTAGTTCGTTCGGTGGACGTTCAAACGCAGATATAAAAGGAGACCGGCCATGGCGATGGATATGTTTTTGAAGATCGATGACCTCGTGGGAGACAGCCTCGACGAAAAGCACCCCAACGAGATCCAGGTGTTGTCCTGGAGCTGGGGGATGAGCCAGTCGGGTAGCACGCACGCCGCCTCGGGCGGTGGGTCCGGGAAGGTCAACGTTCAGGACCTGACCTTCATGAAGAACATCGACACCACCACGACGAACCTGATCAAGATGTGTTGCAGTGGCAACCACTTCAAGCATGCGTTGCTGACCGTTCGCAAGGCGGGCGGCAAGGCGGCGGTCGAGTACTTGAAGATCAAGATGCAGGATCTGATCATCTCGAACATCTCGACGGGTGGTTCGGGCGGCAGCGACCTGATCACGGAGAGCGTGACCTTGAACTTCGCCAAGGTCAGCGTCGATTACACCCCACAGGACAAGACCGGCGCGGCCGGCTCGGTCATGTCGGCGGCCTGGAACATTCCCGTCAACAACGACAAGTGCTAACGTAGCGTTCTGTTGACGTAACATTCCGAGATCACCTCGTCACCGGGTCCGGCCTCGCCGTCGGACGCGGTGATGGGGCGTTGAACGAATAGGACAGGTGATGACAGCGGCTGAGGAGAGCGTAAAGGCCGGACGACTCGATGAGGCTTTGGCCGATCTACAGGGGCAGGTTCGGAAGCAACCAGCGGACGCGCGTCTGCGGGTTTTCCTGTTTCAGTTGCTGGCCGTTCGCGGCGACAGGGACCGCGCGCTCACCCAGTTGAAGGTCGCGGCCGACCTCGACAGCACCACCACGACGATGCTGCAGACCTATCAAGAGGCGCTGCGGTGCGAGGTGTTGCGGGCGGAGGTCTTCGCGGGGCGTCGCACGCCGCTGCTGTTCGGAAAGCCGTCCGAGTGGATGGCGTTGATGGTCGAGGCGATGAGGCTGACCGCCACCGAAAAGTTCGAGGAGGCCCAGACGCTGCGGGAGCGGGCGTTCGAGAGCGCCCCCGCGATGGCGGGGCAGATCGACGACCAGCCGTTCGCCTGGATCGCCGACGCCGACCCTCGACTGGGGCCCCTGCTGGAGGCGATCGTCAACGGTCGCTACTACTGGATCCCTTTCTCTCGGTTGCGCGAGATCCGCATCGAGAAACCTCAAGATTTGCGTGACGTCGCCTGGATGCCGGCCAGCCTTTCGCTGGCGAACGGCGGCGATGCGGTGGCGCTGATTCCTACCCGCTATCCGGGCTCGGAGACGGCGTCCGATCCGAAGCTGGTGATGGCGAGGAGCACCGAGTGGATCGAGCGCCCCGCCGAGACGTTTCTGGGCATGGGTCAGCGCCTGTGGACGACCGATCAGGGTGACCACGCCTTGATGGACGTTCGCGTGATCAGGATCGACACGCCCGAGACCGACGACGAGGCACAGCTCGCGACGCCGACAACGAACGACGGCGGGGGACCGGCGTGATCGATGGCGGAGCTGACCAAGAAGGAGCGTCTACAACCTTCCTTGCTGGACCGGCTGACCGACGACGACCCGGAAGCACGCCAAGAGTCGCGTGACAGGCGGGTGCTGTCGCCGTCGCGGCTCCGCGAGTGTGTTCGTCGCGATCTGACCTGGCTGTTCAACACGGCTAACCTCGCCACGGTGATGAACCTGGAAGAATTTCCCGAGATCCTCCGCTCCACGCTGAACTACGGCCTGCCCGACCTGGCGGGGCGGACCGCCTCCAGCGTCGACACGCGGGCGCTCGAACAGATCTTGCGGAAGGTGATCTGGGATTTCGAGCCGCGTCTGATCAAGAACTCGGTGAGGGTGCGGGTGGTGTCCGATGAAGAGGTCATGAACCACAACGCCATGTGGTTCGATATCGAGGCCGAGCTCTGGGCGCAGCCGCTTCCCCTGCGGCTGTTCTTCCGCACCGAGATCGATCTCGAAACGGGGGGCGTCAACGTCGCCGACCTGGGGGGACAAGGCTTCTGATGGATCCTCGCCTGCTTCAATATTACAACCGAGAGCTTCAGTACGTTCGCGAGATGGGCGGCGAGTTCGCGCGCGAATATCCGAAGATCGCGGGGCGCCTGGGGCTGGAAGCGTTCGAGTGCGCCGACCCCTACGTCGAACGCCTCCTCGAGGGGTTCGCGTTCATGGCGGCGCGGGTTCATCTGAAGATCGACGCCGAGTTCCCGCGCTTCACGCAGCATTTGCTGGAGATCGTCTATCCGCACTACCTGGCCCCCACGCCGTCGATGGCGACGGTGCAGATGCGGCCGAACCTCAGTGAAGGGGCGCTGGTCGAGGGCTACAAGGTTCCCCGAGGCACCGCGCTCCGCAGTGTGCTGGGGCGGGGCGATCAGACGGCGTGCGAGTATCGCACCGCGCACGAGGTGACGCTGTGGCCGCTCGAGCTCGAGCACGCCGAATACACCAGCTACGTGGGCGACCTGGCCGAGCTCCAGCTCCCGGCGCGGGCCCGAGGCACCCTGCGCCTGAAGCTGAAGACGACGGCCGGGCTGAACTTCTCGGATCT
>DASYCK010000145.1:0-14745 GCA_036500205.1 Polyangia bacterium | reverse complement strand
TGGAAGAGAAGGCGCGCCAGCTCACCACGCAGAAGACCGAGGTCGAGCGCAAGAACCGCGACGTCGAGGTGGCGAAGCAGGAGCTGGAGGAGAAGGCCGAGCAGCTGGCGCTGACCTCGCGCTACAAGTCGCAGTTCCTGGCCAACATGTCGCACGAGCTGCGCACGCCGCTGAACAGCTTGCTGATCCTGTCGCGCCAGCTCGAGGACAACCGCGACAAGAACCTGAGCCCCAAGCAGATCCAGTTCGCCAGCACCATCCGGCAGTCAGGCGCCGATCTGCTGGCCCTCATCAACGAGATCCTCGATCTGGCGAAGATCGAGTCGGGGACCATGGCGGTCGACATCTCGCCGGTGCCGTTCGCCGACATCCGCGAGTTCGTCGACCGGTCGTTCCGGCACGTGGCCGAGGAGAAGCGGCTGGGGTTCGCCGTCGACGTCGATCCGTCGCTGCCCCCCACCATCCGCACCGATGACATGCGGCTGCGGCAGGTGCTGCGCAATTTGCTGTCGAACGCCCTCAAGTTCACCGAGAAGGGGAGCGTCACCTTGAACATCGTCCGGGCCGGCCAGCCCGAGTGGAGCGTCGACAACCAGACGCTGAACTCCGCCGGCACCGTGGTGGCGTTCTCGGTGAGGGACACCGGCATCGGCATCCCCAAGGACAAGCAGAAGATCGTCTTCGAGGCCTTCCAGCAGGCCGACGGCGGCACCAGCCGCAAGTACGGTGGCACCGGGCTGGGGCTGGCCATCAGCCGCGAGATCGCGAACCTGCTCGGCGGCGAGCTGCACCTGAACAGCGAGCCGGGCCTGGGCAGCACCTTGACGCTCTTCGTGCCGCTCGACTACATCCCTCGCTCCCGCGCCGTCGCCCCGGTGCAACCGCCGGCGGAGCGTCTGAAAGGGGGGCCGCGCCCGCGCGAGCTGGCGGAGGTCCCGCCGCCCCCCGCGAACGCGCCCATTCCGCCGCAGGCGGCCTCGGTGTCGCACGACGCCGCCGACGATCGTCACAACATCCAGCCCGGGGATCGGGTGCTGTTGATGATCGAGGACGACGAGACGTTCGGGCGGGCGTTGCTCGGCTTCGCGCGCGAGCGCGGCTTCCGGGGCGTCGTCACGCCAACGGGCGCGCAGGGGCTGGAGATGGCGCGCATCCTGCGTCCCGACGCCATCACCCTCGACCTCCGGCTGCCCGACATGGACGGTTGGGTGGTGATGGATCAGCTGAAGCACGATCCCCAGACGCGCCACCTTCCCGTGCACGTGATCTCGGCGTCGGATGAGGAGCGGCGCAGCCTCGACTCGGGCGCCATCGCTTATCTACAAAAACCGGCGGAGAAGGAGGCGGTCGAGGAGGCGCTGGAACGCATCCAGAACTTCCTCGAGCGTCGGGTGAGCCGGCTGCTGATCGTCGAGGACGACGAGGTTCAGCGCAGTAGCATCGTCGAGCTGATCGGTAACGGGGACGTCATCTCCGACGCCGTGGAGAGCGGCGAGGCGGCGCTGACGGCCCTGGAAGGCCAGCCCTACGACTGCGTGGTGCTCGACCTCCGCTTGCCCGGCATGTCGGGCCTCGATCTGATGAAGGCCATCCGCGATCGTCCGGCCTTCCGCCGCATGCCCATCGTCGTCTACACCGGCAAGGAGCTGACCCGCGAAGAGGAGACCGAGCTGCGCATGCTGTCCGAGAGCATCATCGTCAAGGACGTGCGCTCGCCGGAGCGGTTGCTGGACGAGACGGCGCTGTTCCTGCACCGGGTGGAGGCGAATCTGCCCGACCCCAAGCGCGAGATCTTGCGCCGCTTGACCGAGTCGGACCAGGCGCTGTCGGGGAAGAAGGTCCTGCTGGTGGACGACGACGCCCGCAACCTGTTCGCCATCACCACCATCCTCGAACAGCACGAGATGCGGGTCGTCTACGCGGAAAACGGCCAGCAAGCCCTAGACAAGCTGGCCTCGGATGGCGACATCAACATCGTGCTGATGGACATCATGATGCCCGAGATGGACGGCTACGAGGCGACGCGACGCATCCGCGCGCAGTCGAAGTACACGAAGCTGCCCATCATCGCCCTGACGGCGAAGGCCATGAAGGGCGATCGAGAGAAGTGCATCGAGGCAGGCGCCTCCGACTACATCACGAAGCCAATCGATGCGAATCAGTTGGTGTCGCTGCTGCGCGTCTGGTTGTACGCCTGAGGAGGTCGAGATCGTCGACGTGCAGGCCGAGGAAGAGCATCAAACGGAAGTCCTGGAGGTCGAGCTGCTGCTGTCCGGGATGGTCAAGCGGTACGGGTACGACTTCCGTGGCTACTCGCGCGCGTCGTTGATGCGGAGGATCCGACACGCCGCGCGCCGCGAAGGGGTGGAGACGGTCTCGGCGCTGCAAGACCGCGTGCTGCATGACCCCGGCTCGATGGCCCGGTTCGTCGAGGGGATCGCCGTCCACACCACCTCGATGTTTCGGGACGCCGACGTCTATAAGACGCTGCGGGCCGAGGTGATTCCGCTGCTGCGGACCTACCCGTTCATACGCATCTGGCACGCCGGCTGTTCCTCCGGCGAGGAGGTCTACTCGCTGGCCATCCTGTTGCACGAGGAGGGGCTCTACGAGCGCTGTCGGCTGTACGCGACCGACTTCAGCGACGCCGTGATCGATCGAGCGCGCAAGGGGATCTTCACCTTGCCGTCCATCCGCCAGCACACCGTCGCCTATCAGAAGGCGGGGGGGACCAAGGACTTCTCGACCTACTACGACACGGACGCCAGCAACGCCATCATCCGCCAGTGGCTGCGCCGCAACACGATCTTCTCGCAGCACAATCTGGTCAGTGACAGCGCCTTCAACGAGTTCCACCTGATCATGTGCCGCAACGTCATGATCTATTTCGACCTCGAGCTGCGCAATCGCGTGCACGAGCTGTTGTACGGCAGCCTGACCAAGTTCGGCATCCTCGGCCTGGGAAAGAAGGAGTCCCTCCACGCGACGCCGTTCGAGAATCGGTTCGAGGAGATGGGCGACAACCTGAAGGTCTATCGCAGGGTGCGGTGATGATCCCCCGCATCGTCGCGGTCGGCGCTTCGCTGGGCGGCCTCGACGCCACCCAGTTGCTGCTGGCGGCGTTGCCAGCCTCGTTCCCCTGTCCGCTGGTCATCGTTCAACATCGACTGCCGGAGGTCGATGGGCGGCTGGTCGAGCTGCTGAACGCCCGGTCGGCGATGCCGGTCGTCGAGCCCGACGACAAGGAGACGATCGAGCCGGGGCACGTGTACGTGGCGCCCCCGAACTATCACCTGATCGTCGAAGCCGGCTTCTTTTCGCTGTCGGTCGACGCCCCGGTGCTGTTCGCTCGTCCGTCCATCGACGTGCTGTTCGAATCGATGGCCGATTCGTACGGCGCCCACGGGGTGGCGGTCATGTTGACCGGCAGCAACGACGACGGCGCCGTGGGTGCGCGGGCCGTGAAGGGGGCAGGGGGACGGGTGGTGGTCCAGAATCCGGAGACGGCGAAGGCGCCCGCCGCGCCGCGGGCCGTGCTGGCGGCGATCACGCCGGACGCCGTGTTACCGCTCGAATGGATCGCGGGACACCTCAAGATGATGTGCGGTCTCGGCTGAGGCGGACCGCGCGCCGGCGAGGAGGGTGCGCTCAGTTGGCGACGATCTGCCCCGTGCTGGAGCAGATGCCGCCGGGCGCCCCCGCGTCGGTCGCCACGCACGAGCTGTCCTTCGGCAGCACGCAAGCGATGGCCGGGCAGACCATGGGCTTCGAGCAACCCTGGCTGGTCCACTGCGCACGAATGGCCGTGAGGGTGGTGGCGTCGTTGACGTAGTCCTGGCAGCCGAGGCACGAGGAGAGGCTCGCCGCGGCCAGGGTCTGACATTGGTTGACCGCCCCGGGGGTGCAGGCCCGCGCGGCCTGGTAGGCTTTGCCGTACGCGCTCACCAGCTCGTCGCAGGTCGGGGTATCCATCGGTCTTCCGCCCTGACCGCCGCCGCCAGCGGTCCCTCCGCTGGCTGAGCCGCCCGTGCTGGTCCCGCCACCGCCGCCCTTCGTGCCCCCCGAGCTCGTGGTTCCCCCGGTGCCGACGGTGCCGCCGCTTCCGACGGTGCCGCCGCTTCCGACGGTGCCGCCGCCGCTGGTTCCGCCGCCGCCAGCTGGCGCACCACCCATGCCACCCGACCCCGCGCCGGTTCCCCCGGAGCCCGTCACGCCTCCGGTGCTGGCGCCCGCGTCGTTGCCGAACCCTTTCGAGTCGACGGAGCAGGCCTGCAGACTCACCAACCCAACCACGAAGGCGAACGAGGCGACCGTCGGCGCGAGCTTCATGGACCTGATGGGACGCAATATCCGTTCCCACGCCTGGGCCGTGCGATCTCTGGCTTTCGTCTCGGGCCCGCCAGGGGCTGCCTGAAAGTCCTGGCGAGGGCCGCTCAGAAATTTGAGGAGGCGAGGGCACCCGGACGCACTTCCCGGCACCCCCGACGGGCAATCCCGGGTGGCCCGTGATATCGACTGAGGGATGCCCCCGTCCCCCCGTCGTTCCCGTCGGTCACCGACCCCCGCGTGGCTCGTGGGGGTGGTCTGGGCGGGGATGACGGCGTGCGCGGGCTCGCAGTCGCAGTCGGCCTACCAGCAGCAACAGCAAGCCGCGTTCTACGCCGAGCTGTTGCAGCAGGATGCGCAGGCGCAGCAGGCGGCCCAGGCCCAGCAGGCAGCCGAAGCGCAGGCGGCGACACAAGCGCAAGCGGGGCCACGGCCCAGGTTCAGCAGCAGGCGATGGCCCTCGCCGCGACACCCGCTCCGCCGCTCGCCGCGGCCGCGGCGCCCTCCCTCCCCGTGGCGCGCGTCGCCGGTCAACCGATCGCGGCCTCGGCGCTGGCGGAGCACCAGGCCGCGACCGGGCTCGGGCGCACCGACGCGCTCGACGATCTGGTCGATCTGACCTTGCTGCGAAGCGCGGCCATCCAGCAGCGGCTCCCCGTGGCGGCGGGGGCTCTCACCTCCGACGCGCGCGCCGAGCTCGAGCGGGCCCTGGCCGATCGGCTGAACGTCGGCGTCCCCGCCGGGGCGCCGGCCGCCACCGTTCACGCGGCGGTCCGCACGCGCCTTCTGGAAGGCAAGATCGTCGAGATCCTGGACATTCCGTCGTTGCGATAGCCCGCGCCGGTCTCAGGCGTGGCTATGTCCGTGGTGCACGTCCGGCGCGTGGTCGTGGTCGTGCTCGAGCGGGTCGTGGTGATGCATGTGCGTGTGCTCACCCACGACCGGCGGCTCGTGGACGTGGTCGTGGTGATCGTCGTCGTGCCGGTGCGCGTGCTCGTGCTCGAGCGGCTCGTGGGTGTGCCGGTGGCGATGGTGCTCGGTCGCGTGGAGGAACACCCCCAGGGCAAACAGAACCGCCGATACGCCGGTCAGCAGCCCCGCCGTGCGCGCGCCGAGCGCGAAGGCCAGGGCCGCGCCGATGAACGGCGCCACGGCGAAGATCGAGCCGGTGCGTCCCGCGCCGATGCGACGCTGGGCGAGCAGATAGAGCCGCAGGCTGAGACCGTAGCCGGTGGCGCCGCAGGCCAGGATGATGGCCGCGCGGGGCGCGCTCGGCAGAGGCTCGTGCAGCGCGCGGGCGAGCAGCGCCGTGAGGGCGGCGCCGGCCGCGCTCTTTCCGGCGACGACCGACATGGCGTTCGCCTCGGACAGGGGACGGGTCAGCGTGTTGTCGATGGCCCAGGCGAGGGCGGCACCCCCGATGGCCAGCGCGCCGAGCGCGTTCCACCCCAGGCTTCGGACGCTGTCGAGCGCCAGCATCGCGCCGCCCAGCACCATGAACGCCAGTGCCGCCGCCACCCGCTGGCCGATCGGCTCGCGATAAAAGGCGCGCGCCAGCACCACAGTGAACAGCGCCTCCAGGTTCAACAGCAGCGAGCCGGTGGTCGCGCCTGAACGCTGCAGGCCCCACGCCAGCAAGGTGGGGGCGAGCGCGGCGCCGAACAGGGCCACCAGACCCAGCCGAGCAAGCTGGGCACGCCGCAGCGGCGCGCCCGAGGCAGGGGCGAGGAACCCCAGCAGCAGCGCCGACAGGCAGGCGCCCAGGTACAACAGCGCGGCGGTGGTGAGCGGGCCGACCCCTTCCCCGCCGAGCTGAACGATGGGCGTCGTCGCCCCGAAGCTGAGCGCGGCCAGGACCGCGAACATGGCGCCGTCGAAGAGGGGCGAGGCCGATCTAGACACGACGCCAGTGTACCGCCGGCGGGAGTTACTTTCGTCAGCGCCCCCGAAGTCGCCGCCATCGCCGCGGGCCGGTATCATCCGTCCGTCGACGGCGTTGTCCCCCGCGCCAATCGTCAAGCGGATCCGGCGTGGCATGAAGGGTGCAACACGTTACGTCCGCCATGAGATCACGCTTCCCCCTCGGCACGGTATTGATGGCGCTGCTCGCCGCGAATTGCGGCGACGGTTCGAACGGGTCGACGCTCCGTCAAGGAGCGTCGGCGACCTGCCAGGCGACAGCCAGCATCGCGCCCCGATCGGACGTCATCTGGTGTACCGGTTACGAGCCCGGCCTGTCGTGGATCGATCTTCCCATCTTCGAGGCCGACGGCGAGCCTCGCGACAGGAGCGGCTTGGTCGACAGCGAGCCCGGCTGTACTTCGTGGGCCAGCACTTCCAGCACTCCATGTCGTCGACGATGATCCACGGCGTGGGGCGCGACGCCGCGCGGGTGGTCGGCGCGATCGAGGCGCGGCGCACGAAGCGGGGCATCGACCTGGCATCGCGGCCAAAAAATGCGGAATAACGGGCGCGGCCTACGTTGTCAGGGCGGGGCCAGCGGCCCCGGACCAGGAGCCACGATCTTGTCGACCGCGCCCAGCTTCGTGATGGCCTTCGCGGTCGCCACGGCGACCATGAGCTGCGCGAATTTCAACGGTCTCGCCAGTCAGGTCGCCCAGGGACAGGCGGCCGCCGCGGCGGTGGTCCGACGGGAAGGGGCGCTCGCCTTCACGCTGTGCCGGCGCCAGGCCGCCTATACCTATCTCGAGTCGACGCTGAAGCTGAATCCGCAGGCGCCCGAGCCGCAGCCGCGCTCGTTCGCGAATTGGTACGGGCAAGAGCCGGCGGAGAATGATCGCCAGGGAAACCCGGTCGCATGGTCGAGCTACTGCGCGGGACTGGAGGGCACCGGGGATATCTACAACGCTGGCGTGGTGGCGCTGCGGGACTACGCCGAGGCGGTTCAGTCGCTGGCGGACGCCAAGGCCTTCGACGGGTCCGGGCTGGCGGAGCTCGGCGGTGGCGTCGGGCAGCTCGCGGCGTCGTTCCGGAGCCCGTCGGCGATCTCGTCGGCCGCCTCGGACATCGGGTCGGCCGCCGCGAGCCTGGGCAGCCCGGTCGTCACCTACCTGCGCACCCGCGAGCTGAAGAAGCTGTTGACGGAATCCCACGCCGCGCTGGCGCGCGTCCTGGCGAGCCTCGACCGCTATCTCGCCGGGCTCGAGGATCTGCGCGCGTTCGTGGTCTTGCATCGCGGGCGTGTCGTCCAGTTGCTCCCCGCCAACCGTGGCCCCGGGGATGGTTTCACCTCCGCCGCCACGGCGGCGCAGGCCTACGAGCTGGCCAGCGACGGCGACGTCCAGCTCGACCGCTTCGCGCATCACATCGCCGCCAACCGGGCCCTCGTTGCCGCCATCGCCAAGACGGAGGGGGCGCTGGTCGCGGCAGCCACGGGAGGCGCGGTGCTCCCGGCGAGGAGCGCGGCGGCGGCGCTCTCGGCATCGATCGTCGCCCTGAACCGCCAACCAGCGGAGGTACCTTGATCATGCCACCGTTCAGTCTCCTCTTGCAGATCGATGGCGATCTCACCGATTGGCTGATTCACGCGGCCGCGACCACCGACGCGCAGCGCGCGGCCATGACTCAGCTGCTCGCCTCGCGCGCGGAGTTCGATCGAAGGCTCAACTTCCTGGTCGCCTATCGGCTGCAGATGGCCGCCGCGAACCTGCCGGCGGAGACCGCCCAGCTGGGCCAAGCGGCGGCCCGGATGCGCGCGGTCCAGCGGACCATCGACGACCTTCAGGACGTCCTGGCCACCGTCACCACCGCGGTCGCCGTCGCCGCGAAGTTCGCGTCCGTCGTCGCGTGACGACGGACGCGGCGTCACGTCTCACTTCGTGTTGACGGTCGCCCAGCCGCTGGCGGGCATGTCGAACTGCAGCTTCTTGCCGGCGATGGCGACGGTCATCTTCCTCGCCGCGCCGGAGTTGTACATCACGGCGATCAAGCTGCCATCGGGGTTCTTGAAGGCGATGGCGTCGCCGCCGGTGGTGCCGACCACCTTGGCGCCCGGATCCGCGAACTGCGAGAAGTGGCGGAACACGTAGTAGGCCGGCGTGATGATCAGCTTCTTGGCGGACGTGTCGACCACCAGCAGCGAGTTCTGCAGCCAGGCCCGCTTCGAGTCGAGGCTGATCCCGGAGGTGTCGAGGATCATGTTCCAGGCGTTGTAAGCGGTGATGCCGGCCTTGATCCAGTCGCGGATGAGGTTCCAGCTCTCCACGCCGTACGCCTGATCGTTGGGGGCCTTGCCGCTGGCGTCGGTGGTGATCGTCGCGCAGTTGGCGGAGCCGCTGAACGGGCAGTTACCCGCCTTGTGCTCGCTCTGCCAGATGGGGACCGCGAAGCCCTGGGCGCCGGAGATCTTGTTGATCATGTCCCACTGCATGCCGACCATGGCGATGTACTTCTTGGCCGTGGCGTCGGCCAGCACGGCGCTCACGATGGCGGGATCGGAGTTCGCGTTGGACATGGTGCCGAGCATGATCTTCGTGCCCGTGCCGGCCGTCTCGAAGGCCGGCCCCAGGTACTTGCCCACGAACTTCGTGTAGAGCGCGGTGGCCCACAGGCACGACGGGTAGTTCGTGTTGTAGTTCGGCTCGTTCTGCGGGGCGACCGCCTCGATGGCGATGCCCTGCTTGGCGTATTCCTGCACGAACTTCACGAAGTACTGGGCGTGCGTCTTCAGGATGGTGTCGTCATCCATCATGTTGCCGCCGTCGAACGGCATGCCGTCGGTGAAAGGGCTCGACTTCATCCAGGTGGGCGGCGTCCAGGGGCTGGCCCAGAAGCGGATGTTCGACCGCTGCGCCAGCGCCGCCTTCACGTAGGGGATGATGTTCATCATGTCGCGCGCGATGGAGAAGCTGGTCAACGACGTGTCGTTGGCCATCTCGTCGAGGGTGTAGCGATCGAGGGCGTAGTCGCTCGCGCCCATGGGGATGCGGCCCATGTTGAACCGCGCTCCGTCGTCGCCGAACAGCAGCTTGATGGCGGCGTCGCGGTCGGTGGCGCTCAGCATCGAGACGTAGCTCCACCCCTTCTCGTTGAAGGCGCCGCCGAAGCCTTCCCACGTCTGCGCCGTCGAGGTGTCGTTGACGGTGACGTCGGCGTTGCCGCTGGTGACCACCGTCCATTGCGCGCCAGTCTGCCAGTAGCCGCTCGGGCCTGACGTGACCAGGGCCGGCTTCGCGACCACGGTCGCGCCGCCCGTGCCCGGGGCCGCGCCTCCCGCGCCGCCGGAGCCCGTCGCGCCACCCGAAGAGGTGACCGCGCCACCGGTGCCCGGAGCGCCGCCACTGGACGTGCCGGTCGTGCCTCCGCTGGCGGCGCCGCCCGAGCCGCTCGAAGAACTGCCGCCCGAGCCCTGCGTCGTGCCGCCGGATCCTTGTGCCGTCGTCCCGCCCGAGCCCTGCGCCGCGCCACCCGAGCCCGAGGCCGTCGTTCCGCCCGAGCCTTGCGTCGCCCCACTCGAGCCCGTCGGCGTCGAGCTCGACGACGAGCAGCCGACCGTGGGCAACGCCCAGGCGGAGAAGAGGAACAGCGACGCGATCCGCAGGGCCTTGGTTCGACTCATGGACAATCCTCGGGGCGACGGGGGAGGGGTCGGCGTCGCAATCTGGGGGCGGCGTTTTGGGGGAGGGCGAGAAATATGTACCACCCGCGCTACCCGTTCAAACGCGCTCGGACACGGGAATCCTGCGCCATCCTCGGGTTTTTGAGATCCGGTCGTCGCGAGTTGCCCATCGAGGTCGGGGAGCCGCCGTGTTGGACCGAGTCAGACGTGGCACGGCGTTTGCCCCAGGTGGCCGCTGAACCCCATGGATAGGAATTCGCTCGCGGTCGCTTCCCTCTTTCTGGCGGTCCGGTCTCCGAGGGGGAGGGGGCAGTGGAGTCGTCGGCGCAGGTGGAGGACGAGGCCGCGGGGGAAACGACCTGGATGCCTCCGCTGACGCTGCGCCCGCGGAGCCTGCGCCACGGACGAAGACTGCGTGGCCGTGCTCGACTACCGCACCGGCTTCTCCTGCCGGTTTCCCAGCGCCGCGTCGAAGACGGACGTCAGCCTCGATCCGTGCCTCGTCCCGTGGACGTCCAATCCCAGGTGCACGACGCCCGATCCACGGCGGGGTGCCCTTCGGGCTCGATCCCCGTCATGCATTCGTGCCCGGCCACCGGGTGCGCATTGCGACCTGCGCCGCGGGACGTTGCACGGTCGCCTCAGGCTTCGGCGACCAGTGCACGCCAGCCGACGCCGGGACGGCCCCGGTCGACTGCGAGGCGCTGCGAACCACCTTCCAGAATCTGCTCACGGCGGCGTGGCAGTGCGACCCGACCGCGGACCCGTCACCCTGCCAGGGTGACTTCTCGGACATCTGCGGCTGCGTGAGCTCTCCGCGAGCTAGCGCGCGATTCGATCGATCTCCCACGTGGGCGCGATGAGGTTTTTGCTGATCGCATAGACGCCGTCCGATCCGACGGCGACCCGGGTGTCCATCCAGGCGCGTTGGGCGTCCGCCGGCGAGCAACCGATGCGGGTCGCCGTCTTCGCTGCGTCGAGCAGCCAGACGGTGCTGTGGAACAGGTGATCGTCGAACATCTGGGCGCCGACCATCACCCAGCCCCCCGCGCCGTCCGGCCAGATATGATCGATCCCGGAGTGTGGCGGTGCTTCCGTCCAGAACGTCCGCACCGGCCCGCCGTCCGCCGGCGCGAGCACCAGATCCGACTCGTCGACGTCGGTGGACGAGCCCGGTCGCGGGATCAACCAGTAGGCGCCGGTCGGGTCGACGCCTGCCAGCGTGATGTAGCCGATGTTGGATGCGACGGGTGCGGCGAGGGGACGCGTCGGTTCCCCATCGTAGGGGACCAGATCGGCGATGCCGAAGTCCGCGGCCAGCACGACTCCCTCGTTGCCGAGCGCGATGGCGCTGAAGCCGAGCTCAACGTTGTCCGTCGGGACCACCGCTGTTGCCGAACCGAATTGAATCGGGTCCCCTCCGGAGCGCGACATGCGCCACACCGTCGTCGGCCCGATTTCGCCGAAGCTCTGTTCGGTCCAGATGAAATCGGTGTCGGTGAAGGCGTGATGAAGGGAGATACCCACGTTCGTCCTGCCCGCGCCGCCGTCGGCGATCAGCTGGGCGGTTCCACCCACGAGCGGCAGGGTCCATATCTGTGTGGCCTGCGCGCCGCCCGAGAAAAAGAGATGGTCACCTTCGATCCAGAGCTCCTGTGACGACATCGGCGAGAGCGGCGTCGGTTGGCTCGCGGTCGTGGACAGGGAGAGGATGCCCTCCAGGGCCGTCGACAGGTAGAGCGTGCCGTCCTGGTAGACGAGCTGCGAGGTCACGTCGTAGGGCCTCGCGGTGGTGAGCGGCTGCCAGGCCTCCATGCAGACCGACGCGCTTTCGAGCGGCGGCGGATCGTTCCCGCAAGCGGCGAGCGCGCTCCCGAGCGTCGCCAGACCCAGCACGCGCCACGAACGGCGAAGACCCTCGACGCCCAGCCATCTCGCCTTCATACGTGCGAGGCTAACCGTCACCCATCCTCGGTCAAGCGACGGACGCCCCTGACGTTGGCCGAGGCGGAATTTCGTGCGAGAAGGCGTTCCCGGATCCATGAAGGCCACCCTCTGCCCGTTCGTGTCGACCGTCACTGCCGCTCGCCGCGCGTCGTCGCTGCTCATCGTGGCGCTCGTCGCTGTCGCCAGCTCTCGCGCGGGCGCGGCGCCCGAGATCGATGACCCGGCCGCGTCCGCCGAGCCGCCGCAGCGTCACTTCGGTGTCGGCCCGTCGGTGGGGTTCCTCGCGGGAAACGGCGTGACCATGGGCGGTGGCGGCGGTTTCCTGCGCGGCTGGTTCACCGGCGGCTTCGCCCCGATCTTCGTGTTCGCCAACGCCCGGACGCCCGACAGGTCGGTGCGGTTCAACTACTACAATGCGTTCCAGATCAACGAGGACCTGACCTTCCGCATCTTCCAGCGCCCCCGCCTCGAAGGGGCGGTGCTCGTCGGCTACAAGTACAACACGGTGCTCGGCAGCGGCGGCGGTGGGGGCTTCAGCGTGCTGTACGACCTCGACCGCCGCTGGGGGCTGCTGATGTCGGTGGGCGTGGCCGTGTTCCCGTCGGCGAAGGCTCGGCTGATGCGCAATGAAGGCTACCCGGCCGACCGCGAACCGCCGATCACCCCCGCGATTCAGGGGGGCGCAAACGTCGGCCTGGTCTTCTTTCCCTGAGCGACGGCCAGTCGGGCTCGGCTACCTCAGGGGAAATTCTTCTCCAGGCACGAGGGACAGATGCTGTGCGTGAAGGTCGTGGGTGAACGTCCCTCGATGAAGGTCTCCATGTTCGCCCACGACCCCTCGTCGTTGCGAATGCTCTTGCAGTACATGCAGATGGGCAGAAATTCTTCGAGGGTCTTGATGTTCAGCAGCGCCTCTTGCAGCTCCCTGACGAGCCGCTCGTTCTCGGCCAGCGAGGCGCGGAGGGATTCCTCGTTGCGCTTGCGCGCTTCGATGTCCACCAGCACGCCGCAGACACGCCGGGCGGTGCCGTCGGGGTCGCGCTCGACGACCTTCCCCCGGACCTGAACCCAGACCCAGTGGCCACGCTGGTGCCGGGCCCGGCATTCGTACACGAAGGGGGGCCGCTCGCGCAGGCCGGTCTCCATGATGGCGAGGCACGGGCGGTCGTCCGGATGAATTCGCTCGGTGAAGGCGGCGAACGTCGGCGGGAGCTCGGCCAACGTGCAGCCGAGAATCTCGGCCCAGCGCGGGTTCCGCTCGGCGTGACCCGTCACGAGATTCAACTCCCAGGTGCCCACGTTGGCCCCCTCCATCGCCTCGGCGATCCCCCGTGCTCTCTGGTAGCGAGCCGTCGCCTCTCGAAGGGGCGTGATGTCGACGAACGTGGTCACCACCCCCGCAGCCTCGCCTGCGGGAGACAGGGGCACCGGTGCGGACGAGGCGCGGAGCCAGATGCGGGCCCCGTCCGCCCGCAGAAGACCGAGAATGACGCCCGATTCGGCGCACCCGGTACGCAGGGTCGCCAGGGTGGGGAGAGCCTCGTCGGGAAACGACTCTCCGTCCTCGCCCACCACCTCCCAGCGCGGGTCTCGAATGGTGGTCCCTCGCAGCTCCGTTCCAGCACACCCGACGATGCGCTCGGCCGCCTCGTTGCAGCTCACCAGCGCGCCCGTCCCGGCGGCCCACACGATCACCCCGGTCTCCATCGAGCTCACGATGGAGCGCAGCAGCTCCTCGTTCGGCGGGGCGTCGCCGCTCACGGTTGATGGACCGCTCTGGCGACATCCGCCGTACGCAGATCGGAGAAACATCGCATTGTCCCAATTGTGTCACAGGTCGCGTGCGAACACCTTGGTGCCGCGGTCAGTAGAGCGGGCACTTCTCGGCCAGATCGGCCGGCACCCAGGCCGTGTTGGAATCGGTGAGGTCGACCGTGATGGGAGTCGAGAAGGGGGTGACCACGCCCGTGGTGATCTCGCCGTCGCTCGACGACCCACACAGCCAGTCGACCCTGGCCTTCGACAGCGTGCCACTCTGCGCGGCGACGCACGCCGCATCGACGTAGCTCGGGCAGAACTCGATCCTCTGGCCGTTGAGCGTGTAGCCCTTCGTGACCGGGAAACGAAAGATGGTGCCCTTGTCGTCGGGGGGCCCGACGATGTCGCCCGTGCCGTCGGCGAAGCTGATGACGAAATCCTGCACGGTCTGGATGACGTTGGAGTCGTTGCCGCTCGTTGGCGCCTCACCGCGCTTGACGATGGAGATGTAACCGACTGCCAGGCGAGGTCCGGACCACCCGGGCGTTGGTGGCGGGAAGGCCGTCTCGGGCGGCGGCGACAGGAGGTCGAGACGGAACGCGGCGGGGAGCGTCGACGACACGGGCTGGCGCACCGTCGCGGAATAATCGTTCGTCACGACGAAGTCACCGGGGATCGCCTGACTGAAGTCGGGCCAGGCAATGACGATATCGGCGTCGGGCAAGGGGGTCGTTCGGTGGTTCGTGATCGTGCCTTCCAGCGTTGCCGTGGCCTGGCCAATGAGCTCGGGCGAGGACTGATCGCCGCACGCGGGAACGGCGAGCAGCGCGCCGAGCACCAGCAGGAGACGTGAAAGGTTCTGGTTCGGTGACGAGATGGAATCGGTTCGCATGAGCTCTCCTTGTGAGCGGGCGGCGGCTGGCTGCCGGCCCGTCTGCCCTTTAGGACCGCCACTTGCGATTCCGGGCAAGAAAAAGTGAGCTACTGCGGTTCGTCGATCAGAAAACCTCTAGCCGAGCTCCGGGAAGTACCGGACCGAAGCTGCTGGGATGGCCTCGGACACTCAGTTCACCAACCTCCCGCGCGGCCATTCAAATACTACCGATTCCCCGCGAAAATCAATAGCTACCAACTTT
>DASYCK010000144.1:0-7163 GCA_036500205.1 Polyangia bacterium | reverse complement strand
AGCGCCACCACGAAGCGCCCCATGATGAAAGTGTGGCATGCATTACAAACGCAACGACCTCCCCCCTCGACGGCACGTTCTTGCCGCACCGTGATTTGCGCCGTTTCCCGACCGCGCATACGCTCGTGACAGCAGCAGACCGCCCGTGTGGTCTTCGCGATGTTCGTCGTAAAGGAGTTCCTGGTGATGAAGAGCTCTCCCACCCCCCAGGAGATGTCGATCTGGCGCGGTCTCTTGCCGCGCCTGACTTGCTGCGCGCTGTTGCTGACGTTCGGCGCCTGCGTCGGCAAGAGCAACGCCGTCTACTCGCGCACCCAGGTCGGCGCCCCGGACGGCGGCGTTCCCGTAAGCGACGCCGGTGGCCCCGACATGAGCGTGGCCCCCGATGGCGCACCAGTGGGCACGCCCACCTGCGTCGACCATTTGAAGAACGGCACGGAGACCGATACCGATTGCGGGGGGACAGGAACCTGCGACCGATGCGCGAACGGAAAGACGTGCGTCGCCGGCGCCGACTGTCTGGGCGCCGTCTGCTCGGTCGGGATCTGCCAGCCGATGGTGTGCTCGAACAAGACGAAGGACGGCACCGAGACCGACGTCGACTGTGGCGGCGCCGCCTGCGCCCCGTGCGGCCAGGGGAAGGGCTGCCTCGTCGTGGGCGACTGCGCCAGCGGCACGTGTACCGGAGGGACGTGCGAGACGCCGTCCTGCACCGATCGGATCATGAACGGCACGGAGACGGACGTCGATTGCGGCGGCACGTCGTGCACGGCCTGCCCGCCCCAGGGCAGCTGCGCGCTCGGCACCGACTGCACGAGCGGCGTCTGCACGGGCGGAATCTGTGCGGTCGCCAGCTGCACCGACACCGTCAAGAACGAGGGCGAGACCGGCATCGACTGTGGCGGAACCTGTCCGCCCTGTCCGACCGGGCAGGCCTGCGTGGTGCCGAGCGACTGTACGGACGGCGTCTGCACGGCGGGCGTCTGCGGCACGGGTAGCTGCACCGACATGGTGATGAACGGCGCCGAGACCGACGTCGATTGCGGCGGCACCTGCGTCACGAAGTGCGCCACCGGCAAGATCTGCCAGGCGGGCACCGACTGCGCGGGGGGCGTCTGCACGCTCGGCTTGTGCCAGAGCGCGAGCTGCGCAGACCTCACGAAGAACGGCACGGAATCGGATGTCGACTGCGGCGGCGCCGCCTGCGGCACCTGCCAGGACGGAAAGCTCTGCGCGCTCGGCTCCGACTGCATGAGCGGCGTCTGCACCGCCGGCGTCTGCGCCACGCCATCCTGCGCCGACACCATCAAGAACAGCACCGAGACCGACATCGACTGCGGCGGCCCGTGCCCGGGCTGCGCCACCGGCAAGAAGTGCAAGAGCGGCGGCGATTGCTCGAGCCTGGTCTGCGGCAGCGGCTCGGTCTGCTCGGCGCGGAGCTGCACCGACACCGTGAAGAACGGCACCGAGACCGACGTCGACTGCGGCGGCACGAACTCGACCTGCGCCAAGTGCGGCCCTGGCAAGGCGTGCGTCGCGGGGACCGACTGCCTGAGCGCGAACTGCATGGGTGGCCTGTGCCAGGCGCCCAGCTGCACCGACGGCATCAAGAACGGTAGCGAGGCCGACATCGATTGTGGCGGCGGTGCCTGCCCTACCTGCGACGCCGGCAAGGCCTGCACGGCCGCCACCGACTGCGCCAGCGGCGTCTGTCCGACGGCCACGCACCTGTGCGCCATGCCGTCCTGCACCGACAAGATCAAGAATGGGAACGAGACCGACGCCGACTGCGGCGGCAGCTGCGCGGTCGCCCCCACGAACCTCAAGTGCGCCGACACCAAGAAGTGCGGCGGCGGCGGCGACTGCGTGAGCGGCGTGTGCGGGGCCACCGGCACCTGCACCCCGGCGTCCTGCACCGACACCGTCGTCAACGGCACGGAGACCGACGTCGACTGCGGCGGCAGCTGCACGGCCGCCCCCACGAGCCGCGCCTGCGCGGACGGCAAGAAGTGCGGCACCAGCGGCGCCAACTGCACGAGCGGCGTCTGCACCGGGGGGCTGTGCCAGCCCGGAAACTGCATGGACGTGGTTCGCAACGGCACTGAGACCGACGTGGACTGCGGCGGCGCCTGCGGCGATTGCGCCGACGGCAAGATGTGCGGGACCAGCGGCGCGAACTGCACGAGCGGCGTGTGCACGGCTGGCAAGTGCGCGGTGCCGACCTGCGCCGACACGGTGAAGAACAGCAGCGAGACCGGCGTCGACTGCGGCGGCGTGTGCGCGATGAGCCCCACGAACAAGAAGTGCGCCGACGGGATCGCCTGCGCGGTGGCGGGCGACTGCGCGAGCAGCGTCTGCCTGAGCGGCGTGTGCGCGGCCGCTTCCTGCGCGGATGCCGCGAAGAACGGCGACGAGACGGACGTCGATTGCGGCGGCTCGTGCCCGGCCTGCGCGGACGGCAAGGCCTGCGGAGCCAGCGGCGCGAACTGCGCGAGCGGCGTGTGCACGGCCGGCAAGTGCGCGGTGCCGACCTGCGCCGATACGGTGAAGAACAGCAGCGAGACGGCGGTCGACTGCGGCGGCGTGTGCGCGATGAGCCCCACGAGCAAGAAGTGCGGCGACGGCCTGGGCTGCGCGGTCGCCACCGATTGCCAGAACGGCATCTGCGGGCCGAAGGGGACCTGCTCGCCGGCCGCCTGCAGCGACACCGTCAAGAACGGGAACGAGACCGACGTCGATTGCGGCGGCACGTGCGCGACGGCGCCCACCAACCGCGCCTGCGCGGATGGTCAGATGTGCGGGACGAGCGGCGCGAACTGCACCAGCGGCGTGTGCACGGCGGGCAAGTGCATCGCGCCGACCTGCAGCGACGCCGTGAAGAACGGCCTGGAGAGCGGGGTCGACTGCGGCGGGACCAGCACCTGCGCGCGCTGCCCCACCGGTCAGGCCTGTGGCACCGGCACGGATTGCGTCAGCGGCTCGTGCGTCGGCAGCGTGTGCGCGGCGCCGACCTGCACGGACAAGATCAAGAACGGCGTCGAGACCGACGTCGACTGCGGCGGCGCGAACAGCTGCCCGCGCTGTGCCGCCAGCGGCGTCTGCGCGGCCAATAGCGACTGCTCGAGCCCACTATTTTGTCCGGCGGCCACGAAGGTGTGCACGGCGCCGACCTGCACGGACACGGTCAAGAACGGCAGCGAAACCGACGTCGACTGTGGTGGTACCTGCGCGCCCGCGCAGACCTGCGCCAACGGAAAGATGTGCATCGCGAACTCCGACTGTGCCAGCGCCAACTGTGCCTCGTTGATTTGCTCGGCGCTGGGCTGTCAGACTTGCTGGAAGGTCCAGTACAGCAACGCCAACGCCGGGAACACGTTGTGGTCGTACCAGGTCCTGAACATCGTCAGTATCGGCACCACCTCGGTGCCGCTGTCCCAGCTCAAGATCCGCTACTGGTTCGACGCCGACTCTCACATGCCGACGGGGGTCACCTGCGACTCGGCCCAGGGGGCGGTGGGCGGCTGCACCAACGTCACCATGACGTTCGTGGCGGTGACGCCGGCCCGCACCAAGGCCACCTACTACCTGGAGATCGGGTTCGCGGCGAACGCGCCCACCCTGGCCGCCGGATCGCAGACGCAGGGGATCCAGACCGGGTTCCATTACGAGACGACCAGCTGGCCGACGGTCACCAGGACGAACGACTACTCGTTCGACGCCACGAAGACGACGCTCACCGACTGGAGCAACGTCACCCTGTACAACAACGGCAACAAGGTCTGGGGCAACGAGCCTCCTTGAGAGACGGGTAGACGTAGCGCCCACGTCCCCCACACGATTCCCGCGGTAGTGACTACTTCGCCGCCGCGGCCAGTCCGACGAGAGGGATGCGCGATCCGTTCGACCGTCGCCAGATCGTCCGGAACTCGCGGTCATAGGTCCAGAGCCGCCAGGGCTCGCGCGAGCACAACACGGCCAGCTGGGCGTCGGCGAGATCCGGTTCATGCTCCTCGTAGCGTTCGAGCCAGTCGAAGATGCTGTCCCACGACGTGGAGGGAATCTCCACGATCGTGACGCGCAGGCGATCGAGCAGAGTCCGCATCCTGCGCCGTTGATAGTCCTCGATCAAGAGAAAGCAGGCCTCGCCGAGCACGTTCGATGTCGTCCCGAACGGCTCCTGGCGAAGCTGTTTGAGATCGCGCGCGGCCCTGCCGGCCAGGTCATTCCTTTCGTCGACCAACGCAACGATGACACTCGCGTCGAGAAGGATCAGGTTTGTCTCCGAAGCTTCTCCCGAACGAACGCCTGAACCTCTCTCCGGCGCGTAGCGCTCACGCGAGGCTTGGCGCGCGCACCCGTCGGCGACGGGAACCTGTGTCGCAGCTCCTGAAGCAGCGCGTCCGTGTCCGAGGGGACCTCGGCGGCAGCAAGTGCCTCGGCCTCACCGCGAAGCGCCCGGCGGACGAGGTCCGAGATCGAGAGCCCGCGCTCCCGCAGCCGCCGTACCAGCGGCGCGTCCTCGTCGTCGAGACGAACGTCGAGCAATCGCATGACAATCCACGACGCGGGCGGGGAAACGTGGCAAACGTATGCCTTCGGCATGAGCAAAATTCACTTCGTCGGCGGCGACAAGGGGGGCGTGGGGAAGTCGGTGGTGGCGCGGTGCCTCGTCTCGTGGTGCCTGGAGCACCGGCATCCGCTTTGGGCGGTCGACGCCGACAGCTCTCACGCCTCCCTGCAGCGCCACTATCCGGAGGTCACGCTGTCCGTCGACCTGTCTCGCCTCGAGGGCCTCGACGAGATCTTCACGTCGGCCTGCCAGACTGACCGGCGCGTGATCGTCGATGTCCCCGCACAGGGGGACCGCGCGGTGGCGGGCTGGCTCGCGGAAGGGAAGGTTCTCGAGCTGGCGGCGACGTCCGGCGTCGAGGTCGTGTTCTGGCACGTGATGGACGATGGCAAGGACGCCATCACGACGCTCGGGCTGAAGCTCGAACGTCATCCGCCGCCGGCCCGCCACGTGATCGTCGAGAACCTGGGGCGGGGATTTCGTTTCGCGCAGTTCGACCAGTCTCCCGTGCGCGCGGCGGCCGAAGCGGCGAGCGCGATGACCATCCAGCTCCCCGAGCTGTATCCGCCGGTCATGCGCAAGCTCGACCGCGCTGACGCCGGCTACGAGGCGGTCATTAATGATGCGGAGTTCGCGGCGGACCTGTTCACGAAGGGGGACCGCCAGCGTCTGAAGCTCTGGTTGTCGGCCTGTTTCGGCCAATTTGCGCGCGTCGGCGATTGGCTGTGACGAGCCAGCAACGGAAATAGCCGTCGTCATCGGTCCGGTCCGCGCTGGTTCGGATATTCTCCGGCGCCATGACGACGACTCCTCGCGGCCTCGTTCTGGCGGTCCTCTCGCCGTTTCAAACGCTCGCCCTCGTGGTGCTGACGTTGGGTGCGCTGTCCGGCGCCGGCTGCACGGTATTCGTGCACCTGCCCACGACCCCCCGGCTGCAGAACCTCAGCGAGGAGCAGGTCTTCGCCATGGCGCCCGCGCCCGAGTGGCCACAGCCGCAAGCGGACAGCCCGGCGAACGCCGCCGTCGACATCAGCTGCGGCATGGGCCCGCGCACCTCGAGCGGCGTGCTGTACGCGGCGGTCGCCGTGAAGGGGCGGCCGGGCGGGGCAGCGCTGGCGCCGCTCAACGTGTCGCTGGTGCTCGACCGCTCGGGCTCGATGGCGGGGGCGCCGTTCCGCGACATGGTGATGGCGGCCGAGACGTTCATCAACCAGATGCGCGACGGCGATCGGGTCTCGGTGGTCGCGTTCTCCGACGGCGTGTGGGAGGTGGTGCCGTCGATCGTCATCGATCCCAACACGCGCGCCATCGCCATCGGTCAGGTGCGGGCGCTGGCCGACGGCGGCGGCACCTACTTCTCGGGCGGCCTGCTGGCGGGGCTGGCCGAGGTGTTCGGCACCTATCAGGAGTGGCAGGTCAATCAGGTGGTGCTGTTCTCCGACGGGCAGCCCAACATCGGCATCACCAGCTCGAACGAGCTGGCGCGCATCGCCGCCCGCGCCGCCGAGCGCGGGGTCAGCGTCACCACCATCGGCTTCGGCCAGGATCACGACGAGCTGTTGATGCAGGGGATCGCGGACGCCTCGGGTGGCAACTACGACTACGTCGACAGCCCCGACGACATGACCCGCATCTTCCAGCGGCAAGCGGGCGCCATCCTGCGCAGCGCTTCGCGCGCCACCCAGATCGATCTGACGATCCCGGCGGGGCTGACGTTGCAGGATGTCGTCGGCTACGACTACTTCCTGTCGGGACAGCACGTGTTCGTGAACCTGGGGAGCGTCCCGCATGAAGAGGATCGCTACGCGGTGTTCAAGTTCCAGGCGAGCAACGGCGGCAACGTGCCGCTCGACATCGTCTACTCCGATCTGGCGCGTCGCGGTCGCTTCGGCGTGTCGTGCGCGCTCGGCTACAGCTCGTCGGCGGGCGGCAAGGACGCCTGGGCGCTGGAGCTGGCGGGTCGCGCCGAGGCCGCCTGGGGCCTGCAAGAGGCGATGGCCTGGGCCGACAGCGGCAGCGAGGTGTTCGTGATCTCGCAGCTCGGCTACACGCGCGGCATCATCGCCACGCTGCGCGAGAACCTGGGGCCCACGGCCCTGTCGGACGAGGACAAGATGCTCCTCGGCGCGCAGACCGAGCTGGGCATGAAGGTCGCGTCGGGCGCCGCGAATTCGTTCTTGAGCGGCGGCGTGGGCGGCCTGGTCAACTTCGGCGCGAACACCGCCGTCAGCAACGCCACCACCGCCGTCGTCTACAAGGTAGACCAGTCGTTCCGGCCCCGGGTGCGGGTCGGTGTCGAGGTGGCCTTCATGGGCGGCTCGGCGATGCGCTACCCGTCCCGCGGCACCCCCTACAAGCCGCACGATCATGACGCCAGCATCCGTTACAAGCGCGCCCGCTACCGCAGCTACCACATGATGCGGACGCGCCAGTAACACCGGTGCGCGCGCCCTGGCGGTACAGGGCAGCCGCTCGTCCTCTTGCTTGGACGGCAGGTCGACGTCGGGCGCTCCGCCATCACGGACCGGAGCGGGTCAGCGTTCCGGTCCCCATCGGCGTGCAGTTGACGATCACGACCTTCGCCGTGCCCTTC
>DASYCK010000143.1:0-35500 GCA_036500205.1 Polyangia bacterium | reverse complement strand
CTTGGCTGAGACGACAGACGGCGAAGCCGCGGCCGACTCCGGCCCTTTCCACCTGCTCGATCCCTCGGCGTGCGCTCCGGCCGACCAAAGGCACCTTCGCAGACTGGCCAGCCCCTTGTCACACGACCGTTGGCCCGCCGCCGACAGCCGCGTCGTAAACTTGGGACATGGCGTCCCTCGAACATGTCTTCCACGCGGTCGCCTTCGTCGAGAACCTGTCGCTGAAGGACCTGGCCGGGGCGTTCGAATCGTCCCGGCGCGCCGGATACGAGCTGATCGTGCCGCTGAGCGCGGGGGCGACGGCGTTCCTGTACCCGTTCGGGGCGGTGGTGTTTCACGGGGCGTCCGCCGCGGCGCGCGCCGAGTTTCTGGAGCGGCTGCGGCGGGCCCGCCCCGGGCTGACCACCGCCGTCATCCAGGAAGAGTTCACCGTTCGCGAGGATCCGGAGCAACCGCTCGGCGTCGAGCGCGGCGTGCTGGCCATCGATCGGCTGACCGCGGCGCGCGCCGGCGTGGTGGCGCTGATCGTCGGGCAGAGCGCGTCCATGGAGTACTACGAGAACATCGTCGAGCAGATGTTCGCGCGCACGGGACAGCTCGTCGACCGCCTGGAGAAGGCGGGCACGGTGTCGTGGCGCACGCGCCCCCTGCACCGCTTCATCGGCGAGGCGGTGTCGACCCGCAGCGAGGTGCTGTCGGTGCTGCACCTGCTGGACAAGCCGGACGCCACCTGGGACGACCCCGCCATGAACGAGATCTACGCCGACCTGCGCGCCGAGTTCGATCTGCTCGATCGCTACGGCGCGATGGAGTCGAAGCTGCGCAGCGTGCAAGAAGGACTGGAGCTGGTGCTGGACGTGGCGCGTGACCGGCGCATCGTGCTGCTGGAGGGGACGGTGGTCCTGCTGATCGTCATCGAGGTCGCGCTGAGCCTGCTGCGCCACTGACAACCGTCTCCGCGTTCGTTCTTGACCGAGCTGTCAAAAACGGCTATCCATGAGCCGTGCAAGGGCGGCCCCGTGGCTTCGATTCAGATCAGGTGCTCGACGCCGCCATGGCGCTGTTCTGGAAGCAGGGCTACGCCGGCACCGGTGTCGCCGATCTCGAGGCGGCCACCAAGCTGGGCCGGCAGAGCCTGTACGGCGCGTTCGGCGACAAGCGGGCGCTGTTCGGGCGCGTGGTCGACCGCTACTTCGAGGTGGTGCTGCGGCCGTACATCATCGACGTCCTCGATGCCCCGGGCTCGGCGCGCGCCAACGTCGAGCGGGTGATCCATTCCTGGGAGGACGCGGCGGCCGCGCCCGAGTTCAACGGCTGCCTGGTGGGGAATTCGTCGTCCGAGCTGGGGCTGCACGATCCCGAGATGGCCGAGCTGCTGCGCCGCAAGCTGGAGCTGCTGGAGGCCGCCTTTCATCGCGCGTTGAAGCGGGCCCAGCAGGCGGGGGAGATCAGGGCGACGCTGGATCCCCGGGCGCTGGCCCGTTCGTTTCTCGTCACCGCGCAGGGGCTGTCGATCGTCTGTCGCGTGAACCGCGATCGCGGCTTCGTGCGGGCGGTGGCGCGCGACGCGCTGGCCCGCCTCGATGAGTGACCTCTGGCGCGGCGGCGCTTTCGTCGTCGCTAATTTTTGACCGAACGTTCAATAAACAACCAACCGGAGAGGACAGACGACATGCGCAGCAGCGAAACACGACCGGAGGACGGACTGGACGGCAAGGTGGTGCTGGTGACGGGAGGGACCACGGGCATCGGACGCGCGGCCGCGATCATCTTTCATCAGCGGGGCGCGAAGGTGATCGTGACCGGCCGCAACCCGCTGACCCTGGAGGCGGCCCGCGCCAGCTTGCCCCCCGCGATCACGGTGGTCGATGCCGACGTACGCTCGGTGGAAGACGCCGCGCGACTGGCGACGACGATCCGCGAGAGGTTCGGGCACCTCGACGTGGCCGTGTTGAACGCGGGGATCGCACGGCTGGCGCCGTTCGAAGCGGTCGATCCCGCCGCTTATGGCGACCACATGGACATCAACGTGAAGGGCGTCGTGCTGACCTTGCAGAAGGTGTTGCCGCTGATGACGGCCGGCGGGTCGGTCGTCATGACCACGTCGATCGCCAACGAGAAAGGGTCGCCCAACCTCAGCATCTACGCGGCGTCGAAGGGCGCCGTGCTGTCGCTGGTGCGCACCTTGGCCGTCGAGCTGGCGGGGCGCCAGATCCGTGTGAACGCCATCTCTCCCGGCCCCACCAGGACCGACATCCAGGAGAAGTTCGGGATGCCCCCGGCGGTGCAGGCCGCCGTCGAGAAGGACTTCAGCAGCCGCATCCCGATGGGGCGGTTCGGCGAGGCCGACGAGGCGGCCCAGGTGGTGCTGTTCCTGGCGTCGCCGGCCGCCTCTTACGTGACGGGCGTGGAGATCCCCGTCGACGGCGGCCTGTCCGTGGCGTGACGAGCCGATCTACCTGCGGGTTCCGCGCCCAGCGGAGCTGACGTTCGACTCGGCTTCGACGGGTGCGCGGAACGCGACAGCGCCGTCCGCCCATGGGATAGTTCGGCGCATGCTCGATTCCAACTTGACGCTGGCGGTGATCGGTTCCGGCACGATGGGGGAAGCCATCATCCGCGGCCTGCTCGCGTCGGGAAAGCTGAAGCCGCCGCAGATCGTCGCCACCGATCGGCGCGCCGAGGTGATCACGAACATGCGGGCCACCCACGGCGTGCGCGCCACCACCAGCAACGTCGAGGCGTGCCGCGACGCGACCGTGATCCTGCTGGCGGTGAAGCCACACGAGGTGGCGGCGGTCGTCGACAACGACGAGATGCGCAGGCTGCTCGCTGGAAAGCTGGTCATCAGCATCGCGGCGGGCGTGCGGCTGGGGCAGCTCGCCGGCTGGCTGCCGAACAGCGCCGTCATCCGCGCCATGCCCAACACCCCCTGCCTCATCGGCGAAGGGATGACCGTGATCGCGCGCGGGGCCAGCGTCAACGACGCGCAGGCCACCGTGGCGTTGGAGATCTTCCGCGCCGTCGGCCGCTGCATCGAGGCTGAAGACAAGCTGATGGACGTCGTCACCAGCCTGAACGGCAGCGGCCCCGCGTTCGCCTACGTGTTCCTCGAGGCGATGTGCGACGGTGCCGTGCGCATGGGGCTGCGTCGGGACGCCGCCATCGAGATCGCCGCCCAGATGTTCCAGGGGGCCGCGCGCATGGTGCTGCAGACGAAGCAGCACCCGGCGGCGCTGAAGGATCAGGTCACCACCCCGGCCGGTTGCACCATCGCCGGCCTGTTGACCATGGAGGACGGGCGCATCCGCTCGGTCATCGCGCGCGCCGTCGAGGAAGCGGCCATCGTCGCCGGCAAGCTGGGCCAAAGCTAGAACGGCGCCGTGCTCGACTTTCAACCGCTGCTGACCGCCGAGGGGCTGGTCAGTCTGATCAGCCTCGTCGCGCTCGAGATCGTCCTCGGCATCGACAACATCGTCTTCATCGCCATCCTGTCGGAGCGGATCGAGCCCCAGCGACGCTCGGCCCTGCGCCGCACGGGCCTGGGCCTGGCGCTGATCCTGCGCCTGGGGCTGCTGGGGTCGCTGTCGTGGCTGATGGGCCTGACCCGACCGCTGTTCTCGCTCGCCGGTACACCGCTGTCGGGCCGCGATCTGGTGCTGCTGGGCGGTGGCCTGTTCCTGATGGCGAAGTCCGTCCACGAGCTGTTCCAGCGCGTCGAGGAGGAGCCGGAAGGCAAGGCGGCCCCCGCGACCCCCAGCGGCCGCAGCGCGAACTTCGGGCTGATGCTGGCGCAGATCCTGGTGCTCGACATCGTGTTCTCGCTCGACTCGGTGATCACGGCGGTGGGCATGGCCCGCCAGCTTTCCATCATGGCGACGGCGATGGTCATCGCGGTCGGCATCATGCTGATCGCCGCGAACGCCGTCAGCGAGTTCATCACCCGTCACCCCAGTCTGAAGGTGCTGGCGCTGTCGTTCTTGCTGATGGTGGGCGTGCTGCTGATCGCCGACGCCTTCGGCAAGCACATCGGCAAGGGCTACGTGTACTTCGCGATGGCCTACGCGCTGGGCGTCGAGCTGTTCAACATCCGCCGCCGGCAGAAAAAGCCGCGCCGGTCCTGAGCGTCGATCTATCATCGCCACGATGAATCATCGCCGCGCTGCCTCCCTCGCTTCCCTCATCGCCGCCGGCTCCATCGGCCTCCTCACCTCCATGGCCGTCGCCCAGGAAGAGGCCGCCGCGCCCCCTCCCGCGTCGACGGCGGCGTCGCGCTCCAGCCTGTTCGCCATCAGCTCGGGCCCGTTCGGCGAGGCGAACCAGATGGCCTTCAGCATGTCCAGCGAAGGCGAGTTCCCCTTCAGCTTTTCGAAGACCAGCGGCAGCGCCTGGAGCCTCCGCCTGCGTCCCAGTCTCGACTACTTCATTCAGTCGAACGTATCGGTCGGGGGGATCGTGGCCCTCACGAAGGACGGCGGCGGGTCGAGCATTGGCGTGGGGGCGCGCGCCGGCTACAACGCGGTCCTCGGCAGCCTCGTCTCGGTCTGGATTCGCGGCGGCCTCGATCTGACCCGCATCTCCGTCAACAACGGCCCCAGCACGACCGTGACGAGCCTCGACATCAACGCCCCGTTCCTGTTTCACTTCGCGCCGCACTTCTTGCTGGGCGTGGGCCCGTTCTTCTCGCTGCCGCTGACCAACAGCGCCGCCATGGGGGCGAAGGATCCCACGTTCGGGCTGACGGCGCTGGTGGGCGGCTATTTCTGACCAGAAGATGGCGTCGCGGGAGGGCAAACGATGATCGATCACACCGGAGTGGATTGCAGTGATGCCGCCAAGAGCCGCCGCTTCTACGAACAGGCGCTGGGCGCGCTCGGGTACGGGCTGTTGATGGAGGTGCCGCGCGAGCTCACGGGTGGCGCCGTGGTGCTCGGCTTCGGCATTCCCCCCAAGCCCGACTTCTGGCTTCACCAGGGCACGCCGCAGAAGCCGCGCGTGCACATCGCCTTCCAGGCCGACAGCCGCGGGCGCGTCGACGCCTTCCATGCGGCGGCGCTGGCGGCGGGCGGCACCGACAACGGACCCCCCGGCCTGCGCCCGCACTATCACAAGGACTACTACGGCGCGTTCGTGCTCGATCCGGACGGCCACAACATCGAGGCCTGCTGTCACACGCCCGTCACGGCGGAGTAGCCGTTAGAGGCCCTGGTCCGATGCTCCGGCGCTCGGCGTTCGCGCTCGTCACCCTCGCCTGCGTCGGTGGGGTTTCGTGCGCGCGGGCTGCCGCCGAGGAGCCAGCGCCGACGGCGACGACGGGCGGCAAGGCCGCTCTGCTGGCGCGGCTCGGCCGTCTGAACGGCTCGACGCAGTTCCTGTTCGGCGAGGAGAACGCCACCGTGTGGGGCATGTACCTCGACGGCGGCCTGGTCTCGACGAAGGATTGGTATGAGCGCACGGCGCGCGCCGGGCGCTTCACCTCGGACAGCGCGGCCCTGGTCGGCGACGATCCCGCGGTGCTGGGCATCAGCCTGGGCATGCTGGCGTTCGAGCCGCTCGGCTGGAACAGGCGCCCCGTGATCGCGGCGGCCGTTCGCCACCAGCTCGCCGAAGGGGGCGTCGTCACCATGGACTGGCACGCGCCGAGCTGCGACAGCGACGCGCACGCGACGGGACCGCTCGGCACCGTCACCGTCGACGGTCACGACGTCGTCATCCAGTCACTGGCGGGGGGCGCGTCGTTCTACGCCGAGGAGGAGTACAGGCACCCCATCACCTCGCGCGCCGACGTACCCGAGCCGCTGAAGTGCGTCTGCCAGATCGCGAACGATCTGCCGCTGACGGCCGGCACGTACCAGGGGCTCACGGGGAAGACCTGGCTGATCGCGCAGGCGAAATACGCGGCGCGGGTGATGCGCGACGAGAAGCTGAGCGGGCTGCCCATCATCGTGCGGCCATTCCACGAGCACACCGGCAGCTGGTTCTGGTGGGGGGAGCCGTACTGGAACTGCGCCGCGCTGCTGGACCGGCCCGACGCCATCAGCGGCGCGGCGGCGTTCAAGGCCATGAACCGCGTCTTCATCGAGGCGCTGCGCGCCGAGCCGGGGATGGAGCAGCTGGTCTTCGCTTATTCGCCCGACAAGCTGACGGGGCCGGGCGACGACGCGGACGCGCGCAGGGGCGAGGAGGATGTCACGTCAGTGGCCGTGGCCCGGCACAAGCTCGCCGATCCGACCGGCTTCGCCCGCGATCGCCTGCGCGACCGTATGGTCCGCGAGCTGCGGGCCGCCGGGCTCGCCTACGACAGCCCCCTGCGCAAGGGCGCGACGATGCGCGCCGCCCGCGCGACCTCGGTGAAGACGGCCGACGCCTACGTGGCGCAACGGCGGCCGTTCTACGCCGAGGGTTACGCGGGCGACGACCTCTTCGACGTGCTGGGCATCGACCTCTACCACCCGGTCGCTCATCCGGGGGACGCCACCGATCTGCGGCAATTCGGGCTGCTGCTCCGGGTGGTGGCCGCTGAGGCGCGCGCGCGCGGCAAACCTTACGCATTGACCGAAGCGGGGACCTATCGCCTGCAGCTGGCGCAGCTCGATGCGACGACACCGCGCGGGCAGCCGTTGACGATCAATGGCAAGCCGCAGGTGGACGAGGCGCTGGCGCGGCTGTTCGATCCCGGCGATCGCGCGGCGCTGCTGCGCCACTTCGGGCTGCGCGCGCCCGGGCCGGTCATCCTGCGCCCCACCGAGCGAACCGCGGTCGTGGCGCGCGGCCCCGAGGACTGGTTCAACCAGCAGCTCTTGCCGCTGGCCAGGCAGGCCAAGGTCGCCTACGCGCTGGTCTGGCAGACGTATTACGAAAGCAGCTGGCGCGATCGCTACTTCTTCTACTACGTCCCTTACCCCGGACACCCGGCCGCGAACGGCTTCCGTCGCTTCCATGACGACCCGGCCACCTGCTTTCTCCGTGACGGCGACGGTGACGGCGGCGCTTGCGGGCGCTGACGACTATCGGGCCGATTTTCGCGCGCGCCCACGCGGCCGCCGCGGCGGTTCGGCCAGGTCCTCGAAGTCGAGCTCGTCTTCGTCGGAGGGCGGTCCCGCCAGAAAGTCGTCGAGCGTGATTTCTCCGTCCAGAAACGCGCGCACGTAGTCGCGCAGCAGCCGGAAGCGCTCGAGGTCGGCCTGGGCGTCCGCATCCAGATTCACGAAGGGATCGCCGCCCACGCCGAGTCGTCGTCGCCGCTCGAGCTCGGCGGCCATCTGGCCCATGTCCGAGTCGCGCAACGCGCGCAGCGCCCGCCGGAGCTTCTTCAGCTGTTGCCGCAAGGCCTCGTTGGTCTCTTCGAGGGCGGCGCAGGTCCTCTCCGCATCATCTCCGCCGCCCTCTCCCGCTGCGGCACCCTCGAACAGCCCCCGCTCTTTCAAGTTGCGCTCGAGCTCGGCCAGGCGGGCGACGTCCCCCTCGCGGTAGGCGCGGTTGATCTCCTTCATCGTCTCGGTGCGGGCGTCCTTCTCGCCGTCGTCCTGAACCCGATCGGGATGCAGCGCCCGCGCCAGCCGCAGGAAGATCCCACGCAACGTCGCGCTGGCGTTCACGGGCGCGGCCGCCGGCACCTCCGCCTGGGGCGGGTCGTCGTCGCCGTCCTCGTCGAGGTCCGGTGCCGCGGCGGCGTCCCCGAACCCTTCGCGCTCGTTGACCGACAGGACGCCTTCGTCTTGCAGCTGCTCGTAGACCTCCCGGATGGCCCGGCGGGCCCGCTTCGACAGCTTGGGCTTCGCGAACAGCTCGTCGAACAGGCGATGCAGCTCTGCGTCGATTCGCGATGACTCTTCGATGACGGGCGTCAACCGCCGGGCCACCTCCGCCGATATGCGCTCCAGCTCGACCTCGGCGCGCTCCAGCGCCTTTCGCTTGCGAGCGACGTCGGACAGCAGCCGGTCGTGCTGACGGCGAAGCCCCAGCAGGCGCTCCGAGGGGCGCGCCACGCCGATGGCGTTCGTGAACTTGAAGGCGTTCTGAGGTCCCATTTTGAGTCGACCGACCAATTCCTCTTAGCGCGGGCGCCTCCAGGGCGCACGAAACCGGCAAATTCCGCGTCCGACGCCCTCCCCGGCCCGATCGTCGATCCATCGGGGCTCCGCACCCGTACCAATTCACGGGTTCCACACTTCCCATCGTCCGGTCGTGGGCCGTGAACTTTTCTGCGCCACGGACGTGGTGCCGAGACTCCTAGAACCAGCCCTCGTGGCGTGAAAGGTCGTCCTCTTGTCGAAGCTCCCCCCGTCCTCGAATCAGATCAAGTCGCCATCGGGTCTGGGCCTGACAGCCTGCCTGGGCCTGGCTCTCGGCCTGCTGGTGTCCGCCTGCGCCAAGGACCCCGCGGAGCGGGAAACGGTCACCCCCACCTCGACGGGCGGCACAGGCGTCACGGGCACAGGCGGCAGCAGCGCCTCGGGCGGGGTTGGAACGGGAGGGACGCCGTTCGTGGCGGGCCCCCGCAACCCGGTCGCCGACCACGGTCAACTCCAGGTGGTCGGCACCCAGCTGCAGGATGCGGCCGGAGTTCCCGTCCAGCTGAAGGGTGTCAGCAGCATGTGGCTGAACTGGGAGACGAAGCCGTTCGCCGAGAGCAAGGCCGCGCTCGCCTACGCGCGCGACAACTGGGGCCTTTCGGTCATTCGCGCGGCCATGGCCGTCGAGGCCTCGGGCGGCTATCTGACCGGCGCCGCGGGCCAGGCCGCCATGCAGACGAAGGTCGAGACGATCGTCCGCAACGCCATCGATCTGGGCCTGTACGTCATCATCGACTGGCACACCGGCAAGGCGAACACGCAGACCGATCAGGCGGTGACTTTTTTCACCAACATGGCGACCGAGTTCGGCACCACGCCCAACGTGATCTACGAACCGTTCAACGAACCGACCGGGGTCACCTGGGCGCAGATCAAGCCGTACCACGAGGCGATCGTGGCCGCCGTGCGGGCGGTCGATCCCGACAACCTGATCATCCTGGGGACGCCCACCTATTCTCAGGACGTCGACATCGCGGCGCGGGATCCGGTGGCGGGCACGAACCTGCTCTACACGCTGCACTTCTATTCGTGCACGCACAAGCAGTCGTTTCGGACCAAGGGGAGCACGGCGCTGGCGCTGGGGGCCGCTCTGTTCATCACCGAGTTCGGCGCGACGCCGGCGGACGGCGGCGTGACCGCCAGCGGCGACAACAACATCTGCGAGGCCGAGACGAACAGCTGGTTCGACTGGATGAAGACCAACAACATCAGCGGGTTGGCCTGGAAGCTCGAACAGTGCACCGATTCGTCCTGCATCCTCTCGCCCAGCGCGCCCGTCGACGGTCCCTGGACCGACGACCTGCTGACGACCGACGTCGGTGATCCCCTGGTGAACGGCGTGGCGACGGGCGGCGGTCACGGCCAGTTCGTGGTGAACTGGATCCGTCAGTAGCGCACGCGTGTCACGCAGATTTTGCTTGCAAAATACGGTACGACATATTACATAAATAATCTGATAGTAATCAGATCATGGCAGGCATGAAGAAAAGCCAGCGCTCCTCCTCCGATTTCACGGGCGTCGTCGCCGTCGGGGTCATCCTCAGCTCCTTCCTGGCCATCGGCCTGCTGCTCCCCTCGCGGCTGGGCCCTGTATGGAGCACGATGAACCCGTTCGCCGACAGCGACGGCCCCGCCCAGAAGCAGTCCGGCACGCCCGGTGACGGGGCCATGGGCCCCGTGCTCAGCCTTCCCAAGGTCGTGGTCAACCTGCACGCGGGCGACGCCGATGCCTTCGTCGATGCCGCGTTCGACCTCGAGGTGGCGACCGAGAAGGACCGTGACGCCATCCAGGAGAAGCTGCCGCGAATCCAGGAGGCCTCCATCAATCTGCTCTCCAGCCTGCGCCCCGAAGACCTGAAGGGGAGCGAGGGGCTGGACAGGATGAAGGGGCGGCTGCTGGAGCGCTTCCGGGACCTGGCGCCGCGCCAGCGCCTGAAGGCCGTCTACGTGAGCCACCTCGTCGTCGACTGAGCTCGACGCACGCCGTTCACGGAAGAGGCGACCCCGACACGAGGGTGCGGTGAAATTCCGACACGGATGTCGCGTCCGGACATCACCCGATGGCGAATCGCCCTGGAACTGGCCCGTCCCTTCGGCGCAGGTTCGCTGGCCGCGCAATTGCAAACTGCCCTCGCGGAAATCACGGCGCCCGTTCGCTGGTCACTTTTCACCGACCACGAACGGCAACTCTCATTGCGAGGAGATCACGATGCAGCGAAGCGAGAACAGCATGAAGCGAATGGTGGTGGTCGGGGCGGCGGCAATGGCTCTTCTCGTCGTCGGCTGTGGCGGGGGAAGTGGTCAATGCGGGGGTGACGTCTCTTGCGGCGGGAACGTCGTCGGGACCTGGGACATCACCTCCACCTGTACCTCCGGGGGAAGCAGCCCCACGTCGAGCCAGGCCTGCTCCGTGGAAAATGTGGACGCGTCGAAGCTGAAGGAGACGGGCGCGATCACCTTCAACGCCGACGGAACGTACAGAGTGATGTTCACGATCTCGGGCTCCGTCAATGAAACGGTCGCTGCGGCATGCCTGACGAGTGGAACCACCTCGCTCACCTGCGATGAGTTCAGCGCCCTCATTCAAGCGGCGACGACGTCGAGCAGCGATGCCGCCTTTTCTGGTGTGAGCTGCCATGGCTCGAGCAGCTGCGCGTGCTCCTTCGCCTACGCCACGACGACGATGACGGAGTCGGGAACCTACACGACGGCCGGCGCGACGATCACGACCACGCCGACCAGCGGAGATCCGGAGACGCAAAGCTACTGCGTCCAGGGCTCCACGATGACGGTCGCGTCCAACGCGATGGCCACCATGATGGATGGCATGTCCACGATGACGGGCGAAAGCGACCTTCGCGTCCAGCTCACGTTGAAGAAGCGATAGCGGGCGCGGGACAGCGATGGTCAGACGTGCGCGCGAAACCGGTTGCTCTGCCTATCCGAGTCGTGGGGGACGCGCCGACCCTCGCGATCGCTTTCGCCAGAACGATACGCCCCAGATGATGTACCCCGCCAGTGACGGCACGAACAGCAACCTGGCCAGGAACATCGCCCAGAACTCGTACGAACCCTCGGCGGCGCCGAAACGACGCGCCAGCACCAGGTTGTTGACGGCGGTCAGCAACAGGCCGACGAGCGCCCCGGCGGCGGTGCCGCAGAGGGTGCCACCCAGGACCCGCTGCACGAAACCGAGAGCCCTACCGGCCGGACGATCCATTGCTCGCCCACGGCGCCGTCCGAACGTGCATCGCGATCACGCTAGACCGATACGCTCATCAGCGTCAACGACACGTGAGGCACACCTCGAATCGGTTAATCTGTCCTGTCTCGACGCGGGAAGAGAACGATCATGAACTGGCAGGTCTTCGGAACGAAGAAGTGCGCCGATACGCGCAAGACCGAGCGCTTCTTCAAGGAGCGCGGCGTCCCCATTCAGAGCATCGATCTGGCGCAGAAGGCGATGTCGCCCGGCGAGCTGCGGGCCGTGGCCACGCGGGTGGGCGGCATGGAGGCGCTGCTCGATCGCGAGGGGAAGCGCTACGTCGACAAAGGGTTGAAGTATTCGGCGCCCACGGGGCCCCGCATCGAGGCGATGCTGGTCGCCGATCCGTTGCTGCTTCGGACGCCCATCGTGCGGTCGGCCGCCGGCGCCACCGTCGGCTTTCAGCCCGACGTCTGGACCCGCTGGCTCGCCGACGCGAAGGGCACGAACCGGTAGCGGCGACGTCGCGTCCCGTCCCCAGACTGTATATTGTCCCGCACCTTGGCTGTCCCGGCGCCGCAGAAGGATCCGAAAACCGACCCCTGGACGGTGATGTCCGTGCTGCGCTGGACCACGGGGCGCTTCGAGGAGCGCGGCATCGGCACGCCCCGGCTCGACGCCGAGATCCTGATCGCCGCCGCGCTCGGCCTGCCGCGCCTGCAGCTGTACGTGCAGTTCGACCGCCCCCTCTCCGCCGATGAGCTGGCCGCCATTCGCGCATCGGTGCAGCGCCGGCAAGGGGGCGAGTCGGTCGCGTACATCGTCGGGAAGAAGGAGTTCTTCGGTCTGGATTTCGCGGTCGACGCGCGGGTGCTCGTCCCCCGCCCCGACACCGAGACCTTGGTCGACGAGGCGCTGGTCAGGCTGCGCCCGCCACCGCGACAGGCCGACGAGGAGGCGCCGCCCACGGAGACGGACGCCGCCGCTCCGGCGCCCGAAGCGACAACGCCGGCCCGCCCCCCGCTGAAGCTCGCCGATATCGGCACCGGCTCGGGCGCGATCATCGTGACCCTGGGGAAGCGGTTCCCCGGCGCCGCGCTGTTCGCCGTCGATCCGTCCCCCGACGCGCTGGTGGTGGCCCAGGCCAACGCCGAACGCCATGCCGTCCCGGTGACGTTCCTGCAAGGCGATCTCGCCGCGCCGCTGGCGCCGTTCGCGCCGTTCGATCTCATCACCGCGAACCTCCCCTACATCCCGTCCGGCGACATCGCCGCGCTCGCCCCCGAGGTGCGCGCCGAGCCCCGGCTCGCCCTCGACGGGGGCCCCGACGGCCTGGCGCTGGTGCGCCGGCTGGTGGCGGCGGCGCCCGCGCTGCTGGCCCCCGGCGGCGCGCTGGCGCTGGAGATCGGCGCGGGCCAGGCCGAAGAAACGGCGGCACTTTGTCGCGCCGCCGGCCTGACGGATGTACAAATGCGCCGCGATCTCGGCGCCATCGACCGCGTCGTGTCAGCCATCAAGCCATGAGCGAAGCCGCCCCACCGTCCGCCCCCCCCGCACCCTCCGTCGATCGCGCCGTCGAGGCGGGCCGCGGCGCGCTGTTCATCGGCGCGGCCAAGGTCTTCTTCATGCTGAGCGGCTTCGTTCAGCAGGTCATCCTGGCCCGCCTCATCAGCGTCGCCAGCTACGGGGCGTTCGGCGCCGTGAACAGCACCATCTCGATCGTCAACAACACGGTGGTGCAGTTCACCGTCCAGGGCGTCTCGAAGTTCACCGCCGAGGACGACCGGCACGCCGATTCCGTGAAGCGCACCGCGCTGCGCATGATGGCCGTCGTCGGGGTCGTCCTGTGCGCCGCCTTCTTCCTGGGCGCGCCGCTGTTCGCCCGCTTCGAGAACGCCCCCAGCTACGTCCCCTACTACCGCATCGCCTCGCTCATCCCGATGCTGTACGCGGTGTACGCCGTCTTCGTCGGCTCGGTGAACGGCCAGCGCCAGTTCCACAAGCAGGCCGGCTTCGACATGACGTTCTCGACGGCGAAGACCATCCTGCTGCTGGGCCTGGCCTTCGTGGCCGGCGTCAAGGGCGCCTTCGCCGGGTTCGCGCTGGCGGCGGTGTTCATCGTGATCGTGGCCGCGCGCGTGGTGGGCCTGCCCCGTGGCGACACCGACACGCGCTTCCCCATCAAGCGCTTCGTCACGTTCATGTCGACGATCTTCGGCTACAACCTGTTTCTGAACGCCGAGCTGCTGTACGACCAGCCGCTGCTGCATCACTTCGCCGGCCTGGTCGACGCCGAGCAGGGGAAGATCATCGCCGGTCACTACGCGGCGCTGCGCACCCTGGCGCTGCTTCCGTATCAGGCGCTGCTGGTGGTCACGTTCGTGATCTTCCCGCTCATCTCGCGCGCCACCTTCGCCGAGGATCGCGAGGCCACCCGCGCCTACGTGACCCAGACCCTGCGCTACGCGCTGCTGCTCGCCACCGCCATGGGCGTGGCGCTGGGGGCGCGCCCCGCGGCGCTGATCGCCATCCTGTTCCCCCCGGCCTACGCCGAAGGGGCGGGCGCGCTGCCCATCCTGGTCGTCGGTGAATGCTGCCTGGCGCTGCTGTCGGTGTCGTGCGCCATCCTGAACGCCGCGGGGCGGGCCACCGCGGCGCTGACCTTGATGGGGATGACCGTCGCCATCGGGATCGGGACCGCCTTCGTGCTGGTCCCTGGCTCGACGCTGGGGCCGGCCATGCTCCAGGCCGCCGCCATCGCCGCGTCGACCGGCATGGTGGTGGGGTTCCTGGCGTCCGTCGCGTACGTCAAGGTTCAGCTCGGCGGCAACGCGCCCCTCGCCTCGGTGATTCGCATCGCCGCCGCCGCCGCCGCCGCCGTGGCGGTGGGGCACTTCATCCCCGTGCGCGGCAAGATACTGGGACTGGCGGTCACGGTGCTGGTGGCGGTCGTCTACGTCGTGGCCCTGATCGCGCTCGGTGAGTTCGGCCCCGCGGACCGCGCCAAGGTCCGCCGCGTCCTGCGCCGCGGGTGAGGGTAGGCGCCCGCCGCAGGTAGGCGATGGGGCGCCGCTCTCGAGCGCCGCTGTAACCCGATGAACGCTTCGCGGATACAGCATGGGGATGGCGCGAAAGGAGCCACGACCATGAGGAAAATCAATCGAAGCGAGTTTCTGAGATCAGCGCTGGCGTTCGCCGGAGTGGGAGTCGGGATAGGCGTGGGACTGGCCGGCTGCTCGAACGACAACGGTTACGGAACCACGCCCGTCACCACGGGCGGCACCACCGGAACGGGCGTCACGAACGCCTGCGATACCAATGCCCCGACCGACACCATCGCCGCGAACCACGGTCACGTGCTGACGGTCACCGCCGCCGACGCCGCGGCGGGCGTGGACAAGACGTACGACATCATGGGCACGGCCACGCACACCCACAGCGTGACCATCACCGCCGCCATGTTCGCCATGCTGGAGACCGGCGCCAGCATCGCCAGCGTCTCGACGGTCACCAACAGTCACCAGCACGACATCACCGTCATCTGCGCCTGACGGTCGGCGCGACGTTCACGCCCCGTCGTCGGGCGTGGTGGCGATGAAGGTGATGATCAGGCTCCAGGCCCCCAGCGCCGGGATGAACAGCAAGAACTGCAGCGGCACCGGCATGGCGTAGATGATCGAGACCATCGGGATCCAGAACAGCCAGTTCGGAATCAGGATCGACAGCACGCGGCGGTACAGGGACCGCTGCCCGAGCGCGCGCAGGGTCGGGCCCACCTCGAAGCTCCGCTGCTGCCACCGGAACAGCAACACCAGCAGCACCGTCCACGGTGGCGTGAACACGAACTGATCGAAGGCCACCTTGGCCACCACCGTGGCGAGCGCCGCCTGCGCGCCGAACAGCCGCGCCTCCCCCCGATAGAGCCCATCGACGACCAGCCCGTCGAACGCGAAGATCAAGACGTTGAACAGGATGGCACCGCCGCGCCCGCGCCAGCGGGTCCGCGAGCGATCGGCCAGCAGCTTGGCCAGCTCGGGCAGCACGCCCCCCGCCAGCGCGGTGGTGCCCATCGAGAACCAGACGCCCCCCGCCTGCTTCCCCGTGGCCGCGACCGCGCAGGCCGCCCGGAACGGCGCGCTGACCCGGTAGGCGACGGCCAGCGCCAGCGCCGCCGCCTGGATGAGCAAGAAGGGGCGCCAGAAGCGCCGCAGCGCCGTCGCGCCGGCCGACCACGACGATCGTGGAGCCACCGGGCCCCCGGGCGAGTCGCGTCGCGGCTCGGCCACGCTACCGTCGCGATGCCAGAAGCCCGACGATGGCCACGATCGCCACCACGGCGCCGACGACGACGGCGATGAGAACCGCGCGCGGTGACCGCGCCGGCACAGGCGCGACTGCGTCCGCGGCGTTCGGTTCGGGCTCGAGCACCGAGGCGAGCGCGTCGGGGCCAGGCGTGGGGCGAAGCAAGAGGTCGTTGGACGCGGCCACCGGTGCCGGACGCTGTCGTGACGGCGCAGGCTTCGCGGGCGAGTGCACCGGCCTGGCGAGCGACTGCGCCGGCCTCGCCGGAGCCTGCGCGCGCGACCCCACGGCCGGCGTCTCCTTCAAGGTGGCGCGCCCGCCGGCGGCGTCAAAGGAGAGCGCGCCGGTCGGCCGACTGAACGGCGCCGAGGGACCGCTGCCCGCCTCGCCGGCCCAGGCGCGCGGGTCGATGAGATCACTGCCCCCGCCGCCCAGCTCGTCCGCCAGCAGCGGGCGCGCCCCCGGATCCTCGAAGTCGACCGACGTGAACTTGTTGATCTCGTCCTGCAGCAGGTTGTCGAGGATGTTCCCGGCCCGCCGCTTTCCGCCCGACGACTGCGCGGACTTGTCCTCCAGGCACTGCCGCACCAGATCGGCCACGTCGCGCGAGATCACCTTCAGGCCGCGCGAATAGCTGTAGTGCGCGAGGGCGTCCTGCAGATCGTTCGCGCTCTGAAAACGATCTTCGCGGTTCTTGGCCAGCGTCTTGCGAACGATGTCCTCGAGCTCCTGCTCCACCTCGGGGTTCTGCGCCTTGATCGGCGGGATGCGCGCGTTGCGAACGAGCTCGACCGTCTGATAGTCGGTCTCCCCGTAAAACAGGCGTTTCCCCGTCAACAGTTCGTAAAGCAGAATTCCCACCGAGAAGATGTCGGAGCGGCTGTCGACCTCTTCCCCGCGCGCCGCTTCAGGCGACAGGTAGCTCATCTTCCCCTTCACCACGCCGGGGTCGGTGGTCTCGATCTGGCTGCTGGCCTTGGCGAGACCGAAGTCCACCACCTTGACCTCGCCCTGCTTCGAGATGAGCACGTTGGGCGGCGAGACGTCGCGATGGACGATCCCCAGCGGGCGCCCCGTCTCCGCGTTCAGCAGCTCGTGCGCGTAGGACAGCCCCTTGCAGATCTCGTTGACGATGTTCAGCGACACCGCCATGGGCAGCCGCTTGCCCATGCGGCGCCGCCACTCGAGCAGTGCCTTCAAGTCGACACCGTCGACGTACTCCATGACGATGAAGTACGTGTCCTCGGAGTGGCCGATGTCGAACACCTGGACGATGTTCGCATGCTGCAGCCCCAGCGACAGCCGCGCCTCGTCGAGGAACATGGCGACGAACTTCTTGTTCTGCGTCAGCGCCGGAAGCACGCGCTTGATCGCGATGTTCTTCCTGAAGCCCTGAAGAGACTCGGCGACCCCTCGAAATACTTCAGCCATCCCGCCCGAGGCAACGCGCTCGGTAATGCGATATCGGCTATCGGCCATTGGTCTCGCCGTCTTGGCCACAGAAAACTACATCACTTACACGGCGGCGGCAATCACGGAACCACCGCGTCGTCACCGACGGGGGCACGACGCGGTCTTTTTCGGGCTCCGTCGCGCCGAGCTCAGTCTTCTAGACCGGCCGGAACCTTCTCCGACTCACCGCCCAGATCCGTGTCGCCCAGCGCGCCGCGACCGTTCTGCGCCACCGCCGCTTCTTCGCGCTCCGCCTGCTCCTTGCAGTCGATGCACAGCGTGCTGACCGGGCGGGCCATCAGGCGGCGGAACGAGATCGCCTCGCCGCACTCCTCGCAGACGTCGATCTCGTTGGTGTCGAGGCGAACGAGCTGCTTGTTGACCTTGTTGAGCAGGAACTTCTCGCGATCGTGCAGCCGCATCTCCGTCGAGAAGATCTCTTCCTCCATCGACTCGTCGATCGAATCACGGCCGATGTTCCGCTCGTGGTTCATGGAGTACGACAGGGCGTTCTGGCTGGTACGGGACAGCCGGCGCTGCTCATCTTCGAGGACGCGGCGGATCTCGTTCTTTTCCTTCTGACTCAGCATTCGTTTTTGACCTCGACTGGACGGACGGGCATCGCGCGGGTCGGCGCCCAACCAAAATGGATTAAGACGCCTTTTTCTCCCGGACCAACTGCGGGCGCCCCCGAGACACGACGACATCCTGAGTCACGACGCACTCGCTGACACCGGTCAGCGAGGGTATTTCGTACATCACATCCAACATGACCTCTTCGAGGATGGCCCGCAGGCCGCGCGCCCCCGACTTCCGCCGGGACGCTTCCTGGGCCACGCTGCGCAGCGCGTCCTCGGTGAACCGCAGCTTCACCCCCTCCATCTCGAACAGGCGCTCGTACTGCTTGGCGAGGGCGTTCTTCGGCTTCCACAGGATCTCGACCAACATGTCGACGTCGAGGTCGTCGGCCGCCACGATGATGGGGAGACGCCCCATGAACTCGGGGATCATGCCGAACTTGATCAGATCCTCGGTGCGGGTCAGGGCGCGCAGCTCGTTCTTCGACTGCTCCGACTTCTGGATGCTGGCGCCGAAGCCCAGCCCCCGCTGGCCGGTGCGACGGTTGACCAGCTCCTCGATGCCGTTGAAGGCGCCGGTGCACACGAAGAGGATGTCGGTGGTGTCGACCTGGATCAGCTCCTGCTGGGGTCGATTGCGCGCGCCGTCCGGCGTGATCGAGGCCTGCTTGCCTTCCAGGATCTTCAGCAGCGCCTGTTGCACGCCTTCGCCCGACACGTCACGGGTGACCGAGGGGCCGCCCCCCTTGCGCGCGATCTTGTCGATCTCGTCGATGCAGACGATGCCGCGGCTGGCCTTCTCGGGATCGTTGCCGGCGTTGCGGTACAGCGCCTTGATGACGCTGTCGACATCCTCGCCCACGTAGCCGGCCTCGGTCAGCGTGGTGGCGTCCGCCATGGCGAAGGGGACATCGAGCTTCTTGGCCAGGGTCTGCACCAGCAGCGTCTTGCCGCAGCCGGTGGGGCCGAGCAAAAGGATGTTGCCCTTCTGGATCTCCACGTCGCCGGCCTTGCCATGCTGGCCGATGCGCTTGTAGTGGTTGAACACGGACACGGCCAGCGCCTTCTTGGCGCGATCCTGGCCGATGACGTAGCGGTTCAGCTCGTCGTAGATTTCGCGGGGCCGCGGATACTTCGGGCGCTCGGCCGCTTCTTCCTTCGCGATGATGTCGTTGCACAGCGCCACACACTCGTCGCAGATGAAGACGCGCGGACCCGAGATGAGCTTGCGCACCTCGCGTCGCCGCTTCCCGCAGAACGAGCAGTGAAAATCATCCATCGGGTTTCAGTATTACATCTCGCCCCCGGCGCCGCCAAGCGTGACCGGATAAATGTTTCGGTGGCTTGACGGAGGGGGGCTGGTCTCGCAGCACGGGGTCATCACTGATTTTTTTCCGGTTCCTGCGACCGGGCCTGATAGTGTATCGACAAAATGAGAGCCTTGGTGGTCACGTCGAATCCGACGACGGCCGTTTCCGAACCCGATTCCCCTGCTTCCGCACTTAACGATCTGGGGTGTGAAGTCGTCGCGGTTGGATACGACATCGATCAACTTCCGGAAGACATCGAGCTTTCGCGCCCGTCGGTGGTGGTGGTGGACGCTGGCGCCCACCTCGAGGTGGGCCGCGCCGCCATCCGTCGCGTGCGCGAGGTCGCTTCTCTGTCGGACGTCCCCGTTCTTCTGTGCGTCGAGGTGTCTCGACTGGCCGGTCTCGACCCCGAGGCGGGGGCCGATGACTTCGTCCTGGCCCCCGTGGTGGCGCCCGAGCTGTACGCCCGCATCCGGCAGCTCGACTGGCGAATGTCGTCATTCCGCGCCGCGGGTCGCATCAAGATCGGGGATCTGGTCATCGACTCGGTGGCCGTCGAGGCTTCATTCCGCGGTCGGGCCCTCAAGCTTCCTCGGCAGGAATTCCAGCTGCTGAAGTTCCTGGCCGAGCGACCTGGTCGGGTGTTCACCCGCGAGCAGCTCCTGTCGCGCGTGTGGGGCTACCGCTATGCGGGCGGGACGCGGACCGTCGACATCCACGTCCGCCGCCTGCGCGCCAAGCTGGGCCCCGGCAGCGTGATGATCGAGACCGTCCGGCACGTCGGCTACAAGCTCCGCGCCCCCGGCACCGGCGCCCCGACCTGAGCGGCCGGTCCCCGGATCGCCTCGACGAGGCGCATGACGACATGGGCCGGCCCGAGCGGGATCTCGATGCGCAGCGGGACGTGGCTCCCCCCGGTCTCCATCCACATCGTGAAGCGCCGGCTCGAGCGGCCCGCGTCGGGCAGGCCGTCATAGAAGATCGGCGTCACCTCCCCCTCGACCCGGATGCCGGTCGTGTCGAGCTCGGGCACGGCGGCGGCGAGCGCGACGGTGGTGGTCCGCACCCGCCACAGCGACAGCCCATCGACCACGTGGAGCGTGTCGCTCGCGCCGAGGGCGGGCGGCGCCGTCCGGAGGCGCCAGATCAGCCCCAGGGGATCGGACGTTTGCAGCGCCGACCTGAAGGCGTACGCCTCGTCGGGTTGCCCGGGCTTTCGGCGATGCAGCCGCGCCTCGCCGCGGCCGTCCCAGGCGCCCGTGTCGACGGTCTGCTGGTCGGCGCGCTGCCCTGGCTTGCCGCGCGCGAATGTCCAGCGGCGCGCCCCCAGCAGCCGCGCGTCGAACTCGGAGTCGATGTGATTCTGCATGGCGCCGAGCCCCAGCACCGAGCCGCTGCCCGCCCCCTGCAGCGACACCACCTGCTCGCCTTCCGGCAGGTGGGCCACGGCGCCGGCCGAGACCTGCAGGGCGCCGATGGAGCCGAGGACGCCGTAGCTGATGTCGTAGCGAATCCGCTCGTCGTGCGGGAGCGAGGGCGAGACGGCGGTCTGCGCGGGCGCCGGCGCGGGCGCGGGAACGTGCACGTCGGCTGGCGGCGTTCCTTGCCCCGACACCTCGAAGGGCCAGCAGGCGAGGCGCGCCGCCACCAGGAGCACGAGGGCATTCACGCCGCTTCGACCGACGGCGGTACCGAAAAATTCGCGCCAGCCGTCCCCGCGACCGGACGCGAAACGATGCCCGGGAAAAACTTCCGTATGATGGCGCCACGATGCGCGCCTCCGAAGACGAAGGTCGGCCGGTGATTGGAATCTCGCTGGGGGATCCGGCCGGGATCGGGCCAGAGATCGTGCTCCGCGCCCTGGCGGCGCGTCCCGAGCTGCGGGTCAAGGTCTACGGCGATCCGTCGGTGCTGGCGGCGACGGCCTCGCGCCTACGGCTGCCGCCCCTCCCGCCCGAGCGGCTGCGGGCGGTGCCCTCGCGCGCCCCCCAGGAGATCGCGCCGGGGCGCCCCAACCTCGTCACCGCGCAGGCGCAGCTCGAAGCGCTGGAGACCGCCACGGACGACGCCCTGGCGGGAGAGCTCGCCGCTCTCTGCACGGCGCCCATCTCCAAGGACTGGATCGCGCGCGCTGGGTTCGCCTTTCCGGGTCACACCGAGTACCTGGCCCATCGGGCGCGGACCGACGACTTCGCGATGATGCTGGCGGGGCCACACCTGCGGGTGGTGCTGGCGACCACGCACATCGCGCTCGCCGACGTGGCCAGGCGGTTGACCGCGGGGGACATCGCACGGGCCGCCGTGCTCGCGGCGCGGACGCTGGTGTCGGACTTCGGTATCGGCCGGGCGCGCATCGCCGTCGCCGGCCTGAACCCGCACGCCGGCGAGGCGGGCCGCTTCGGCGACGAGGAGAGGCGGTTGGTGGCCCCCGGCATCCAAGCCGCGCGCATGAAACTGGGTCGCGAGCGGCTGCCGGCCGACGTCGCGGGACCGTTTCCGCCGGACGCTGTGTTCCGGCAAGCCGCGGACGGCAAGTTCGACGCCGTGGTGGCGCTGTATCACGACCAGGGGCTGATCCCGATGAAGCTGCTCGACTTCGATGAAGGCGTGAACGTGACCTTGGGGCTGCCCTTCATTCGCACCTCCCCGGATCACGGCACCGCCTACGACATCGCGGGGAGCGGACGGGCCAATCCAGGCAGCTTCCTGTCCGCCCTCGATCTGGCGAATCGATTGTCCAGACGGACGCAGGAACTACCGAGACTACCGGGCACGCGGATACGGGTACAGTGACCTCCGCATTTTCCTGAACTTCACCCAGAGTTCACGCCGTCCCGCACACCGGTGTGATAAGGTACGCTCGCCGCTTTCCCGCTCCCTCCCTCACATCCTCCATGAAGGCCCAGAATCTCAATCGGCCCAGCGCCGAGCCGATCGCTCACCCGATGGACAAGATCGTCGTCAAGGGTGCGCGCGAGCACAATCTGAAGAACATCGACGTCGAGATCCCCCGCAACAAGCTGGTCGTGGTCACGGGGCTGTCGGGGTCGGGGAAGTCGTCGCTGGCGTTCGACACCATCTACGCCGAGGGGCAGCGCCGCTACGTCGAGTCGCTGTCGGCCTACGCGCGGCAGTTCCTCGACCAGATGCGCAAGCCCGACATCGATTCGATCGAGGGGCTTTCGCCGGCCATCTCCATCGAGCAGCAGTCGGGCTCGCGCAACCCACGCTCCACCGTCGGCACCATCACCGAGATCTACGACTACCTGCGGTTGCTGTGGGCGCGGGTCGGCCAGGTGCACTGCTGGAACTGCGGCATCCCCATCAGCTCGCAGTCGATCCAGAACATGGTCGACCAGGTGCTGGCGCTGCCCGAGGGGGCGCGCTTCTCGGTGCTGGCGCCCGTCGTGCGCGACCGCAAGGGGGAGTTCGTCCAGGAGCTGGCCAAGCTGCGCCATGACGGGTTCGTGCGCGCCAACATCGACGGCGAGCTGTGCGAGCTGGCCGAGCCACCCAAGCTCGACAAGAACAAGAAGCACACCATCGAGGTGTTCGTCGATCGACTGGTGCGCAAGGAAGGCATCCGCCAGCGGCTGACCGATTCGATCGAGCTGGCGGCCAAGCTGACCAGCGGCATCGTGAAGATCTCGCCGCTCGAAGGGGACGATCTGCTGTTCTCGGAGCGCTTCGCCTGCCCCACCTGCGGCATCAGCTACCCCGAGGTCGAGCCGCGGCTGTTCTCGTTCAACAACCCGGCGGGCGCCTGCCCGGCCTGCGACGGCATCGGCGCGAAGATGTTCTTCGATCCCGAGCTGATCGTCCCCAACGAGGATCTGTCCTTGAAGGAAGGGGCCATCGAGCCCTGGGAGCGGCGCAACAGCGCCTTCTTCCAGCAGCTGCTCGAGTCGGTGGCCGCGCACTTCGAGATCGATCTGTTCGTGCCCTGGAACAAGCTGCCCGCGGCGACGCGGCAGCTGGTGTTGCACGGCTCGGCCGGGCAAGAGGTCGATTTTTCGTTCGAGAAGAGCGGGCGCAAGCACACCTACAAGAAGGAATTCGAGGGCGTGCTGGCAAACCTGCAGCGCCGCTTCGACGAGTATGAGCGGCGGCGGCGCGAGCAGGGGCGCACCAGCGATCAGGACTTCGAAGCCATTTACGACGAGTTCCACCGCTACATGGGTCAGACGACCTGTGAGGAATGCGGCGGCTCGCGACTGCGCAAGGAGGCGCGGAACGTTCGCGTGGGGGGCAAGAACATCGTCGAGATGACGGCGTTCACCATCCGCGACGCGCACGCCTTTCTGGCGGCGCTGACCCTGCCGTCGCGCCTGAAAGAGGTGGCGGAGCGGATCCTGCGCGAGGTGGGGGATCGGCTGTCGTTCCTCATCAACGTCGGCGTCGACTACCTGTCGCTCGATCGCACGGCGGTGACCCTGTCGGGCGGCGAATCGCAGCGCATCCGGCTGGCCACGCAGATCGGCAGCTCGCTGGTCGGCGTGCTCTACATCCTCGACGAGCCGTCGATCGGCCTGCACCAGCGCGACAACGAGCGGCTGCTCGACACGCTGATGCGGCTGCGCGACCTCGGTAATACCGTGCTGGTGGTCGAGCACGACGAGGACACCATCCGCGCGGCCGATTACGTCATCGACATGGGCCCCAAGGCGGGCGTGCACGGCGGGCGGGTGGTGGCGGCGGGGCGACCGGCCGAGATCATGAACCACCCCCAGTCGCTCACCGGGGCGTACCTGAGCGGGCGCAAGGTGATCGCGGTGCCGAAGCACCGCCGCTCGGCGGCGGCGCGCAACCTGACCCTGAAGAAGGCGGCCGGCCACAATCTGCGCGGCATCACGGTGCCCTTCCCCATCGGCGTGCTGACCTGCGTGACCGGCGTGTCAGGGTCGGGCAAATCGACGCTGGTCATCGATACCCTGCTGCGCGCGCTGAACCAGAAGCTTCACGGGTCGAAGCACACGGCCGAGCCGTTCGGCGGCCTGGACGGGCTGCAGCACGTCGACAAGGTCATCGACATCGACCAGGCACCCATCGGGCGCACCCCGCGGTCCAATCCCGCCACGTACACGGGGGTGTTCACGCACATCCGCGATCTGTTCGCGAACCTGCCCGAGTCGAAGGCGCGCGGCTACAAGCCGGGGCGCTACTCGTTCAACGTGAAGGGCGGGCGCTGCGAATCGTGTCAGGGGGACGGCATCCTGCGCATCGAGATGCACTTCCTTCCCGACGTCTACGTCGAGTGCGAGGCGTGCAGCGGACGGCGCTACAACCGCGAGACGCTCGAGGTGCTGTACCGCAACAGCAGCATCGCCGACGTGCTCGACATGACGGTGTCGCAGGCGGCGGAGTTCCTCGAGAACATCCCCAAGGTGAAGCAGAAGCTGGACACCTTGCGCGAGGTGGGCCTCGGCTACATCCGGCTCGGCCAGTCGGCGACGACGCTGTCGGGCGGCGAGGCGCAGCGGATCAAGCTGTCGAAGGAGCTGGCGAAGAAGGCAACCGGACGCACGGTCTACATCCTCGACGAGCCGACGACGGGCCTGCACTTCGCCGACATCGCGCAGCTACTGGCGGTGCTGAATCGACTGGTCGACGCCGGCAACACGGTCATCGTCATCGAGCACAACCTCGACGTCATCAAGACCGCGGACTGGGTCATCGACCTCGGCCCCGAGGGCGGCCCCGGGGGCGGCGCCGTGGTCGCCCTGGGGACGCCCGAGGACGTGTCGCGGGTCGCGGCCAGCTACACCGGCCGGTTCCTGAAGAAGGTTCTGTAGAACCGCTCGGGAACTTCGGCTGGCGGCGCCGCCTCCGGGAGCGAACCGCCAGCGCGACCCAGGCGCGCTATCGTCCGTCCCCATGAGCGCGCGCGAGAGCTGGCGGAAGGAGATGGACTCGATGTTCATCTACCGGGTCATCGCGCAGGTCGAGACGGCGCCCGAGAAGCACGCGCTGTTCGAGAAGCTGGCGGTGGACGCCGAGGGGCAGGCGCAGATCTGGGCGAACAAGATGCACGCCGAGGGTCAGGCGGTGCCGCCGTTCGTGCCCAGCCTGCGCACGCGCCTGGTTGCGACGCTGGTTCGACAGCTCGGGGCTCGGTCGATGCGGGCGATCCTTGCGGCGATGAAGGTGCGCGGCATGTCCGTGTTCACGACGGTGTTGACCGGTCACGCGCTGCCGCGGTCCGCCGAGGAGATAGGGCAGCGACACCGCGACGCGAGCGGCGGAAACCTGCGCGCGCTGGTGTTCGGCGCCAACGACGGCCTGGTGTCGAACGCCGGCCTGATCCTGGGCGTGGCGGGCGCCACCGGCGGCAACGGCGAGGCCCGCGCCATCGTCATCTCCGGCATCGCGGGCCTGCTGGCGGGCGCGTTCTCGATGGCGTCGGGCGAGTACGTCTCGGTGCGCTCGCAGCGCGAGATGTTCGAACATCAGATCGCCGCCGAACGCGATGAGCTCGAGGCCTACCCCGAGGCCGAGGCGTCCGAGCTGTCCACCATCTATCAGGCACGCGGCCTGTCACGGGACGACGCGACCCAGATGGCGGCGAGCATCATCAAGAACCCCGCCTACGCGCTGGACGCGCTGGCGCGCGAGGAGCTGGGGCTCGATCCGGCGCACCTGGGCTCGCCGTGGGGGGCGGCGGGCTCCTCGTTCGTCTCGTTCTCGCTGGGCGCGCTGATCCCGCTGCTGCCGTTCTTGCTGACCCGTGGGCACGGCGCGCTGTTCGGCTCGATGGCGACCACCGGCGTGGCGCTGTTCGCGATCGGCGCGGCCATCAGCCTGTTCACGGGGCGCGGCGCCTGGCGTGGCGGCGTGCGGATGCTGCTGATCGGCGCCGCGGCTGCCGGCGCGACGTTCTTGATCGGACGCCTGCTCGACGTCGCGGTGAGCTGACCGCGGGCACCCATCAGGGGGTCGCCTGCACGACCCAGGTCTCGTCGCGATACCGCTCGTGCCAGCCGTCGGTGGCCAGGCGCTTGCTGATGGGGGACAGCGGAGGGAGCGCGGCGCAGCGCACGCCGTACTGCGAGAACAGCGCCCGATAGTCGCCCGACTTCTCGGCGTCGATGTCGGCCGACATCAGCGTCGCCGGATACGGATCCTGGCGGCTGTCGATGAACACGGGGATCTCGGGCACGAACCAGATCAGGTAGCCACCGTCGTTGTAGCGGTTGTACAGCGGTCCGCCGCAACGCCGGATCGCCGCCGTGGCGCCGGCGGGAATCGGCTGCCACCCCAGCCTCTCCAGCGGCTGGCGCCACGCCACGGCGACCGCCAGCGCCGCGCCGACGAACGCCGCGCTGACCAGGGCAGTATTCAGCCGTGGATGCTCGACGTCGGGCACCGCCGCCTCCGGCCCGATGCGCGTCCCTGGTAGGCGCGGCAGCCGCGCGTCCGGACCGATGAGCCGGCTCATCGCCGGCATCCACACCAGGCAGAACGGCGCGATGTTGCGCACGGCCCGCGCCGCCAGCGGGACCAGCACCAGCGCCGTCACCACGACGAGCCGATCGCCCCAGGTGTCGAGGCGCCGCCAGCGCCGCGCCGTCAGCCAGACCAGCACGGCCGCCGCCAGCCAGAACGAGATCTCGATGGGCCCCTTCGGATACGAGGGCATCCACTCCATGATCTGGTTCTGGCGCGAGCGGGCCATCGATTCACCGATGAAGCGCCACAGGCCCAAGCCCATCGGCGTGGCCGCCGTCAGCGCCCCGCACAGCAAGGTCACCGCCGCCAGCCTGGCCGCCAGACGGCGATCGTGGAACCAGGCCACGCCCGTCGCGGCCACCATCACGACGCCACCGAGCGCCACGGCGCCATGCAGATTCGCCCACAGCAGAAACAGCGGGGGAATGAGTAGCAGACGCCGGGCGATCAGCAGGTGCAGCAGCAAGGTCAGCAGCAACAGGCTGGCGACCTGCGGCCGCAGCGCCCACACCACCGACGCCAGCGGAATGCCGATCAACGCCAGCACGAAATCGACGCTGGCCCGCGCGCGCATCAACCGATAGGCCGCCACGCACGCCCCGGTGGCCAGCGCCGCCCCGGCCGCCGTCAGCAGCGGCATGCCGCCCAAACGGTGGCAAGCGAAGGACAGCGCCTGCCACAGCCATTCGTGATTGGGCCAGACGCCCCCGCGCGCCGTGTACGAATAGGTCTCGACGAGCGGAACGTGGCCCGTGCGCGCCAGCTCGTAGCCGGCGCGCAGGTGCCAGTACGAATCGGACTGCGCGGGCAGCAGGCACGCGGTGGCGGCCACCGCGATGAACAGCAGGACCACGCGTGTCCGCGCGAACGTCAGCTCGAACGGCCGAGCGCCATCCCCGCCTCGGTCCCCGCTCACGAGGCGCGTCCGACGGCCGGCGTGACCGCGAACGATTCGGCGACCTTGCGCTCGCGCAGACGCCAGATGCGTCCGTCCATCAGGAAGTGGTGCAGATTCAAGAACGACAAGACGGCGGCGGTGACCACGGGGCCGTTGCCCGCCCAGGCACGACCAAGGGCAGAGAAGCCCGGATTGATGAGCAGGCCCAGCAGCAGCACGGTGACGGCGTACAGCCCGAAGAACAGGGCGCCGCGCCCCCGCGTCTGATGCCAGCTGGTGATGCTGAGGTACTGCGCGCCGTGAAAGATCGGCACGAGGATGACGTTGAAGAACGGGCTCCACAGGCCGATGCCGAACCAGATGAGCTGGGTGACCACCACGGCCCACACGGCGGCCGGCAGAGGCGTGCCGGCGCGGCGACGGCGCAAGGCCAGCACCGCCACCGAGCCCAGGCTCGCCACCATCGCCAGCGCCCCGACGACGAGGGCGGGCGCCGGCAGCGACGACCGGGCGAACGCCGCGCGCGTCAGCTCGTACGCGGGGTTGCGCGCCGCCACCTCGAGGCGAAACAGGCCAACCAGCGAGACGATCCACGACAGATAAAGCGGGAACGCCACCAGACGCTTCTCGGGCGGGGTCAACCGGGCACCCTGGCGGAGCGGATACAGCATCGCCAGCCCCAGCGATTGCCCCGAGTAGTGGTAGCCCGACCACACGACGTAGGTGGCGAAGAAGGCGATCCCGATCGAATGGGGCCAGCGCACGCCCGCCGCCGCCCAGGCCAGCAGCAGCAGCGGCACCACCAGCGTCACCAGCGGGTGCGCGCGCAGGATCGCGCGAGACGCGAAGGCCCGCCGGTAGGTGGCCGCGTAGTGCGGACCGACGAACATGAGCGTCAGCGCGAACGCGACGGTCGTCGCGATCTCGAGGTGGCCGGTGATCGCCAGGGCCCCGAGCGCCGCGCCGATCGTCAAGGTGAACCCGGGGCCGACCAGGATGAAGTCGGGCCATCCCCCCAGCAAGAACCGCGAGGCCGCCACGCCATGGGCGTGCGGCGACCCAGCGGACGAAGAGGAACGGCCGATCTCGCCTGACGGATGAATGGCTCGATAATTATATCGGCTGTCTGCACCCGGCGCGGTGAAAGTTCGACAACGCGACGGTCGCGTCATCGGCGTGGGGACGTGCTTCCGCGGCCCCCGGGGGGCGGGGGGCGGGGAATCGCGATAAAATCCCGTCGGAGAGACCAGCCCTGACAACCCCGACCGACGATCCCACCTCCTCGCGCGCGCGTGCTCTCTCGCGACCGGTCTCGATCCTCGTCGGGCTCGCGCTCGTGGCCGCATGGGTCTCGGCCGGCCTGGCGCCACTCCGGGAGGCGGTGAGTGGCGCCGTCGCGCCGAGCGACTTTCCCGGCGACTTCGTGCCAGCCGCGCGACGTGCGCGCGGCGAACGCGCGGGGACCGACCTCGAGACCGGCAATCGCGAAGCGGCGGCGATGGGTGCGCCCACGTTCGCGCCGTACGGGGCGCCGTACCACGCGCATCCACCCCCCGCGCTCATGGTCGTGCGACCGCTGGTGCCCCTCGGTTTTCGGGGTGCGGCGCTGGCCTGGCTGGGACTGTCGCTGCTCGCGGCGGCGGTGCTGGCCTGGATCGTGACGGGGCTGTTCGTGGCCGACCGCCAGGCGCGCTTCCGCTGGGCGTTGCTCGGCTTCGTCGTGGTGAGCCTGTGGCCGCCACTGTTGCACAACTTCGAGAAGGGGCAGTGGTCGGTTCTCATCGCGGCGCTGCTGGCGCTGGCGTGGACCGCGTCGGCCCGCGGCTGGGATGGCCGGGCCGGCGCGTTGATCGCCGCGGCCGGCTGCTTCAAGGTCCTGCCGTTCATGCTGCTGGGCGCGTTCCTGGCGCGACCGGGGCGCTGGCGCGTGCTCGCCGGCGCGCTTGTGGCGACGGTCGTCCTCGTCGGGCTGTCGGCCATCGTCGTCGGTCTCGACAGCTGGAGCGGTTTCGCCGCGTGGTCGGGTGTGAACGCGACCGGATGGCAGACCGCGCCCGCGAACACGCTGTCGCTGTGGGGCGCGCTGGCGCGCCTGGCGATCGGCGGCCCCTACGCGCGGGCCGCGTTCTCGTCCCCCTCGCTGGCCCGGCTGATCTGGGGAGCGCTCGCCCTCGCGCTGCTGGGCCTCGCCGCGAGGCAGACGATACGAACGTCCCGAACGTCCGATCGTTCGGCGCAGGCGCCGCCCGCGGAGGCGTTCGCCGCCTGGTCGGTGCTGGCGGTCGTGCTCGGACCGCTGTCGTGGACCCACACGTCGACCTGGCTGATTCTCCCCGTGGCCTTGCTGCTCCGGTCGCGCCTCGGTGCGCGCGCGCGGCTCGGCCTCGCCGCGGCCGTCGTGCTGTTGACGGTCCCACGGTTGTCGCTCCTCGCGCTCGCTGGACCGTGGCCCGTCTCGCCCGTGGGTGGCCTCGCGCTCGGCTTGCACCTGGTCGGCGCGCTGGCCGTGTTCGCCGTGGCCTGCGCGCGGCCCGCCGCTCAAGGCACGACGCCGTAGACCATCATCAACAGGAACGAGAACAGAAACAGCATCAGCAGCAGGAACTGATGCTGGCGAGTCCCGCGCGCCAGCACCGCCGGCCAGGGCCAGCTCAGGTACCAGGGGAACCACAGGCCCGCCACGAACAGCATCACGCTGGACGACACGTAGACCCAGGCCGTCAACGGCAACAGCGGGTCCAGGGCGCGGCGAAAAATCAGCGCGGTCGCGACGGCGTACACCAGCAGCGCGAACCAGGTTCGCCCCGCCATCAGCCCCACCCGGGCCAAGGTCAGCGGCGCGGGCGGGTGGCTCGCGGCAGCGGTCTTCGTCGCCGCCGACGCCACCGCCGACGCCGAGGTCTGTTCTTGCATTCGGGCCGCCTCGTCGGCCGTACGCCACCGTTCCGAGAGGCCGACCAGCGCCTTGCCCCCGGCCCAGAACGGCGTGTAGGCGAGCGCGATGGGCGCCAGCCCCAGCAGCGCCACCAGCCCCAGTTGCAACGCGCGCATCGGGGCGCGGGCCCGCGCCGTGGTGAGCAGGAGCCAGGGCAGGACCAGCAGCGGGATCACCTTCACGGCCGCCGCCACGCCGAAGATCAGCGCGGCGCGCGGGCCCTTCCAGGGGCTGCCCGCCGGGTTCAGCCAGACCACGAACCCGGCCATCGCCAGCGCCATCATCACGAGGTCGTTGTGGCCGTTGCCCGGCCCTTCGCACAGCAGCAGCGGATTGGTGGCGATCAACACGAAGGTCGCGTTCGCGCGCGCCGGCTGGTCGGACCGCTGGACCAGAAGCCGCGTGGCGGCCGCCAGGCCCAGCACGGCCGCCGCTGCGATCAACTTGAACACGAGCACGGGTCCCCACACGGCGCCCGGTGACAGCCGTTCCGCCGCCGCCACCACCGCGATCGAGAGCGCCGTCCACAGGGGACCGTACGGGGAAGCGATGGGCCAGTGGAGATAGGGCGTCGTCGGATCGCCCAGCCTGACCAGATCGACCTGGGTCGCGACGTGCGGGTTCAACCCGTGCACGACGGCCAGTCGGCCGTAGCCGACATAGGCGAACGGGTCGGCCGACAGCGACGCCGGCATCGCCACCGCGACCGCCACCACGAGCGGCGTCGCCAGCCGCCAGGTCCACGCGTCGGAGAACCGCGCCCCCCGATGCACCAGCGCCACCAGCACGCCGTAGGCGACCCACGACAGGACCTGAAGCGCCTGGAAGCAGGCGTCGTATCCACGAAGCGAGAGCGCGATGGCGGGGAGGTGAAACCTGGCGCGCCACTCGGCGGCGGCGCGCGGATTGATGCCGCGAATGGAATCGAACGCCGCCGGCATGAGCTGCTGCCACACCACGAACCCCGCGAAGACGACGAGGCCCGCGATCACGCAGGCGCGGGCGGCGCGATCCGGTCGGGGCGGGTCAGACAGTTCGCGAATGCTTCATCTTATCGCGCCTTCGCGCGGGGGGCGATCACCGGTGGGCCGGCAAGGAGAGGGGAGCCGGCGCGCCGGCGGCTCCTTGCGGCGGGATCGGTCGCGGAGCGGCCACCGGCCGCGGAACGGCGACGGGCACCGGCGCGCCGTTCGTTCCCCCCACATCCCGGAATGGCGGCGGCTGGCGGGGCGCGCCGACCGAGGGCGGCTGCGTCGGTCGCGGCGCCGTGCCGTTCGCGCCGCCGCCGCCGGCGATCGCGGGAGCGGCCCCCCCGGCGCCCCCCGCGCCCGCGCGCGCCTGCCGCAGATAAGCGTCGACGGCGTCCTCGCCCGGCGCGCGCTTCACGTCGTCGGGCGATTCGGCCTCGCCCTCCGAGCCGCTCTCCTCGCCCGCGGTCTCGACGTCGGTGCCGGCGACCTGCTCGTCGAAGCCGGGCGGCAGCTCGATCCGTTCGCCCGTCCCCTCGCGGACGTAGCGCATGATCGCGTTCACGGCCCCCACCTGCGAGGCGCGCACCGCCGCCAGCCCCTTGCCGTGAAATCCCTGCACCATCATCGAGAACACCACCACGTCGTCGCCGTCGCCCACCAACCCCGACAGGCATGACTTGCCGTCGAGCGTGCCGGTCTTGGCGCGGACCCGCCGCGAGGCCAAGGTCCCCTTGAACCTGTTGCGCGTCGTCCCGTCGACGCCGCCCACCGACAGCGACTGCAGCAGATCGGGGCCGATGCGCGGATCGAAGTACAGCGCGCGCAGCAGCTCGGCCATGGCGTTCGCGGTGATGCGATTGGCGTGTCCCAGCCCCGAACCGTTGCGCGGCACGTAGCTGTTCGGGCGCAGCCCCAGCGAGCCGATCACCGCGCGCAGCACCGTCACCCCCTTCTCCGTGCTCGCCGGCGCCCCCAGCACCTCGACGCCCACCGTCTGCAAGACCCGCTCGGCCTGCTCGTTGTCGGAGTCCTTGTTGATCCGCCGCAGCACGATCGTCAGCGGCTCGGACTCGTGCACGTCGAGGACGCTGACGTTGTTCGGCGTGACGCCCGCCGAGGCCCCGTCGTGCACGACGATGCCGGCCGCCCCCAGCGCCGCTCGCAGCACGATCGCCGTGTGCAGCGCGGGGCGGGGAACGCGGCGGCGAAACGACACGCCGGCGGCCCCCACGGCGATGCGTCCGCTGACGGCGATGCGCATCCGCCCCTCCGCGGTCTCCACGCGCACGGCGATGCGCGTGCGCCCGTTCGCGCGCGTCGTCGCCTGGTTGTGAACGACGAAGCCGAGGCTCTGCCCCGCGTCCTCGGCGAACCGCCGCTGCTCGGTGAGGACCACCGGAGGTGCCCCCGGAGCGCCGCCCGGACGGACCCGGATCACCGTCATGCCGCGATCGACGACCAGGGGCGCCTTGGTGTCGCCCGGCTCCTCGTCGCTCGGGGGCGTGTCCCAGCCGAGGAGACGCGCGTCCGCCACCACCCCTCCATCGATGCGGGTCACCCCCTGCGCGCGAAGGTGGGTCGCCACCCGCTCGAGATCCATCGAGCGCAAGGTGGGATCTCCGTTGCCGCGCAGATAGAGGCTGCCGTGGACGACGCCGTCGTCGTCGGGCTCGAGCCCGCTGATCTCCGTCCGGTAGCGCCAGTCGCCGCCCAGCCGCAGCAGGGCCGCCGTCGTGGCGAGCACCTTCTGGTTCGACGCCGGATCCATCAGCGCCTCGCCCCGCCGGCCGTAGAACAGCCGCCCGGTGCGCGCGGACATGACCCGCAAGCCGACGTGCAGCCGCCCCAGCGTACGGTTGTGCAAGATCTCGCCGATGGTCTCCTGCATGCGCGTGATGCGCTCGCGATCGCGATCATCAGGTGCCGGGGCCGGCACCTCGTCGGCGACCCGCGGCGTGGTGTCGCCGCTGGTCTTCGCTTTCCCCACGGCGCCGTGGGCGCTGCCTTTCGAAGCGGCGTTCTCCGCGTCCCGTCGCGCCGGCTTGGCTGCCCCGTGCTCGGGCGTCTCCCGCGATCGGTTCGAGGCCCCACGCCCCGGGGCGCCATGCGTGCTCTGCGAGGAGACGTGCGTGGCCCCGTCGCGTCCCCGTTCCCCCTTGGCGTTCGCGCCCCAGGTCGCGGGGACGATCCCGAGGACGACGAGACCCGCGCCGGCCAGCGCGCCCCGCCAGGTCATCGCGCGGCCGCGCACCGGAACCCCAGATCGGCGCCCCGGTACTCGGGCGCCCAGGCATTTCGATTGGCGGCGCGCGGGGGAACGAAGTAGCTGCAGCACGAGCCCCCCCGTACCACCCGGCGCTTGGGATCGTCGTCGTAGCGATCGGCCACCCACTCCCAGACGTTGCCGGCCATGTCGAGCGCACCGTAGGGGCTGGCCCCCTCGGCGTACCGCCCCACGGCGACGGGGAAGCCCGGGTTCGTTCCCGCACACGGCCCCTCGCCCTCGAAGTTGCCCCAGTTCGCCCGCTCGCAGGCGGCGTCGGGTCCCCACGGGTAAGCGCGGCCGTCGGTGCCTCGGGCCGCCTTCTCCCACTCCGCCTCGCTGGGCAGGCGCCCCCCGGCGAACGCGCAGAAGTCGCGCGCGTCCGCCCACGAGACGTTCGTCACCGGCAGCTTGCCGTCGGCGCCGGGCGCGCCCGCCAGCTCGTCGGGGACCGGCTTGCATCGGCGCGCCGCCACGCACGCCGCGTAAGCGGTCCGCGTGACCTCGGTCCGGTCGATGACGAACGCGGGCAGCACGTGACTGCGCGAGGGACGCTCGTCCTCGTCCCCTTGCGCCGAGCCCTGCACGAACGGGCCGGCCGCCACCGGGACGCGATCGACGACGACCCGCCCCGCCGCCTCCAGACGTGGCGCGCGGGCCGAGACCACCACGACCGACAGGGCCACCACCGAGACGACCGCCGAAACGGCGCGGCGCACCCGCCGCGCCGGTGTGCGCCCCGCGACCAGGTCGATCTTCCCGGCCCGAGGCAGCGCCTTGATCGCCGCCTCACGCCGCAGCGCGGTCGAGCGGGAGCGTTTGTTCTCGGTGTAGATCAATTCCACGGGACGCCTGGCGCGCGTGTAGCGGGCCCCCTGACCGGCGTTGTGCCGGGCCACCCGCGCCGCCACATCGGTGCTGATGCCCGTGTAGAGCGACCCATCCCGGCATCGGACGACGTACACGAACCAGCGTGGGGACGGGGCCCTGCGTGGCATAGGGGTAACACCACGTACCACGGCGGACGGGCGAACGTTAATTAATGATTGAAATGTTTCCGGGAATACGGGACCGCCCCTGCGTTTCCTTGGAAGGTCATGCGTCGTCTCGTTGCGATGGTTTTATCGATGTGCGATTGTCGCGCCATGGCGAAGAGGGGCAAGCCGCCACTCGATGGCCGGAAGCAGCACGTCGCTTCGAGCGCCCCCTGGTCCGGCGGCCTCCCGAGCCGTACCCCTCGGCCGCCGCGGAGAGCGCGGGTCGCGTCGGTCACACGTCTCGGCGCCGTTCTCGCGACGCTGGCCGCCGCCGCGGTGGCGATCACCTCGTGCAGCAGCAAGAGCTCGGTCGTGGTCGTCAGCATCTCCGAGACCTCCGCGATCACCGACGTCGCGGCCTCGGTGGCCATCACGTTCGACAAGGACGGCAAGAGCGGGAGCTCGCGCATTCCGGCCCCGCTTCCCGCGCCCGGGACGTTCGCGGACTTCGGCTTCACCATCGACGCCCAGCCGCCCATCGTGGTGCATCTGACGCTGCTCTCCGGCGGTGGCGCCCTGCTCGATTCCTGCGACACGACCTGGACGGGGCAAAAAGTGCGCTGGGTGGCGGGAGACGGGCCGGGCACCTGTGGCACCATCGTCGACGCGGGCACGACCGTGCCGGACGGCGGCCCGGAAGCCCCTGAAGGCGGCCAGGGGGGCAGCGCGGCGACCGGGGGTGCGGGGGGGATGACGAGCGCCGGCGGAGCGGGCGGCGGGGTGGGCGGAAGCACGGTGATCGGCTCCGGCGGTCAGCCGGCGGGCGGCGCGCCGGGCACGGGCGGCGCCGGAATCGCGGGCGTCGGTGGCGCGGGTGGTGGCGTCACCGGTGGTCGAGGCGGCGGTCCTGTCGCGACGGGGGGCGTGGGCACGGGGGGCGTCGGCACGGGCGGCGTCGGCACGGGCGGCGTGGGCACCGGCGGCGTGGGCACGGGCGGCGTCGGCACGGGCGGCGTCGGCACGGGCGGCGTCGGCACGGGCGGCGTCGGGACCGGCGGCGTCGGCACGGGCGGTGTCAGCACGGGCGG
>DASYCK010000142.1:0-5978 GCA_036500205.1 Polyangia bacterium | reverse complement strand
ACCGCCGTGGGGTCGATCGCGTGGCGGAGCGCCCTCACGAACGACATCACATCGGGAAAGCGCTCGGCAGACTGCTTGGAGAGTCCGCGCATGACGACGGCGTCGATGGCTGGGCCCAGCCGGGGGAGCAGCGCCGCCGGGGGCGTCGGATCGGCATGGACGACCTGGTAGAGGATGGCGATGGGATCGTCGGCCTGGAATGGCTCGTGTCCGGTGAGGAGCGTGTAGGCTATCGCTGCCAGCGAGAACTGATCGGTGCGTGCGTCGATGGCGTCCCGCTGTCCGCAGGCCTGCTCCGGCGCCATGTACTGCGGCGTTCCGGCGACCTCGGCGCTGTTGGTGAGACGGGGGCGCCAGCTGGCCTGCGAGATCCCGAAGTCGAGCACCTTGACGAAGTCCTTCACGCCGTCGCCCGACAGGAGAATGATGTTGTCGGGCTTGAGGTCGCGATGGACGATCCCGCGCAGGTGGGCCGCCGACAGGGCCTGCGCGATCTGGTCGATGATGTCGACCGCCGTCGGGGGCGGCAGCGCGCCCGCGTCGGCGATCCGCCGCGCCAGCGACTGGCCCTCGAGCAGCTCCATCACCAGGTACGGGAATCCTTGATCCGTGACGTTGAAGTCGAGCACCTGCACGATGTGCGGGTGCCGCAGCGTCGCGGTGATCTCCGCTTCCTGACGGAAACGGGAGAGGACCTCGGCGCTCCGCTCCAGCCCGTGGTGCAGCACCTTGATGGCCACACGCCCCGGCAGGCGCAGGTGGTCGGCCAGGTAGATCTCGCCGCAGCCTCCTTCGGCGATCCGGCGGGCGATCCTATAGGTCCCCTGCAGGACCGTCCCGGGCGCGAACTCGCTGGGCGCGATCATGGATTGCTCTCGCGTCGCTTGCATCGCGGCTTGCCGTTGCAGCCGCCGTGCCGTGTGGCGTTGCGGCGGCCTCGACCGAATTCATCGGGCGCGGATGTTTCCGAACGGCAACCTCGGCGGCCGAACGTTCCCTCTCGGTAATGTTCGCGGCCGGTTGGGCTGACGAAGCGCGGCAGGATCAGGAGAATTACCCATTGGCACGGGGAATGAATTGCCTCTTCCACAAGGAGGCAACCATGCTTTGGACCATTGCTCTAATCCTTCTCGTGTTGTGGGCGCTCGGGCTGGTCAGCTCCTTCACAATGGGGGGCTTCATTCATATCCTGCTCGTGGCCGCCGTGGTGATCGTCATCGTGCGGCTCATCCAGGGGCGACGGGTCGTCTGACCGCCGGCCAAAAAAATCATCACCTCCCTTAGGGAGGATCTGGCGGGTCCGGGGAGAGCCCACATATTTCACTCCATTTCTGTGGCTCACCCCGGAGCCCCCCCTGAATGAGCACCGACACCCGCACCGCGGCCACCGGCGTCGCCGGACTCGATGACGTCTTGCGCGGGGGTTTCCCCGAGAACCACGTCTACCTGATCCAGGGCGATCCAGGATCAGGGAAGACCACGCTGGGGTTGCAGTTTCTGCTCGAGGGGCGGAGGCGGGGAGAGAGCGCGATGTACATCAGCCTCTCCGAGACTGCCCTCGAGGTGCGCGCCATCGCCCAGTCCCATGGCTGGTCCGTGAACGACATCGCAATGTTCGAGATGCAGTCGGCTGAGCCGCAGTTCTCATTCGAGGCGGAGAACACCCTGTTCGAGCCGTCCGAAGTCGAGCTTCGGGAAATCATGCAGAAGCTCGTCGCGGAGATCGATCGGGTTAAGGCCAAGCGGGTGGTGTTCGACTCCCTCTCGGAGCTGCGGCTGCTCGCTCAACATCCACTGCGCTACCGGCGGCAGATCCTGATGCTCAAGCAGTTCTTCTCGGGCCGCCAGAGCACGGTGCTGTTCCTCGACGACCGGACCGGCTCCGACGACGATCGGCAGCTGCAGAGCATCGTCCACGGCGTCGTGCTGCTCGAGCAGGTGGCCTCCTCCTACGGCAACGCGCGCCGGCGGCTCCGGGTGGTGAAGATGCGCGGGCTCGATCCGCGTGGCGGCTACCACGACATCTCGATCGTGAAGGGCGGCGTGCGCGTCTTCCCGCGCCTGGTCGCCGCCGAGCACGCAGAGGAGTACGATCACACCGCGCTGGCGAGCGGCGTCGCCGAGCTCGACACGCTCCTCGGCGGTGGCATCGATCGGGGGACCGCCACGCTGGTCATGGGGCCGGCCGGCTCGGGGAAGTCGTCGCTGGTCCTGCGCTACGCGCTGTCGGCGATCGAGCGAGGCGAGCACGTCGCCCTGTTTGCCTTCGACGAACGGATCCAGACGCTGCTCTTGCGCGCCCGCGGCCTCGGGCTGGGGCTCGAGGAGGCGATCGCCAGCGGGCGGCTCCGGATCAAGCAGATCGATCCCGCCGAGATGGGCCCGGGCGAATTCGCCGCGTCGGTCAATCGCGCCGCCACCGAGGAGCAGACGCGCATCATCGTCATCGACAGCCTGAACGGCTACCTCAACGCCATGCCGGAGGAGCGGGCGCTCGCGCTGCAGCTGCACGAGCTCCTGGGGGTGCTGGGGCAGCGGGGCGTGTCGACGTTCCTGGTGATGGCCCAGCACGGGATCCTGGGCCCGGCCATGGTCAGCCCCATCGACGTGAGCTACCTGGCCGACACGGTGGTCATGCTGCGCTTCTTCGAGGCCGACGGCAGGGTGCGCAAGGCGATGTCGGTGATGAAGAAGCGGAGCGGCTTCCACGAGGACACGATCCGCGAGTTCCGCATGGGGCCTCCGCACGGGATCAGCGTCGGGGAGCCCCTCACCGGTTTCAGGGGGATTTTGACCGGCGTCCCCAATTACGTGGGCACCAGCGAGACCCTCATGACCTCCGCGTCTGCAAGGAAACCCAGACCTGGCGGGGAGAGGTGATCGCGGGGCGCTCCGACTCACTGGCGGTCGCCGTGTTGGCCCCCGTCGGGCGCGACGCCGCGCTCGCGTCCGACCTGCTGGCCCACGATTCGCTGCAGCCAGTCCAGTGCGCCAGCTTCGATCTCCTGGCGCGTGAGGTCGAGAGCGGCGTCGGCGCGGTGCTGATCACCGAAGAGGAGCTGACGCCGGCGCGCATCTCGGCGCTGGCCACACTGCTGCGCGCGCAGCCGGCCTGGTCGGATCTGCCCATCGTGGTGTTCAGCTCGATGCCGGGCGAGCTGCGGCTGCGGGCGCTGGGCGAGCTGCAGGAGGCGGGGAACGTCTCGTTCGTCGATCGGCCGGTGCAGCGGCGGACGTTCCTGGCCGCCATCCACGCGGCGCTCCGCGCCCGCGAGCGGCAGTACGAGGCGCGCCGGGCCATCGAATCGCGCGATCAGTTCCTGGCCATGCTGGGGCACGAGCTGCGGAACCCGCTCTCGGCGGTGCGCTTCGCCACCGATCTCATCGTGCGGCGCAACGTCCAGGACGGCTGGGTCGCCAAGCACGCCGACACGATCGAACGCCAGACGGCCCACCTCAATCGGTTGGTGGACGATCTGCTCGATGTCTCGCGCGTCACCTCCGGGAAGGTCACGTTGCGCAAGGAGCCGACCGAGCTCCTGTCGCTCGTACTCCGTTGCGTCGAGTCGCTGCAGACGATGGCCGATGCCCACGGCGTGGTGTTGGAGCGCCCCACCGGCGGCGCCGCCGTGCTGGTCGACGGCGATGTCGTGCGGCTCGAACAGGTGTCGAGCAACCTGGTGACGAACGCGATCAAGTACACGCCGCGCGGGGGGCGGGTCGCGATCGAGGTGCGCCCCGAGAACGACGAGGCCGTCCTGCTGGTCCGTGATTCGGGCGTGGGGATCCCGGCCGCGCACCTCGAGTCCATCTTCGAGCTCTTCTGCCAGGCGCCCACCGGGCTCGATCGGGCCAAGGGGGGGCTGGGTCTCGGCCTCACCCTGGTCAGGGCGCTGGTCGAGATGCACGGCGGGAAGGTGGCGGCCCGCAGCGATGGCGTCGGGCAGGGGAGCGAGTTCTGCGTGCGGCTCCCGCGGGCCGCCGGAGACGCCGACGCGGCCGTGGCGGCGCTGGAGGAGACGGCGGACGCCCCCGCGGGCGTCGACATCGTCCTCGTCGAGGACAACGTCGACATCCGGGAGACGTTGAGCGAGCTCCTGGTCCTGGACGGTTACCGGGTCAGCGGCGCAGCTGACGGACCACAGGGGTTGACGCGGATCCTCTCCGAGGAGCCGAACGTCGCGCTGGTCGACGTCGGGCTTCCGGGCTTCGACGGCTATGAGCTGGCCCGTCGCGCGCGGGCGCGCCTCGGCGACGGGCTGGTCCTCATCGCCATGACCGGCTACGGGCAGCCGGACGATCGCGTGCGGGCGTTCGAAGCGGGCTTCGACGAGCACGTCGTCAAGCCGGTCAGCGTCGAGGAGCTGGCGGCGGCGATCGAGCGGGGGCGCGCCCGCAAGGCGCCGCGGCAGGATCCCACCGGGTCGCAGCGACGCCCCGGGGTGGCGCTGTCAACCAATCCCTGACCGACGTTTTTTGACCCCCGGCGGGCCCTGCTGGGCACCTGCCTCGAGAGGTCGCCCATGCGCCGAGCCCTTGCTTACCTTGCGGTCGTCCTGTCGATGTCGGCCTGCGCCCAGTCGGAGACGACCAGCCTTGGAACCGGCGGGAACGGGAGCGGAGGCAACAACAGCGGGTCGGGTGGCGCCGTGATCCTGACGGGGAGCGGTGGCAACGGCTCGGGCGGCTCGTCTTCGTCCGGGGGCGGCAGCGGCGGGGGCGGCAGCACTGGGCGGGGCGGGGCGACCGGCAGCGGCGGTGGCGTGAGCAGCGGCGGCGCCACCGGCGCGGGCGGCGGTGCCAGCACGGGCGGGACGACCGGGAGCGCCGGCGCGACGGTGACCACGGGCAGCGGCGGAGCTCCCAGCTCCGGTGGGACGAGCGGGAGCGCCGGCGCCAAGGCTTCGGGTGGTGCCACCGGCCAAGGCGGCTCGTCAGGCCGAACAGGTTCGGGGGGCGCAGCGGGCTCCGGTGGTGCCACCAGCTCGGGCGGGGCCACGGGCACGACCGGCGCGGCCGGGGCCGCCGGCTCGGGCGGAGCCACCGGGGCGGGAGGCGCACCGTCCGCCTGCGGCTCGGCACTCTCGAGCCGGGTCCGCGTCACGGAGATCGACGTCGGCGTCAGTTACGCCTACAACGAGGTCGACAACAACGGCGCCTCGCTCGGGCTGACCCCTTTCGCGATCTCGCCGGTTCCGGGCGGCGGCGCGCGGCTGGCGTTCCTCGGCAAGGGGGACAGCACCGTCCACGTCATCACCCTCGACGCGAACGATCAGGTCACCGGAACGCCGGTCTCGGTCCCCGGCTACGACTTCCAGGACATCTACGCGGACGCAAACGGCGGCGTGATGCTCATCAGCCGTACGGCGATGGGCTCCGCCTCGAACAACAACTGCGGCAACATCAACAACCTCTGCGGCCTGACCAGCAGCTATCCGACCGCCGCCTCCTGCTACGACATGTACATGGTCCGCTTCGACGGCACCAGCGAGACCTGGGCGACCAAGCTGACCGACACCACGGCGTCGCTCCCCGCCTACGGCACGAGCGCGACCAGCGGTGGCAACGTGATCTTCATCTGGTCGGAGTACGCGCACAACGGGCGCATCGCCTTCGACGGCGGCAACTACGCCGGCTACTTCGGCATCGCCATCTCGGTGAGCCAGGCCTGCGTCGGGTCCAGCACGCTAGCCACCGGCGTCAACATCCACCAGGGCGATCGGATGAAGGTGGTGAACGGCAGCGGCGCCCTGCAGTCGAGCGGCTTCGACTGGGGCTGCAGCCACAGCGGCTACGAGCGCGTCGTCTACGACCCGACCGGCAAGAAGTTCGTTGCGGTATGCAAGAACGACGCGCCGACCGGCAGCAAGTCGGGGCGCATCGCGCTGGCGCCGAGCACGTCCACCATCGACCCGATCGATCTCAGCTACTCCGATCTCGGCAACGTGCTGACCGCGGGCGGCGGCGGGTACTGGATC
>DASYCK010000141.1:0-10161 GCA_036500205.1 Polyangia bacterium | reverse complement strand
GATCGACGGCGGCGATGCGTCCGCGTTGCGCCCTGATGTACGCCACGATCTGCTTCTCTTCATGCAGCGGATCGGGCGGCGGCACGCTGGGGCCGAAGACGAAGGCGAAGACCCGCTTGTAGAACGGGGCGGGGCGCGCCCGCAGGCGCGCCGGGCGCCTGGCATAGGCGCTGGCGCCCGTGTCCCAGCCCCAGAACCACAGCAGGCCGTCCAGGCCGAAGCCCCCACCGCGGTCGTCGTCGTTCGACGAGCTGCTCCGGGCGAAGATGAACGCCACCATCATCGCCACGAACAGGGCGAAGTAGCCGACCAGGGTGGCGACGATCGTGACCTTGAACAGGAGCGAGAACGCCTTCCACAGCTTGCCGCCTAGGGCCGCTCCGCGCTCGCGCCAGGTCAGGGCGTCGCGTCGCACGAACGCCGGGTCGAACTGGTACAGCAGCTCACCGCTCTCCGTGGCGCTGAGGTGACTGCGATAGTCCTTGAGCAGTAACGTCAGCGCGCGGCTGGCCTCGTCCTCGGGCAGACCCGACGCGACGATGGCATCGGCGCGCGTGAACCGGGCATTGTTGCCGCGCAGGGCCTCCATCATCACGGTCTTCGCGCGATGGTCCGAGTGTCCCGTTCGTTCAGTCGTTCGTTCAGCTCCCGGCACGGTCATCCTTTATCCTACGCTTCCGTCGGCCTGTCCGCGCGGATGACGGCGAGACATCTGTCGTCGACTCGCGGCGGTGCCGTGGCAGGATGAAAAGTAACCGGTCCCGCCCGGAATTGCTTCCCCACAACGGAGAAAATTCTCTTGAAACACCATCACGGCGACTTTCGGGTTCACGAGGGGCAGGAGGTCGACTTGAACGACTGGCCCACCCTGGCCAAGCCGCTCCACAAATCGAAGGGGGAATCCCGCAAGGCCCTGGCCGAACAGGTCGAGCGGCTGAGCGCGCTGCAACGGCTGCTGTACGCCTCGAATCAACACGCGTTGCTGGTGATCTTTCAGGCCATGGACGCCGCCGGAAAGGACGGTGCCATCAGCCACGTGATGTCGGGGGTCAACCCGCAGGGCTGTCAGGTGTACAGCTTCAAGCACCCCAGCGTGGAGGAACTGGAGCACGATTTTCTGTGGCGGACCACCCGCTGTCTGCCAGCGCGCGGACAGATCGGCATCTTCAACCGGTCGTACTACGAAGAGGTGCTGATCGCCCGGGTCCACCCGGAGATCCTCCAGGGCGAGGGACTTCCGGAGGCACAGCGGAAGAAGCGGCACAAGCACGCGCCCGCTGGCGCCCCGGGCGACGATATCTGGGAATCTCGTTTCAAGTCCATCCGGAACCTGGAGAGCCACCTCGATCGCAACGGCACTCACATCATCAAGTTCTTCCTTCACCTGTCCAAGAACGAGCAGCGCAAGCGCTTCCTCGACCGCATAGATGATCCGGACAAGCGCTGGAAGTTCAGCCAGGCCGACATCACGGAGCGCGGCTTCTGGAAGGAATACATGAAGGCGTACCAGGCGTGCCTGGGCGCCACCAGCACCACCGCCGGCCCCTGGTATGTCGTCCCTGCCGACGACAAGGAAAACGCGCGCTTGCTCGTGTCGCAGATCATCGTCGGGACGCTGGAAAAACTGGAGATGAAATATCCAGCGGTGTCCGAGACCAAGCTGCGCGAGCTGCGCGCCATCCGCAAAGCGCTGGTCAAGTAGCGGCTCGGTGACGTTTCTCGCAGCTCCTCGTCGAGAGAAGTTACACAGAAACGATTTCTCCGACATTATTTCTTGATTGATGTCGGCTTATTCTCTGCCGAGAGGCGGACATGACCACATCACAGGGGCAGGGGTTGAGGGGCTGGATCGTCAAGGGGTGCTTGAGCAGCCTGACGCTGTTCGGGTGCGCAACTTCGGCCACGGCCGAGAGGCCGGCGCCGGCCGACATTCGGGGGAACGCGGCGGTGTCAGGCCCGGAGGCCCAACCGCTGGTGGCGGGCCCCATCAGGCTGTTGCACGTCAACTCCGACGGCCGCGCCGAGCCGCGCTTCTCGCGCGTGTGGCGGCGAGACGGCGCGGCGGATTGCAAGAGCGGAACACCGCTGGCGTGGGACGGGCAGAGCGAGGTGGCGATCCAGGAGGACGAGCTGGTCTGCGTCGCCGCCGACGGGCCGGCGCGTTTTTCATGGCACGGCCGTTCGATCGTGAGGGAGGCTCCCGCCGCGATTCAGCAGGCCAGCCTGCGCTGAGCCCGACGGTTTGACGACCCACCGTCGGCGCTTACGGTGGAGGGCTGGTCCGTGAGGCGTATGGCCCACGGCGAAAAAACCGCCGGGAGCGAGCAGCCCCGGTGAAGGAGGCCCACGTGGAAGCTGCAGAGAGCGCGAAGGTTCGTTCAGTCCCCGACGACGGTTTGTTGGACGCCTACTCCCGGACGGTGATCGCCGTGGCGGAGCGGGTGAGCCCCTCGGTGGTCAAGATCGAGGTCCAGGGCGGCAAGAGCGACAAGCCCGCGGCCACTGGTCCCGGGCGGGGCCAGCGGCGCGAGCCGGGCGAGTCGTCGGGCAGTGGGTCGGGGTTCGTCATGACCCCCGACGGCTACGTGCTGACGAACAGCCACGTGGTGTCCGGCGCCAGGCGGATCAACGCCATCTTCCAGGACGGCGAGCGGGTCCCCGCGCACCTGGTGGGGGACGATCCGCAGACGGACATCGCGCTCGTCCGCATCGACGTGCCACAGCTGTCGGCGTTGCGGTTCGCCGACTCCTCGGCGCTGCGCGTGGGACAGATCGCCATCGCGGTCGGCAATCCGTACGGCTTCGATTGCACGGTCACCGCCGGGGTGGTCAGCGCGCTGGGGCGTTCGTTGCGCACGAAGACGGGACACCTGATCGACGACGTCATCCAGACCGACGCTGCCCTGAATCCCGGCAACTCGGGGGGCCCGCTGGTGGACGGGCAGGGGCACGTCATCGGCGTCAACACGGCCATGATCCTGCCGGCGCAGGGGATCTGCTTCGCCATCGCGGCCAACACGGCCGCCTTCGTCATGGCCAAGCTGATTCACGAGGGGCGCATCCGGCGGGCCTACCTGGGCGTCGCCGGGCAGAACGTGCCGCTGCACCGGCGGGTGGTGCGGTATCACGGGCTGCCCACCGAGAGCGGCGTGTTCGTGGTGACGGTCGACCCGAACAGCCCGGCGGCCCGGGCCGGATTGCACGAGGGGGATCTGATCGTCGCCTACGGGGACAAGCCGATCGCCGGCATCGACGACCTGCATCGGCTGTTGACCGAGGAGCAGGCTGGCCTGGGCGCGACGATGTCGGTCATCCGCGACCTGAAGATGCAGACCCTTCACGTCGAGCCGACTTTGCGCCAGTAGCGGCGGTCCAAAAAGCAAAAGGCCCGGTCCCGAAGGACCGAGCCTTTGCCGTCAAGGCGAGAAGCCTACTTGAAGGTCACGTTGTCGATGGTGACGGTACCGGTGCAACCATCGCCGGTGGCGGGCACGTTGATCTGCCATTGCACGCCGGTCAGCTGCGTCGGATCGACCACCGCCGCGCTCGCGTCGGCGCCGCCCCCCGATTGATCGAGGAAGTTGACGGTCACGTCGGTCGCCGAGGAGGAGAGCGTGAACACCTTGGACGATGCGTAGCAGCTGGAGGCGGTGCAGGTGCCACCGTCTTTGACAAGGTTGTGCTCCTTGTCGACGGCCGAGAACTGGATGGTGCAGCCGTCGCTCAGCGTGCCACTGATGTTGAAGGTCACGCTCGTGTACGCGCTGGCATCGGTGCAGGCAGGGAGACCCAGGCCGACGTAAGCATACGGGTACATGGTTGACGCCATCCCGGTGGCGAAGGTGATGACCAGCGCGCCGCTGGAGGTGTCGACCGTCGGCGCTGTGAGGCCCATATCCGCGCCGAGGTATGGGGTCGGGCCACCCGTCGAGAAGTCGTCGATGAGCGCGGCGCTGGGGGCCACGCAGGCTGCCGCGGCGCCGCCCGACCCGCTGCCGTCGGAGCCGCCGCTACTGCTGGAGCCGCCGCTGCCGCTGCTGTTGGAGCCGCCGCTGCCGTTGCTGTTGGAGCCGCCGCTGCCGTTGCTGGAGCCGCCGCTGCCGTTGTTGTTGGAGCCGCCGCTGCCGCTGTTATTGGACCCGCCGCTGCCGTTACCGTTCGACCCTCCCGAACCGGAGACCGAGCTCCCGCTCGACGAGCAACCCGCGGTGAAAGCCACTGCGACCAGACTGGCAAGACCAAAACCGAGCAACGTTCTCTTCATGAAATGACCCTTCCGTTTGAGCCGGGGACGGCCGGCACCTTGTCAGCACCCCGAAGGCGGACACCTTATTTCCAGAACAGGGCCGGGGCAAGCCCCCTGGAAGACGCGCTGCGTTGTCTGCGATTTACCAAGTCACGGCGCTAGTTTTGGGTAGCAGCGGAGCCCTCGTCGGCCGGCCGTCCTCCAGCAATGAGGGGCTCACGAGGGGCGTTTTGGCCGTCGTCCCGATCGAGTTGAATGTGCCCAAGAGGAGCTCATGTGTGCCTGATGAGTACACCAGCTCAAGGCTTCCTGCCGAGCGGCGCCCGACTTTCACGGACGCGGCGGATTCGTGTCGTGGACGGGCTCGCTCTCGGACTCGAGCCATTCGATCAGCGCGCGCAGGGCGCCGTTGCCGGCGTCGAGGTGAAGGTCGATGCGATGCGATTGCCCGCCGTCCTCTACCTCGAGCTGGTAGCGAAAGTCCCAGGGCTTCGGCGCCGACAGCAGCAGCCGAGCCGGGAGCGCGAACAGCTTCGCGGCGGCGACCAGCGCCCGCCCACGCGCCTGTAGCGTGGCCGGCAAGCCGTCGAGGTCGACCGTGCGCACCAGGGCGCCGGCCGCCCCGGTGACCCCTCCCGTCGAGCGCAACGTCAGCTTCACGGGCCAGAGTCTACCGGGCGGTCGAGTCGGCGCCGCTCAAATCACCTTGACGGTTTTCCAGGCCTGGGTGACCGCGGCGACCTCGTCTTTTCCGAACAGCAAGGTGGCGGCCTGCTCGGTCGCCTTGGCGGCGTCCGCGAACGTCGCCTGCGGCGTCAGCAACGAAAGCGCCTTGTACCAGATGGGGCCAGCCTTCTCCCATGAGCTGCCGGCCAGTCCCGCCGCGGCCAGATAGAAGGCGCGGTTGGGGATGCCGGAGTTCGTGTGCACGTCGCCGCCCTCGACGTAGCCGCTCATGTCCTTCGGCTGGTCGTCCTCGGTCCAGGCGGTGCCCGGATCCTTCATCGACCGCAACGCCTTGCCGAACCGGGGCTTCATGATGCCGGCGCCGATGAGCCAGTCCGCCGTCGCGGCCGTCTGCTTCTTCGACCACTGCTTGACCACGGAGCCGAACACGTCCGACCACGATTCGTTGAGCGCGCCCGACTGGTCGACGTAGTCGAGGCCCCCGCCGGGGACGGTGTACTGCGTGACCCCGTGGGTGAGCTCGTGCGCGACGACGTCGATGGTGCCAGCGAAGCTGCCCGTGAACGGGCCATTGGGCGTGGCGTCGCCGAACACCATGCGCGAGCCGTTCCAGAAGGCGTTGTCGGGCGCCTTTCCCGAATGCACGGTCGACTCCAGCTTCAGGCCGCGGCCGTCGACCGAGTTGCGACGAAGCATCTCGCTGTAGAAATCGTAGGTGGTCCCCGTCGAGTCGTACGCCTCATTGGCGGAGGCGTCCGCGGCGGCGGGCCCCCCTTCGGTGCGCACCAGCTTGCCGGGCAAGGTGGACTTTCCCCCAGCGTCGAAGATGTCGCGGTGCTTGGTTCCGGTGGTCCCGCGGACGGCCGCCAGCGCGGCGAACCGCGACACCGAACGCTCGCCGCGCGCGAACGCGGCGGCGTCGGCGCTGCGCAACAGCGCGTCGCGCTCGTTGGCGAGGTCCGGATGGAGCGCCAGCTTGCGCAGCACGGACGAAGGAATGATGTGACAGATCGCGCACGAATCGAATGACATGATCAACCTCCTGCTCACGACGTGTTCCGTTTGAATCGCGGAGGAGCCCCGCCCACCCCCGGCAGCGAGCGCTCACACACTCGCCTCGATGGTCGTATCACACGCGCAAGTCGACGAACAAGGGCGCATTCGCCGGTCGATTTCGGCCCTCACGATGTGAGCGGCGCTATGCGCCGACGGTGAGGCCGAGCTGGGCGCGACAGGCGAAGTAGTCCTCGCTGATGGAGAAGGCGATCAGATCCTTCAGCCGCTCCTTGCCTTTCGCGGCAGCGTCGCCTTTCGCGGCAGCGTCGCCGTCGGCCGCGGCCGGGCCGCTCGGCGTGGTCTCGCCCCAGATCACGCGGGCCGCGGCGCCCAGATCGCCGCAGATGAGGAGGGCCACCCGGGCGGCGCTCAGCTCCGTCGCCGCCAGCCACCGGCTCATGTCGACATCGGCGCCGCGCGCCTCGACCAGGCGTCGCGCCACCGGGGTCAGCTGCTCGACGGCGCCGAGCGGCATCGTCTTGCGCAGGTGGGTCGCCAGCCGCTGCGCCTCGCTGGCCGCGCCCGCGGGCGCGATGCCGGTGAGGCTCAGGATCGCCTGCAGCGCCGTGGTCAGCGCGGCGGGCGTCACCAGCGCGTAGCGCAGGAACCGCTCGGGACGCAGGAACGACATCAACTTGCTGGAGTCGAACGCCAGCTCGAACGGATCCTCGCGGCGGATCATGGAGGGCCCCAGCAACAGGGTGGGGCGGGGCGGGCCCTTCCCCTTCAGGTTCAAGAGCGTGCTGGCGCTGTCGGCGACGTCGGACAGGAAGAGATCGGGCATCGGGACGTCCAGGGTCGACGCCACCTGGATGAGCGCCCGCACGAGCGGGCGGGGATCCTTCTCCAGATCGACCTGATCCTTGCGCTTCAGGCCGTGCGTGGCCAACGTCTGGGCCGCCGGCGCCGCGATCGCCGAGCCGCTCATCGTGAACAGTGTGTCGAGCAGGCGGTCCTCGTCGGGGTGCAGCACCCGCTGCCACGTCTCGTCGGTGAAGCGCTGGCTGGCGAAGCGCACCTGACGCGGGCGCAAGCGCTCGAACAGGGCATCCAGGGTCGCGTCGGCCTTGCGCATGAAGGACAGGGTCGCGGCGATGCACCACCGCTTGTCGAACGCGCCCGCCTCGCCGTACAGCTTGGCCAGCACCTGATACGAAGCGAGCCGGTTCGGATCGTGGGCCAGCAGCGCCTGGTGCGCGGCGATCGCCTTGTCGCGGCTGTCGGCGCCCCCTTGCACGTACAGCTCGGCGAGCGTCTCGTGATTCCGCGCCTTGCCCGGCTCCAGCGAGGCGGCCACCTCGAACGCGGTCGTCGCCATGTCGCGATCGTGCAGGCGGCGCATCGCCAGCGTGCCCAGCTGACCCCACAGCCGGGCCAGCCTGTCACCCGCGCCCTCGGCGGGCAGCCGCTTGATCATCCGCCGGTAGCTGCGCGCCAGCGCGTTCCAGTCACCGCTCTCCTTGTGCACCGCCTCGAGCATCTCGAAGGCATCGGGCAGCTCGGGCACCTCGTCGAGCGCCCGTTCGAACAGGGCCGCCGCCTCGTCCGGACGATGCAGCTCGTCCTTCCAGATCAGCGCCGTCGCGTAGATCATCTTGGCCCGCACGGCGGGCGTCGTCTCGAAGGCGGCCAGCGCCACCAGCGTCTCGGCCGCCAGCTCCCACTGCTGCCGCTTCGTGTACAGGTCGAGCAGCTTGTGCAAGGTCGGACGATGTCCCGGTTCGGCCGCCAGCGCCGCCTGGTAAGCGTCGACCGCCTGGGCGCTGTCGTCCATCCGCTCCAGGTACGCGTCGCCGATCTCGTCCCACAGCGGCGCCTGCTCCCCGGGATCGGCGAGCTCGAGCAACGCCCGGCGATCCTTCACCCAGTTGTTCCAGTCCTTCTGGTGGGCGTGCAGGCGGGCCAGCGCTTCGAGGGCGTGGCGATGCTTGGGATCGAGGGCGCGGGCGTCGTGGTACCAGACGATCGCGCCGGCGATGTCCCCTTCCTCGGCGCGGCAGTGCGCCACCACCAGGGTGATCTTGAGGACCTCCTCGTCGGACAGCGCCGCCCGGTGCAGGCGGCGCAGCGACACATAGAGATCGCCCGCCTCCTTCCAGTCGCGCCGCTGCAGGCGAAAGGCGGCGAAGCGCTTCAGCACCGCCATCGACTCGGGCTGCAAGCGGAACGCTTCCTGGAAGCAGGTGAGCGCCTTGTCGGGATTGCCGAGCGCGAGCGCCACGTCCGCCCGCTGCAGGTGCCTGGTCGCGCGTCGCTCGACCTCGTCCGGCGTGACGTCGGCGTCCCCGTCGCGCGCCACCAGCGAATCGAGCAGCGGCTCCAGCTCGGCCCACTGCTGACGACGGGCATAGAGCTCGGCCAAACGCTCGGCGGCGCTCGCCTGGTCGGGATCGGCGGCCAGCGCCTGGACGTACAGCCCCAGCGCCGTGTCCTCCTGGTTCAGCTTCGTCTGCAGCACGACGCCGGCCTCGGCGAGGAGGGTGGCCTTCGTCCTCGGGTCGCTCTCCTGCACGGCGGCGTCGAGGAACAGCTGGCTGGCGCTCTCGAAATCGGCGCGCTGTCGGCGCACGCGCGCCAGCGCGGCCAGCGCGCCTGGGTGGGTCGGCACGAGCTCCAGCACGCGCAGCAGCTCGGCCTCGGCGGCCGGCCGATCGTCGAGCGGAGCGACGAGCAGCATCGCCGCTTGCAGGCGCAACGTCGCCTCGGTCTCCGGCGCGCGCGCGGCCCAGCGGCGCAGGATGTCGGCGGCGGCGCCCCATCGCTCCAGCTGCTGCGACAGCCGCACCAGCGCTTCGTAGATCTCCTCGCGCTGATCGCCCGCGGCCTCGGCGGCGACGTAGGCGTCGAGCGCGCTGGCCGGATCGCTCAGGTCGCGGTCGTAGACCTCGCCCAGCGCCACCAGGAGCGCCCGCTTTTCATGTTGTCCCGCCTCGTCGTCGGCGGCGAGCGTCTCGGTGAGCTTGTCGATGCGGCGCCCCAGCGCCTCGGCGATGGCGGTGAACCGCTCGTCGGCCCGATAGTCCTGCAACAGCGCCGCGAAGGCGTCGGGGTCGAGCGGCAGCAGGCGCAGCAGCTCCTCGCGCGCCCGAATCGCGAAGGCTGTCCCCTCGGGCCGCTCGTCCCCCTCGCGCGCCAGCAGCGACAGCCGCGCCACGCGCGTCTCGGGATCGGCCGCCAGCTCGGCCAGGCGGCGCAACGTGCCCAGGTATTCCTCGTGCCGTTGCCCGCGCGCGTAGATGTTCTCGAGCAGGTTCAGCGTCCCCACGTCGGTGGGATCGGCGGCCACCAGCTCCTCGAGCTCGACCGCGGCCGCCTCGGGATCGCCCAGGTGGTCGGCCATCAGCTGGGCCCGTCGCCGGCGGGGCGCCGCCGCTTCTGCCTCTGGCAAGCGGCCGGCCCGCCGTTCGAGGCACGCCGCCAGGTCGGCCCAGCGCGACTCCCGCTCATAAAGTCGTTCCAGCGCCGCGGCTGCTTCCTCCGAATCGGGGGCGATCGCCAGCACGCGCTGGTACGCCGCGATCGCGCCCGGCCCGTCGCCGAGCTGGTGCTCCAGCAGGCTGGCGGCCTCGCGCAGCAGCGCGGCGGCGCGCGCCAGATCTTGCGTCTCCGCCGCGCCCGCGCGAAGCGCGGTCACCAGCTCGTCCCACCGCTCGAGCTCACGTAGAAATGCCAGCTCCTCGTCGCGCGTCTCCTGGTGGTCGGGCTCGGCGTCGAGGGCTTGCTGATAGGCGGCGAGCGCATCCTCCTTGCCCCCGAGGTGGTGGCGAACGATGCGGGCGATGCCGCGCCAGATGCGGGCGGCTTCGGGCGTGGCGCCCGCCGCCGTGGCCGCCTCGGTGGCGCCCTCGACCAGCTCGTTCCAGGCGTCGGCCTCGGCCGCGTCGGCGCGCAGATTTTCCCACAGCACGTCGTCGCCCGGCGACATGCGCAGCGCCGCCAGCCCGGCGCGCAGCGCGCCGTCGGGGGCGCCCAGCTTGTCGCGGAAGATCCTCGCCACCTCGTCCAGCGCCGCGAGCTGTTCGTCGCGATCGTGCTGAAAGGGGAGGCGACGGAGCAGCAGCTCGGTCAGCCGATCCCAGCGCTCCTCGGCGCGCAGCGCCGTGGCGGCGCGGGCCAGCACCTCGGGCGGCTCGGGATCTCCCGGCACGCTCGTCCAGCGCGCCAGCCAGGCG
>DASYCK010000140.1:0-24427 GCA_036500205.1 Polyangia bacterium | reverse complement strand
GCCTACGTCCTCGAGGTGATGCGGCGGAAGGCGGGGGCCGAGATCGCGCTCGTCAACCGCGCCTTCGTGAAGGGCGCGCCGTTTCCGCTGACCGGCCGCCTCACCCGGGCGCAGCTGTACCGCGCGCTCCCCTTTCACGCCGTGATCGGGACGGCGCGCGTCTCGGGCGCGACCGTCGAATCGGGGCTGGGCCCGGCGCTGGGGAAGCCGGCGCTGTCGATCGTCGGCGTGGCGCGCGGCGCCGGTGGCCTCGAGGTCAACGGACGCCCCGTCGACAAGGTGCGCGCCTACACGGTGGCGACCATCGCCTTCGTGGCGAGCGGGGGCGACGCCATCCTGCCGTCCGCGGCGCTCGCCTGGCGACCGCTGCCCGGCGCCCCCGATCTCCGCGACGAGGTGGAGAGCTTTCTTCGCGACCACACCGGCGATCGCGATGGGGACGTCTCCGTCGATCCACGCACCGACTTCGGGCCTCCGGTGGCCACGCGCCCGCTCGTCGTCGCGCTCGGCGATCTGGGGCTCGATCTGGCGTCGACGTCGATCTCGAACAGCCCCGCCTATTCGGACGCGCAGCTGGTGCGGGCCAGCCAGCTCAGCGTCAACGGCAACGCCACCGGGCTGGTCCAGGTGCGCGATCGCGTGCACGAGGCGGATGTCCGGCTGGATCTGAAGTACGGCTGGTCGCGGAATCAACCGATCGGCGCTCCCGTCACCTACGGCGAGACGGCCGACCTGATCACGTTCGCCGCCGTCTACAACTACCGTGGCCTGCGCGGCCGCGAGCTCCTGCTGAAGCGCGCCGTTCCGGACCCCTACGTGCGGGTGCGGGTCGAGTCCGAGTTCACGCGCCCCGACGTGACGCCGACCCAGCCGCGCACCTACCACCACGCCGAGATGACGGACACGGCGGGCGTGATGTTCACCTTGCTGCCCAAGCTGCGCTTGCGTGGCGGCGCCGGGCTCCAGCGCGAGCTGCTGGCCAGCGGCAGCGACGGCGACTGGCAGCCGGTCCTCGAGGCAGGCGGCACCCTCGACTCGGTCGCCATCGCCACGTTCGGCGCGCTGGCCGTGAAAGCGGAGGGGCTGGTCGACTACGACCTCGTCGATCCGACCGGCCTGCGCCAGCACCAGCTGCGCGGCAACGGCAAGCTGTCGGTGCCCCTGCTCCCCACGCTGTTCATCACCATTGGCGTCGACCTGTTCGCCGTTCAGCGCGAGCGCCAGGGCTGGGGCATGTCAGCGGACGTGGTGGCGGGCATTCGCGTGCATCACGACGCCGCCTATCAAGGGCTGTGAGTCGCGCTCGCTCAGAACGAATGCGTGAACGAGAACGCCACCTCGCGCGGGCCGACGATCAACGCCGTCCCGGGCGCCGCGGGGCTGGCGGATGAGCCGGAGACGGCGTTCCAGATGAAGACGCCGATCGCGCCTGCCCCCAGCGCGCCAGCGACCCCATACCCGACGAAGGCGCGGGTCCGCTTGGCGGAGAAGTTCTGATAGAGCCCGTCGCAGCGCGGATCGCTCCCGCGCATCGGCGCGTCGGCGCCACAGCCCGGGATCATGTCGAAGCTGTCGAGGTCGTTCTTCGAGTCGGTCTGCTGCCAGATCCCGAATGCCCCCGCCACCACGGCGCCGGCGAGCAGCGACCAGGGCAGAACCCGACGCCAGGTCGGCAGATCGTCGTCGCCCGCCGCGGGCACGTCGCGCGTCCTGGCTGACGCCACCCGCTCGGCGTTCCGCGTGGGCGGCGTGGCGTCGTCGGCGCCCGGCTGCGTCACCACGGCGACCGCCTCCACCGGGGTCGCCTTCGCTTCTTTCTCGAGCCTGACCACGATGCGCTGGCTGGTCTTTCCCGCGAGGGTCAGCACGCGCTGGTCGGTCTTGTATCCGGAGGCGCGCACCTCCATCTCGATGCGCCCTTCGTTGACGCTGACGGCGGCGGGCAGCGGCAGGTTCCCCATCGACTTCCCGTTCAGGAACAGCTCGGCGCCGCTGGGGGTCCCGTCGACCGTCAGCTCCGCCAGGTGGCTGCGCGCGGTCTGCAGCGCCGTCTCCAGCATGGCGCGGTTCTTGTCGACCCACGGATGGTGGCGAACGGTCGTCAGCGACTCGGTGAGATAGGTGCTCGCGTCGTCCCAGTAGCCGAGCGCCAGCTCGACCAGACCCAGCTGGCCGGCGCTGCGCGGGGTGCGCGAGATCGAATACGCCTCGCGAAACATGGGCAGCGCGCGTTCGTCGTGTCCCTGGCGGCGCAGCTCGTTCGCCTTGGCGATCAGCTCCTCGGCCTTGGCCGAATCGGAGCTCTCGGCGCGGGCCGGCGCCGGCGCGAGAGCGATGCCGAGCACCAGCAGTGTCCCGATCGCGATGGATGATCTCGACGGTCCCGCTACGTTCGAGCGCTTTGGACGAGCACGCACCGGCCGACATTGCCACGTTTCCCGTGGACGGGAAAGATGGCGCCTCGCGGCGGAGGTCCTCGCTAGCGGTGGCTCGGCTCGAGGATGTCGTCTTCGTCGCGTCCACGCTTGTCGCTCGGGGGCGGTGACTTCCGCGGGCGCGGGCGCGATGGCACGGCGGTGGATGCCAGCTTGCGGGTGGGCGCGGCGCTCGGAGAGGCGAAGCGGTGCTCCGGTATCCCTTGCAAGGTGGCGAAGATGGACGAGGGGAGACTGGGGACGATGAAGATCGTCTTCGCATTGAAGCCCTTCTTCTCGAAGACGTAGGCGACGGGCGACTCGTCATAGGGGACCTCGAGCGAGAGCGGCGTCTGCCCCAGCGTCTTGCCGTCGCCCGTCGCGACCATCGCGCCGGCGGGGTCGGAGTTGAGGTTCACGCGTATGGTCGCCGGGCGGGTCGGCGACACCGTCACCGCGGGCGTCTCCTGCGCCGCGCGCTTGCTCGACCCGAGCCCGGCGCCGATGGCGCAGGTGATCGCGGCCATCGCGAACAGCAGGACGACCCGGCCCGTGCGCTTCCGGGGCGTGAGGTCGTCCATGATCTCGCCCATGGCCTGACTGAACGTCGAGGAGGCGTCGGCCGACTGGCGGATGATGCCGTCGCCCGTCCCGTCGAAGCCGATCGTTCCCGAGGGGGCCAGCTCGGACCGCGCCATGGGCGAGGCCGCGCGCGCCACGCCCGACAGATCATCGGGGATGTCGACGACGGGCGCCGACGACGCGTAACGGTGCGGATCGAGGAGCGCGTCGCGCAGCTCTCCCATCGTCTGAAAGCGCTGCGCGCGATCCTTGGCGAGCGCGCGGAACAGGATCAGATCCAGCTCGGGCGAGAGGTCGGGCACGATGCTGCGCACCGACGGTGGCGGCATCGTGATCTGCTTGACGATGATCTCGCCGTAGCCGTCGCCGCCGAACGGCACCTTGCCGGTGAGCATCTCGAACAGCAGGACGCCCAGCGCGTAGATGTCGGCGCGCGCGTCGATCTCGATCTTCCCCTCGCACTGCTCGGGGGCCATGTAGTAGGGCGTCCCCATGATGGAGCCGGCGCGCGTCTTGTGCGTGACGCGCTCTTCGGTGTCCGTCAGCTTGGCGAGGCCGAAGTCGAGCACCTTGACGAAGTCGGGGCTGCTGCCCCGGGCCAGCAGAAAGATGTTCTCGGGCTTGAGGTCGCGGTGAATGACGCCCCGCTCGTGGGAGGCGTCGAGGGCGTCGGCGATCTGCGCGCCGATCACCAGGGCGCGCGTCGCTTCGAGCTGGGTCTCGCGCTTCAGGCGATCGGACAGCGCCTCGCCCTGCAGGTACTCCATGATGAAGTAGAACTCGCCGTCGGCGGTGGTCCCGAAGTCGGAGATGTCCACGATGTGCTCGTGGCCGATCTGGTTGACCGACTTGGCCTCCGTCACGAAGCGCGACACGACCTCGGCGTTGCGTGACAGCTCGGGGTGGGGGGCCTTGAGCGCGACCTTCTTGCCGATGAGGGGGTGCTCGGCCAGGTACACGACCCCCATGCCCCCCTCGCCCAACCTGGAAGTGATTCGGTAATTGCCTATCGTCTGGCCGACGTCGATCATCGGGCGCGCCCCGGGTCAATAACGTGCGCCGACGCGAATGTTCCCGCCCCCCGGTGCCCCGGACGGTCGATTTCTGGTCCCCGCGCCACGAATCCTCGGAATGAGCGCACAGTTTCGATGGGCTCCCGGGTCAATGCTGATGAAAGGAAGGAGACATCATGACCACAGATCGAAAGACCCTGGCCCTCGAGTACCTGAACGCGGTCGGCAAGCAGCGCTACGACGAGGTCGAGGCGCTGCTGGCGCCCGACCTCCAGTTTCGCGGACCGTCGATGACCCGCACCTCGGCCGCGGACTACCTGGGGGCGCTCAGGCGCCTGGGGGCCATCCATGTCCGGAACGACGTCAAGCGGGTCTTCGTGGACGGCGACGAGGTCTGCGTCATCTACGACTTCGTGACCGACACCGCGGCCGGCGCGCTCCCCACCATCGAGTGGCTCCGCTTCGATGGCGACCGCATCCGTTCGATCGATCTCTACTATGATCGCCTGCCGTGGCAGACGGTCATGACGGTGATTGCCGAGCGGGCGTCGGGGTCGGCGGCGCGGCCGACGGCGTGAGGCGATGAACGGGAAAGAACATCCCGGCGCGGCGGTGCTCGGCGACACCTTCGCCGAGCACCGGCCGGCGCTGCTGCGCCACTGCTACCGGATGCTCGGCTCGTTCGAGGAGGCGGAGGATGTCGTGCAGGAGGCGTTGCTGCGCGCGTGGCGCTCCCGCGACAGCTACGTCGCCGACGCGCCGCTCGCGCACTGGCTGATGCGCATCGCCACGAACGCCTGCCTCAACGCGCTCACGCGGGGGCGGGCCCGCGCGCTGCCGCAGCTCGAGCGCGCCCCGGGTGCGCCGCTCGTCGAGCACGACGCCGCGGCCTGGGTGACGCCAGCGCCTGACGCGCGCCTCTATCCCGACCCGGCGGGGGTCGTGGAGGCCCGCGAGCAGGTGGCGCTGGCGTTCATCGCCTTGCTCCAGCGGTTGCCGCCGAAGCAGCGCGCGGTGCTGCTGCTGAAGGACGTGGTCGGCTGGTCGGCCGACGAGATCGCGTCGGCGCTGGAGCTGACGGTGTCAGCGGTGAACAGCGCCTTGCACCGGGCGCGCGAGACCGTCGCCTCCGGTCCGCCCGCCGTGGCCGAGGAGCCGCCGCCCGAGGTGCTGGCCGCGTACCTGCGCTCGTGGGAGAGGCGCGACGTCGATTCGCTGGTGGCGCTGCTGCGCAAGGACGTGGTCTTCGCGATGCCCCCGCACGCCACCTGGTTCCGGGGAGCCGAGGCCGTTCGCGCGTTCCTCGAAACGCCGCGGTTCGGCGCCTTTTGGACGGGCGGCCTGCGGGGGAGCCACACCCGCGCCAACGGGCTGCCGGCGCTGGTCTGGTACGCCAGGAAAGCGGGCGACGACGCGTACCGGCTGCACTCGATCCAGCTGATGCGGTTCGAGGGCGGAGCGGTGGCGGAGGCCACCAACTTCATCGGCGTGGATTACCTGCGTGGGTTCGCTCTCCCCCCGACGCTGTGAGGCTACCCGCGCCGGGCCGCCTCGATGGCGGCGACGTCGATCTTCTTCATCGTCATCATGGCCGAGAAGGCCCGCTTCGCCTGCGCCCCGCCTGCGGCCATCGCCTCGGTGAGCACGCGGGGGGTGATCTGCCAGGAGAGCCCCCAGCGATCCTTGCACCACCCACAGTCGCTCTCCTGGCCGCCGTTGCCGACGATCGCGTTCCAGTAGCGATCGGTCTCTTCCTGACTGTCGGTCGCGATCTGGAAGGAAAACGCTTCGCTTTGCTTGAACTGCGGGCCGCCATTGAGACCCAGACAGGGAATTCCGAGAACCGTGAACTCGACGGTCAGCACCTGGCCTGCCTTGCCACCGGGGAAGTCGCCCGGCGCCTCGTGAACGGCGACCACTTCGCTGCCGGGGAAGGTGGCGGCGTAAAATCGCGCCGCGTCCTGCGCGTCCTTGTCGAACCAGAGACAGATCGTATTCTTCGCGTTCATGTCGCCATGCTCCTTTTTCCGTCGGTCGCGGCAGACGGAGTGACCTCGAGCATCAAGGTAAAGCCTTCCGTGCCGGAGGTAAGGGGGCCATCGACGATGGTCGGCCTCACCACAGCGTGACGCCCGGAAACCGCAACACGAAGTCGCGGCCACACGCGCGCGCTGGCGTCTGGAAGCCCACTGGCAGCTCGCCTCGCAGGGCGCGCTCGGCGATCTCGAGGGAGGTCCAGGTCGTCAGCTCGTACGCCTCGGGGGTGCGCAGGCGTAACTGGACGAGGTGGCCGGCTTCGTCGCGCGCCTCCGCCCACAGGTGGCTGGCGCCGCCCGCGCGCTGGTCCGCGTCCGGGCCGGCGGGGCCGCGCGACACGCGAGACTTGAGGAAACGTTGCAACGGCGCGGACCCCAGCAACGGTCCGAGCCAGCGCGCGGCGCGCAAGCCGACGCGCAACGAAGCCGGCAGGGCGACGTAGACCTCGATGTTGGGGATGCCGGTGGTGTGGAACGCCGTGGCGACGTCACCCCAGGGGATGGTGACCGCCTTGCGTGGCCCGTCGCCGAAGTCGATGGCGCGGGTGCGCCAGCCGCTGGGCACGCGCGTGATCTTGCCCGCGCGGCGAACGGCGCCGCCGCCGTTCATGTTCTCGATGCTGGTGGTCGCCGTCCCGCGGGACAGGCGTGTGCCTGCCTGAAAGGCGAGGGCGAGGTGGGTCGCGGTCGGCAAGCGATGCTTGGCCTCGGCCGCCAGGCAGTCCGAGGGGACGACGTCGAACCCCGTCGCCGGCAACACGGTGATCCCGGCGGCGCGCGCCTCGGCGTCACGCGCGGCCAGCGACTCGACGACGTCGAGCTCGCCGGTGATGTCCAGGTAGTGGGCGCGCGCGCGCAGGCAGGCGTCGACCAGCGGCGCCGCCGTTCGCGAGAACGGCCCGGCGCAGTTCAGCACCACGGTGACCCCGTCCAGCGCGGCAGCCGTCGCCTCGGGGGTGTCGAGCCCGAACACCCGGCCGGTTCGCCCCAGCCTCGACGCCAGCGCGTCCACGGCGTCCGCGCGCCGCCCCGCGACGATCACCGGAACGCCCTTGGCAACGGCGCGCTCCGCGATCAGCGACCCCGTGTACCCGGTCGCGCCATAGATGAGCAGAGCCACCGCGTCAGTATGCCTCAGCGACGAGGAGCCGGTCCGGGGGCTTTGGATCGCGGGGACCATGTTACGGTCGGGAAAGCCATGGCGACGTCCGCGCGCACGATCGATGTCCTGCTCGGGCAACGCCGGTAGCCCGCGCCGTCAGGCCCGCTTTTCCTCGCGCCGCACCAGGCGGCGGATGTTGTCGCGGTGACGGAGGGTGACCAGCAGCGCCACCACCACCGACAGGGCGATGTACTCCCGCGCCACGCCACCGTGCAGGGCCGCGATGACGGGGAATGACCAGATGCCCAGCAGCGAGCCCAGCGACGACAGCCGGGTCAGCGCGTAAGCGGCCGCGTAGACACCCAGGCAGCCGAGCCCGATCGGCGGCGACAGCCCGAGCGACACGCCCAGCGACGTGGCCACCCCCTTGCCGCCGCGTCCCCGCAGGAAGATCGTGAACATGTGGCCGACGATGGTGGCCAGCCCCGCCAGCGCGACGACGGTCGGCGACGTGCCGGGCATCGCCTTCGCCACCGCCACCGGAATGAAGCCCTTCAGCGCGTCGCAGACGAGCACGAAGATGGCCCACCGCTTGCCCAGCGCGCGCGCCACGTTGGTCGCGCCGATGTTGCCGCTCCCCACCTTGCGGATGTCGACGCCGCGCGCGCGCGCCACCAGCAGCCCCGTGGGGATCGAGCCCAGCACGTACGCGCCGAGGCAGATCAACACGGCGTTCCGCATCTAGCCGCGCTCCACTTCCGTCACGGCGGCGGCCGCTGGCGCCGCCGTGGCGCGGATGCGCGCCCAGAACGTCGCCACGTCGGCCAGCGATTCGGTGCGCGGGCAGTCGGCGGGCAGGCTGCCCAGCAAGGTTCCCCCGTAACTGCGCCGCAAGATCCGTCCATCCAGCAGCGCCACGATGCCCGCGTCGGCGTGCGTGCGGATCAGCCGCCCGAACCCCTGTTTCAGGGCCAGCGCCGCCCGCGGCACCTGGTACGTCCCGAACGGATCGGCGCCGTCGTCGCGCAGCCGCTGGATGCGCGCCGCCGTCAGGGGATCGTCGGGGACGGCGAACGGCAAGCGATCGATCACCACCAGCGACAGCGCCTCGCCGGGGACGTCGACCCCTTCCCAGAAGCTCTGCGTGGCCAGCAACACCGAGCCGATCTCGTTGCGCAGCGTATCGAGCAGCACGTTGCGCGGGCGCTCGCCCTGCACCAGCACCCCACGCGGCAGCACGCCGCGCAGGATCTCCGCGGTGTGGCGCAGGTTGCGGTAGCTGGTGAACAGCAGCAGCGCCCGCCCGTCGGTGATCTGGCACAGCTCGGCCGCGCGGGCCGCCGCCGCGTCGGCGAATCGATCGTCGGTGGGCTCGGGGAGATCGGCGGCCACGTACAGCAGCGCCTGCCGGTCGTAGCGAAACGGCGACGGGAAGACGGCGTCGGCGGCGGTGTCGCCCAGCCCCAGCCGCTGGCGAACGTAGTCGAAGGTGCCCGCCACCGTCAGCGTGGCCGACGTGAAGATGGCGGGCCCCGGATGGGCGGCGAACGCCCCCGCCAGGCGCGGCCCCACGTCGATGGGCGCCGCGTGAATCCCCACGCCACGCGGGCCGACCGCGATCCAGGACACGTCCGAGCGGACCCGCGACCCGACCCCCGAATCGGACAAGGTGGACAGGTCGATGCGGATCGCCTCGGCGCGCCGGCCCAGGGCCCCCAGCTCGGGCAGGGCGCGCGTGTCGTCCTGCGCGGCGCTCCCGTCCGGACCGAGCCACGCCGCGACCTCTTCCAGGACGCCGTCGAGCTCGTGATAGCGGGTGCGCACCGCGCCCGCCCAGAAGTCTGTGGGCAGCGGCAGGCGCGTCTCCTCGCCCGGACGGGCGCGCGGCAGGCGATCGCGCAGCGCCGTCGCGAAGGCACCCGTCGCCCCTTGCAGGCGCGAGCCCAGGGATTCGGCGCGCAGCGGATGGATGGCGCGGGCGCGCCCCAGATCGCGCGCCAGCCCCAGCAGCCGCGCCGTCGAGACGTGAACGCCGAAGAAGTCGCCGGCGATGTCCTCGATCTGGTGGGCCTCGTCGAAGATCACCGCCTCGTAAGGGGGCAGCACCTGCGCCTCGGGCCAGACGGAGCGCAGCGCCAGATCGGCGAAGAAGAGATGGTGGTTGGTGACGACGACGTTCGCCTGGGCGGCGTTTCGCCGCATGGCGGTCACGAAGCAGTGATCGTGGAACGGGCAGCGCGGGCCGATGCGCGTCTCGGGCGAGCTCTGCACCTCGCGCCAGTGGGGGCTGTCGTCGGGCAGCTCGGCCAGGGCGGCGCGATCGCCGCTGTCGGTCTCGTCGACCCAGGCCCTCAGCCGCTCGAACGTCGGGTCGGCCACCATCGTCATCTGCTGCTCGAACAGCGCCAGCCGGCGCCGGCAGACGTAGTTGCCCAGGCCCTTCATGACCGACCAGGTGAACGGTTGCCCCAGCACGCGCTGAAGCCGGGGCAGATCGAAGCGGGCGATCTGATCCTGCAGGGTCTTGGTGGCGGTGCTGACGACCACCTTGCGCCCCGACAGGATCGCGGGCACCAGATAGGCGAGCGTCTTGCCGGTGCCGGTGCCGGCCTCGACCAGCAGGCGTTCGTCCTCGTCGAAGGCGCGGGCGATCCGCGCCGCCATCGCCACCTGCCCGGGGCGGTGCTCGTAGCCGGCGAGGGCGCCCGCCAGGCGCCCACCGGGGCCGAGCAGCTCGCCGAGCGTCACCGCGACCGACTCGCCTTTTCGTCGATGCCCGACACCCCGAAGCGACGGCGCAGCTGCCCGTACACGTCGTCGAGGGGGACGCCGGCGGCCTCCAGGCCCACCAGCATGTGGAAGATCAGGTCGGCCGCCTCGTGCGCCGTGTGGGCCAGGTCGGCCTGGGGGAGCGACTCGGCCAGCTCACCCGACTCCTCGGCGAGCTTGGCGAGAATCTTCGGCCAGCCGGCGTCGAGCAGCGACACGACGTACGACTTGTCGGGGCGTTCGCGGCGGCGGCGCGCTACCACCTCGGCGACTCGCGAGACGACGACGGCGGGGGGATCGGGCGGGCCGTCGTCCTCGATCACGGCGGCGCCGTCGGCCTTGCGAAAGAAGCAGCTCGTCCGGCCCGTGTGGCAGGAGGGACCGTCGGGATCGACCAGGTACAGCACGGCGTCCCCGTCGCAATCGATGCGCACCTCGCGCACCGCCAGGCCGTTGCCCGAGGTCTCCCCCTTGCGCCACACGGCCTTCCGGGACCGGCTCCAGAAGTGCCCCTGGCCCGTCTCCAGGGTCAGGGCCAGCGCCTCGCGATTGGCCCAGGCGAACATCCTCACGACGCCGGTCTTCGCGTCCTGGGCGATGACGGGGACCAGACCGGCTGCGTCGAAGACGGTGGCGTCCAGCAGGGCCAGGGGGGCGTCGGCTTGGGGGCTCATGGCGTCCGCCAATCTATCATGCGGTTTCAGGGACGCCTCCCCGCCCGGCGCCGCCCGTTTCGTCCCCGGGGACGCAGAATGAATGTTGCAATCTGGGGCGGCGAATCGGTACGATTCATGGCCTGATGACGAAGAGCAAAGCTTTGAAGGTGAAGTCCGGCGTCAAGGGCGGCAAGCTCGCCACGAACCACAACGGCGCGGGCCTGAAGGTGAAGACCGGCCTCAAGGGCGGCCGCATCACGCAGAACCACAGCGCGGGCCTGAAGGCGAAGACGGGCCTGAAGGCGAAGACGGGGCTGAAGGTGAAGACGGGCCTCAAGGGCGGTCGCATCGCCATGAATCACAGCGCCCGTCTGGTCTAGCCTCTTGGTCTAGCGCCGGTCCGCCGGCCGTTCGTTTCGCGCCCCGCGGCCCTGGCCACAGGCTAAGGTGCCGCATGGCGTTTCGTTCCGTGTCACTGGACGCGCTGGTCATCGATGACGAGGCGGCGTTCGCGTCGCTGCCGCTCTACCCGGCCCTGAAGAAGGCGCTGGCGGGCGCGGACCATGGCTTCCTGATCCCCGCCCGCGGCACCGAGGCGAGCTGGGATCGGGCGCTGTTCCTGAACCTGACGTTCTGGTCGCCCGAGGCGGGCGCCGACGTGCTGTGCAACGACCACATCCCGGCCGATGTCGTCGCGCACGCCGCCTGGCACCATGTCGTCAGCCACGAGGTCGGGCGGGCCGTCGGCGCCGGTCCCCCCACGGCCGAGGCGCTGTTCTTCGGCGAGTCGATCGCCAGCGCCTTCGACCTGTACCTGGTGGGGCGGCTGCTGCGCGAGGCGCCCGCGTGCGACTTCATCACCACGCAGGTCCCCATCATGCAAGAGGTGGCGGCGGACGCCGGCATGGCCGACCGCGCCTTCGAGGCGATGCTGCAGAGCGTGTGCGCCGCGCCGGAGCGCGCCTTCGAGGACCTGCGCGCGCTGCTGCTCGACGTGACCATCGCGCTGTGGGGCTGTCGCGGCGCCGTCGAGGCGGCCGACGTGCTGGAGCGACACGAGACGCATCGGTTCGGGGCGTTGCTGCATCACTACCAGCTCTCGAACTGGATCCTCTACGCGCGGGCCTACGCGCGCGAAGCGGCCGAGCGCACCCGGGTGGTCATGGGGTTCGACGAAGCGCTGCGCGCCGCGGACGACGGGCTGGCCTGGCTCGCCCGGAACTGGCTCGCGACGACGAGCGGCCCGGAGTAGAACGAGCGCATGGCGACCTCCGAAGCGCCGCCGGCGCCCGACGGCACGGTGTTCCTGTTCGATGTCGACAACACGCTGCTCGACAACGATCGGGTGACGGCCGATCTGCAGCGCACGCTCATCCGTCAGGTGGGCGTCGAGGCCGAGCGGCTGTACTTCGCGCTGTTCGAGCAGCTCCGCGCCGAGCTGGGCTACTCGGACTACCTGGGGGCGCTGCAGCGCTATCGCGTCACCTACCCGCGCGAGCCAAACCTGCTGGCGGTGTCGTCGTTCCTCATCAACTACCCGTTCGCCAACCGGCTGTTCCCGGGGTCGCTCGACGCGATCGAGCACGTGGCGAAGTTCGGGCCCACGGTCATCCTGTCGGACGGGGACGTGGTGTTTCAGCCGCGCAAGGTGGAGCGGGCGGGGCTGTGGGAGATCTTCGAGGGGCGCGTCCTCATCTACATCCACAAGGAGCACGAGCTCGATGAGGTGGCCCGTCGCTACCCGGCCCGGCACTACGTGCTGATCGACGACAAGGTGCGGATCCTGACCGCCGCCAAGAAGCTCTGGGGCGAGCGGCTGACCACGGTGTTTCCGCGGCAGGGGCACTACGCGCTGGCGGCCGACGTCGCCAGCTATCCACCGCCCGACATCACGCTCGAGCGCATCGGGCAGCTCGTCGACTACGATCTGCCCCGGCTGATCGCGGCCGCGCGACGCACGACGGGAACGTAGGCTCACCGCCATGGCGCTCTCCGCGACGGTGTATCACCTCCAGATCGATCTCTCCGACGTCGATCGCGGCGTCTACCAGGCGCTCGATCTGCGGGTGGCGCGCCACCCCTCGGAGACGATGCGCTACCTGCTGGCGCGCGTGCTCGCCTACTGCCTCTGCTACGAAGAGGGGATCGCCTTCACCAAGGGGCTGTCGACGACGGAGGAGCCCGCCGTCTGGGTGAAGGACATGCAGGGGAACCTGCGCGTCTGGCTCGAGATCGGAACGCCCTCGGCCGAGCGGCTGCACAAGGCCAGCAAGGCCACGCCGCGCGTGGTGGTGTTCACGCACAACGATCCCGGGCAGCTGAAGAAGCTGGCGCGCGCCAAGGCGATTCACAAGGCGGAGGCCATCGAGGTCTACGCGCTCGACGGCGCCTTCCTCGACGCGCTGGACGCCGCGACCGATCGCAACGCCCGCTGGACGGTGGTGCACACGGAGGGGACGCTCTACGTGACGAGCGGCGAGGCGAGCGTCACGGCGCCGGTGACCCGACACACGCTCGTCGACTGAGGGAGGCCGGGCCCATCATCCCTCGCTCGTGCGCGCTCGCGCGGCGGCCTCCCGCAGCTTGTCCTTCTTGCTCTTGCGCTTCCCCTTCACGCCGCCGTGGGGGTCGCCCGGCGGCGCCGACACCTCCGTCGGCTCGAATCCCGGCAGGCGCTCTCTCTCGATGGCCAGGCCGTGGCGGCGCTCGATGAGGCGGAAGTGCGCCTCGTTCGCGGCGTTGACGAAGCTGACGGCGACGCCGGTGTCGCCCGCCCGTCCGGTGCGCCCGATGCGGTGCACGTAGTCGACCGCCGAGCGCGGCAGATCGTAGTTCACGACCGCGGCCAGCTCGGCGATGTCCAGGCCCCGCGCGGCGAGATCGGTGGCCACCAGCACCTGCACCCGCCGGGCCTTGAAGTCGGCCAGCGCCAGGGTGCGCGTGCCCTGGCTCAGCTCGCCGTGAAGCGGCGCGGCCGTCAGTCCCGCGCGTCGCAGCTTCAGCGCCACCATCTCGGTGGCGTGCTTGGTCGCCACGAAGACCAGCGCCTGCGGCCACCCGTGCTGTCGCAACAGGTGCCGCAGCAGGGCGGTGCGGCGCCCCCCGTCGACCTCGATGGCCCGCTGTACGATGGTGCTGATGTCGGGCGGAGCGCCCGCGTCGATGTTGATGGCGCTCGGCTCGCGCAGCAACGTGCCGGCCAGCGCGCGGACCGCCGGCGGGAAGGTCGCGGAGAACAGCAGCGTCTGACAGGCGCCGGGCAAGGCCGCCCGGATGCGCGCCAGCTCATCGGCGAAGCCCAGGGAAAGCAGGCGATCCGCTTCATCGAGCACGAGCATCTCGACGGAGGAGAGATGAAGCGCGTTGTGCGCGAGCAGATCGAGGAGGCGCCCCGGCGTGGCCACGACCAGGTCGGCGCCCCCGCGCAGGTTCAACATCTGCGGGTTGATGGACAGGCCGCCGACGGCGACGCAGGTCTTCGGCGGCGCCGCCAGGTGGGCGCCCAGCACGCGGATGGTCTCCGCCGTCTGCAGCGCCAGCTCGCGCGTGGGCGCCAGCAGCAGCCCGTGAATCGGGATGGTGCGCTCGCTGGCGCGGCGACGGAGCGCCCAGGTCTGCAGGACGGGCAGCACGAAGGCGGCGGTCTTGCCCGAGCCCGTCATCGCCGAGGCCCACAGATCCCCGCCGCGCAGGATGGCCGGGATGGCCGCCGCCTGCACCGGCGTCGGTCGCTCGAAGCCGAGGTCGTCCACCGCGCGAAGCAGCGCCGGGTCGAGGTCCAGCGAAGCGAACGTCAGCCGCTCGACGGCGCTCGGGTCTGCTTCTTCATCAGGCACGGCGGCCACGATGCCGCAAAGGATCGGCCATGGCCAGCCCTGGAGCGGGGGAGCGCGATCAAATTCCAGACAGTCGAATGACCAGCATCATTGCTTTGTCGACGAAGAGCGCTCATGGTGAGTCGACCATGGGTGACAAATCTCCGAAGTCGGCCCGCAAGCTCGCGGATCAGAAGCAGACCAAGAGCGACGACGACTCACGCAAGAAGCGCGATGCCGTGGCTGCCAAACAGGTCCCGGCCAAGAAGAAGTAGCTCGCGTTCGTAAAGAGGGCACGGGTTCGGCTCCCCGCGAAACCGCTCCCGCGTCATCTGCCGATGCCAGCGGGATGGCGTAACTCCCCGTTCGCGCGCTCCCAGGTGCAGAGTCCCTTCCGCGGCGTACGACTGGTCAGAAATCTGTCGCGGAGTAGAAACGGCGGCCGTGGCGACGAAGGTCAACATCGCGCTGGTGGTCGGGTTCGGGGGGCTTGCCGCCGCGCTGGTGGCGCTGATTCCGCGCGAGAAGGCCCCGGTCGTCTCGGCCGGGTGGGAGCAGGCGCTGGCCGTCCGTCCCGAGCCGACGCCAGCGCCGGGCGAGATCAGCGTGCTGTCGCTCGTCGACGACATGATCGATCTCGAAGAGCTGGCGCGCTTTCCCGAGGACTCCTACGTCGCGCGGCAGGAGTCGAGCTACGACCGCCGTTCCCGACGGCCGGAGGACGGCGACGCCTGGTTCGCCAACGACGACTTCGTCACCAACGTCGCCGACAACCTGGTGCGCGTCGAGACGACGGCGGACGGCGCGAAGCGGTATGTCCTGCTCGACGCAAAAGGGCCGGGCGCGGTGGTGCGGCTGTGGACGGCCAGCCCGGCGGGAACGCTGCGCATCTTCATCGATGACGAACCGCGGCCGGCCCTCGAGGCGTCGATGGAGGCGCTGCTGTCCGGCGCGGTGGCGCCGTTCACGCCACCCTTCGGCCAGGTCACGTCGATGGGGCGCTCGCTGTACTTTCCATTTCCGTTCCGCGCGCGCTGTCTGATCACCGTCGATAGCATCCAGTCGCTCGATCCGTTCTCGGGGCGGTCCGTCGACCGGCTGTTCTATCAAGTGGGCTATCGCCAGTACGGCGAGGCGGCGCGGGCGCGGGTCCGCCCGTTCTCGGAGGCCGAGTTGCGGCGCGCGGCGCCGGCCCTGGCACGGGTGGGCGCGGTGCTGCAGACGAGCACGCGCGCCGAGCCGTCCGATCCGCTCGCGCGGGTCGTTCCCTTCGCCACGGTTACCTTGGCGGCGGGGCAGCAGGCGAGCACGTCGCTCGCCGCGCCCGACGAGGCGGGCGGCGCCATCACGCGCTTGCGCTTGCGCACGCCCGAACGAGATCCGGTGCGCCTGCGCGCGACGATCCTGTCGATCGCGTTCGACGGCGAGGAGACCGTGCGCGCCCCGCTGGTCGATTTCTTCGGCACGGGACCGGGATGGAACGCCACCGTCTCGCTGCCGTTCTCGGTCGATGCGGACGGCACGCTGACCTGCCGCTTCGTCATGCCGTTTCGAAAGACGGCGGTCGTCTCGGTGGCGCGCCTGCCGTCGCCCGCCGACGCGAGCCCTGGCGCCCCGCTGGAGCTCTCGGGCGACATCACCGTCGAGCCGCGCGCCTTTGCCGGCACCGGGGCCGCCTTCTTTCACGCGCGCTTTCGCCCACCGGCATCGCTGCCGACCCGCCCGAAGCGGGACTGGCACGGGGCCACGCTGCGCGGGCGGGGCCGCCAGGTGGGGACCGTGCTCAGCGTCGAGAATCCGGCGGGAACGTCGTGGTGGGGCGAAGGGGACGAGAAGCTCTACGTCGACGGCGAGACGTTTCCCAGCTTCTTCGGCACCGGAACCGAGGACTACTTCGGCTTCGCCTGGTCGTCGACGGCGCCGTTCGCGCATGCGTACCACGCGCAGACCCTGGCCCCGCGCGACGGCTTCGGGGGCTGGTTCTCGATGAACCGGTTCCTGATCGCCGACCCGCTCCCCTTCACGACCCAGCTCCGGTTCGACATGGAGCTGTGGCACTGGTCGGACACCACCGTCACGCTGTCGGCGATGCTGTACTGGTACGCCGCCCCGGGTGGCGGCGACGACTTCCCGCCCTGAACGCCCGCTACGAGACGATGCAGCCGAAGGTGACCGCCACGCTCTTGATGGTCCCCTTGGTTACCGCGTCGCAGGACGAGCCGTAGAGGGTGACCTGCGTCTTGTCGGTGTTGCTGAAATCCCAGCCATTGGCGCCGTCGCGGCCGATCTGGGTCCCGTCCCCGAACACGACGATCTTGTCGACGCTGGTCTGATCGTTGGGAGGAGGGCCGATGTCGAACACGCAGGTGGTCACCGTCCCCAGGATCTGCCCCAGGGCCGTCTCCAGATCCGCCGTGTTGTTGACCTGATAGAACGAGTTGCCGCCGGGCGCCCCCGGAACGGGCTTGCCGCCGTTGATGGCCATGGCGTTCAACACGGCGGTGCCTCCGGTGTTGCCGATGCCCACCACGAACGTGGAGTAGCCAGCCGTCAGCGCGTCGGTCACCGCCTGCTCCGAGCCCACCGAATCATCCGTGTTGAGGCCGGCCGTGGTTCCGCAGTTGGGTTGACCGTCCGTGGCCAGCAGCAGGTACTTCGGGTTGGGGTCGGTCAACGTGTTCATGTACGTGACGGCATTGTTGATCGCCGCGCGCGTGGGCGTTCCGACCTGCCCCGTCGTCGCCGGCTGTCCCACGAACGCCTGGCCGATGGCGGTGCCATTCATCGAGGCGATGGGGACGGCCGGAGCCATGGTCACCCCGCACTGGGTGGTCTCGGCGCCAAAATAAAGCAGGCCCCAGTTCACCATCGTGTCGGTGGTGGTCATGACCTGGTCGAGCGCGGTGGTCACCTGTGACCACTTCGAATTCGCGCCACAATTGCCATTCAGGCCCGTACCGCCCGTGCACGGCTTGTCATTCTGATCGTTCGTCATCGACAGCGAGCGGTCCTGAACGAGGAGGATGTCGGCCGGCAACATCTTCGCCATGTGCGTGATTGCCCCGCAATTGGCGTCCAGGCTGGTCGTGACGGCGTCCTCACCGAACTTCGGGGCATCGGGCGTGGGAAGCATCACGTCCGGGATGACGACCTCGAGCGGAAGATCGACCACGTCACCCCCATCGCCGTCATCGTTGGTCGAGGCATCCACGGTCGGAGGAGGGGTCACCGTCGCCGACGGGAAGAAGCTGCAACCGGCTGAAGCGACGACGAGCGCGAAGGACGGAAGCAGGGACGAGCGATGCATGGGGGCCTCGCGGGTTGGGACGTTGCGGCGGGGACAAACGTCGACAGCAGCACAGTGCCACCGTGCTGCCCGCGGTTGAAGCGTTTTCGTTAACCGCTTTACCTATCTCGGTGAAATGATGACGCGAGAGGGCGGTCACCTGTGGCGTGGGGCGTCGCTGGAATTTCCGTCGGCGCGGCTGACGAAGATCGCGAGTCTCGTCACATCTCCCCGCCCCATCGCCAGCGACAAGATGACGCGGCAGTTTTGGGAAGTGGGACATTTCACCGCGCCCGAGCAGCGGTGGGGCGCGCCCTTCGACCCTCGTCCGTGGCACGCACCTTGCGGTCATCGCGGAGCCCCTCGAATCAGCCTACGATGGATGTACGGAACCCTGATCTTTCAACTCGAGCCAGCCTCGGCCATGGACCTCTCACGATGAACCGTCAGACACCCACCTTCCTGGCCGTCACCTCGGCGCTCGCTTGCTTTGGGGCCGGATGTCGCTCCGCCCCCGCCGGGCAAGCATCGCCGCAGCCTCCGGCCGACGAGGCGTGGATGACCCAGCAGCAATTCCAGGAGGCCAAGCTGCAGACCCAGGTGGTGGGCATGCATTCGGTGAACAACGACGTCGTCACCGGCGGCAAGGTGACGTTCGATGACCTCCACGTCAGCCACGTCTTCTCCCCCGTCACCGGGCGGGTGGTGCGCATCCTGGCCGACCTCGGTCAGCGCGTGAAGAAGGGGGCGCCCCTGGCTGCCATCGAGTCCCCCGACGTCGGGATCGCCTTCGCCGACCTGGGCAAGGCCCAGGCCGACCTGATCGCCGTCGAGCACGATCTGCGGCGACAGAAGGAGCTCTTCGACGACCATGCCAGCTCGCAGAAGGAGCTGGAGCAGGCGCAGGACAACTTCGGGAAGGCCAAGGCCGAGATGGACCGCGCCCAGCAGAAGGCGAGGCTGCTGCGCGCCGGCGCGCCAGATCGCGTGACCCAGGAGTTCACGCTGCGCGCCCCCATCGAGGGCGAGGTCATCGCGCGCAACGTCAACCCGGGGACGGAGGTGCAGGGGCAATACTCCGGGGGAACGACGGTCGAGCTGTTCACCGTGGGCGAGCTCGATCGCGTCTGGATTCAGGCCGACGTCTCCGAGCTCGACCTGGGACAAATCAAGCCCGGGGCCAGCATGACCTCGCACGTCGTCGGGTATCCAAACCGGACCTTCCCCGGGAAGGTCGACTGGATCTCCGGCACGCTCGATCCGGTGACGCGGACGGCGCGGGTGCGCTGCTCGGTGCCCAACCCCGATCGGGCGCTGAAGCCGGAGATGTACGCGACGATCGTCATTCAGATCGAAGGGCACGAGGTGCCGGCCGTTCCCCGGTCCGCGATCTTACGCATCAGCGATCAGACCGTCGTCTTCACCGCCGAGCACGACGCCGCCTCCGACGGGCGGCTGCGCTTCAAGCGGCGCATCGTCACCGTCGACGCGGACGAGCGTGGCGACTACGTCCCCATCCTCAGCGGCGTGAACCTGGGCGAGCGCGTGGTCACCTCGGGCGCCATCCTCCTTTCCGGAATGCTCTAGGCGGAGGCGGAGCCATGATCCAGCGGATCGTCCGTTTCGTTCTCAAGGCGCCGGCGCTGGTCCTGATCGCCGCGGCGGCGATCATCGGGCTGGGGCTGTACTGCTACAAGCAGCTCGACATCGAGGCGTACCCCAACCCGGTGGCGCCCATGATCGAGATCATCACCCAGCCGGACGGCTGGAGCGCCGAGGAGGTCGAGCGCTACGTGACCATCCCCCTCGAGAACGGCCTGAACGGGATGATCAACCTCGATCACATCCGCTCGCAGTCGCTGTTCGGGCTGTCCGACGTGAAGTGCTACTTCACCTGGGACGTCGACTACCACATGGCGCAGCAGCGGGTGCTGAACCGGCTGTCATTCATCACGATGCCCCCCGGGATGTCGCCCCAGCTGTCGCCGTGGAGCGCCATCGGCGAGGTCTATCGCTACGTCGTCAAGGGGGAGGGCTACTCGCTGGCCGATCTGAAGACGGCCCAGGACTGGATCCTCGAGCGGCAGTTCCGCCAGGCCCCGGGCGTGATCGACGTGGTGGGGTTCGGCGGCCTGACCAAGCAGTATCACGTCGAGGTCGATCCTTTCCGGCTGCGCGGATATGGCCTGTCGCTGTCCCAGTTGCTGAACGGTCTGTCTAACGGCAACCAGAACGTGGGCGGGCAGCGCCTGACCCTGGGCGAGCAGTCGTTCAACGTCCGGGGCATCGGGTTGATTCGCTCGCTGAACGACATCCGCGACATCGTGCTGTCGGAACAGAAGGGCGTCCCGGTGCGGGTGCGCGACGCCGCCGACGTCTCGATCGGCGCGGCCCCACGCCTGGGGATCGTGGGACGCGACATGGACGCCGACGTGGTGCAGGGGACGGTCCTCATGCGCTACGGCGGGGATTCGCTGAAGACGCTGGACAGCGTCCATCAGCGGGTCGACGAGATTCGCAAATTCCATCTGCTGCCGCCGGGAATGGACATCGAGCCTTACTACGACCGCGCCAATCTGGTGAAGCTGACCACCCACACGGTCATCGAGAACCTGCTGATGGGGATGGTGCTGGTGGCCTTCGTGCTGTGGATGTTCCTGGGGCACGCCCGGGCGGCGCTCATCACGGCGGCGAACATCCCGCTGGCGCTGATGCTGGCGTTCATCGGCATGGTGGGGACCTCGACGCCGGCGAACCTGATCTCGCTGGGCGCGGTCGACTTCGGCATCGTGGTCGACTCGACGGTCATCATGATGGAGAACATCTTCCGCCACCTGGCGGCGCCGGGGCGTCGCAACAACATCGAACGGATCCTGGCGGCCGCCGCCGAGGTGGGGCCGCCCATCTTCTCGTCCACGCTGGTGATCGGGGTGGCGTTCATCCCGCTGTTCACCTTGACGGGGGTGGCCGGCGTGATCTTCTCCCCGATGGCGCACACGTACGCGTTCGCCATCGGCGGCGCCATCCTGCTGGCGCTGACGTTGACGCCGGTGCTGGCCGAGCGGGGGCTGCGCTTCAAGCCGGGCGAGGACCACGAGCACGACAACTGGCTGATGCGCGGGCTGAAGAAGTTCTATCTGCCGCTGTTTGCCTTCTCGCTGCGCCGCAAGTACACGGCGGTGCTCATCGCCACAGGCATCGTGGGGGGGACGCTGTTCGCGGCCAGCGGTCTGGGGCGCGAGTTCATGCCCAAGCTGGAAGAGGGGAACTTCTGGATCCGCGCCACGTTGCCCACGTCGATCTCGCTGGAGCAGTCGGCCCGCTACGTCGGGCGCATGCGCTCGGTCATCCTGGGGTGCCCGTCCGAGAAGACCTGCGACATGGCGCACCGGGAGCATCCCGAGATTCGCACGGTGGTCTCGCAGCTGGGGCGGCCCGACGACGGGACGGACGTGTCGGGCTTCTACAACATCGAGCTGTTCGCCCCGCTGCTACCGACCGATGAATGGCGGCACGGCGTGACCAAGGCGAAGATGACCGACGAGCTGTCTCACGAGCTGGGCAACGCGTTTCCGGGGGTGGTGTTCAACTTTTCGCAGGCCATCTCGGACAACGTCGAGGAGGCGATGTCGGGGGTCAAGGGGGAGAACACCGTCAAGGTGGTGGGCCCGGATCTGAAGGTCAACGAACAGAAGGCGGGGGAGATCGTCGACGTGATGGAGGGGATCAAGGGGGTGCGGGACCTGGGCCTGTTCCCGTCGCTGGGCCAGCCCAACGTGCGCATCACGCCGGACCGGGACCTGTGCGGCCGCTACGGGTTGAACGTGGGGGACGTCGAGGCGATCGTGCAGGCGTCGATCGGCGGGCAGGTCGCCACGCAGGTCTACGAGGGGGAGAAGCACTTCGACCTCACCGTTCGCTGGACGTCGGCGTATCGCAAGGACCTGAATGCGATCCGCCACATCCTGGTGGCGACGCCCGACGGCGCGCAGATCCCGCTCGGCCAGCTGGCGCAGATCGCCGAGGAAGAGGGCCCGTCGATCGTCTACCGTGAGGACAACCGGCGCTACAGCCCGGTGAAGTTCTCGGTGCGCGGGCGCGATCTGGCCTCGACGATCGCCGAGGCGCAGGAGCAGATCGAGGCGAAGGTCAAGCTTCCGTACGACACGCACCTCGAGTGGGCGGGCGAGATCAATCAGCTGAACGAGGCGACCGGGCGGTTGATGATCATCATCCCCATCACCTTGGTGGTGATCATGATGCTGGTGTTCTCGTCGGTGCGTAACTGGAAGGACACGTTGATCGTGCTGGGGGGCATTCCCGTCGCGTGCACGGGCGGGATCCTGGCGCTGCTGATCACGCGCACGAACTTCTCGATCTCGGCGGCGATGGGCTTCATCTCGATCTTCGGGATCTCGGTACAGGACGCGCTGATCGTGGTGACGTACGCGCAGCGGCTGTGGGAAGACGGCCACGGACTGGAAGAGGGCGTGCGCAACGCGGCGGAGCGGCGCTTGCGCCCGGTGTTGATGACGACGTTCGTGGCCATGCTGGGGTTGACGCCGGCGGCGCTGTCGCACGGGATCGGCGCCGACACGCAGAAGCCGCTGGCCATCGTGGTCATCGGCGGCGCGCTGATCCTGGCGGTGCTGCCGAGGTTGGTGCAGCCGCCGCTGCTGGTGCTGGCGCACCGCACGGAGAAACGGTGGACGGAGAAGCCGGCGGCGGAGCGGAAGAAGGACGAGGAGGTCGGGGAGAGCGCGGCGCCGGTGCTGGATCCGGGCGGGGACGCCTCGGCGTGAGTAGAATGTATGTTTAGAAAGACCTAAGTCAGACCGCAGCGAATGATTGAACGTTGATCAGACGTTCTTGAATCGGAGGCGCTGCTGTGCCAGCTTGGCATCCGTTGACCTCCCAACCTTATGCGGAGGTAGGGGGGGATGTGGCCGCACAAACACCGACTGAGTACGAACAGTTTGTTCGCGACATTATCGAGGCGCTTCTGAAAGCACAGGGGCTCACGAAAGCATCGCTGGGCCGGACGACCGCAAGCGACCCATTGGAACGAGAATGATTGGCCTTGTTGATACAAACCTGTTCAATAAGCTCGCAAAAAATGTCGATGGTATTCACGACACTTTTGTGGGGACGCTGGGCCAAGAACTTGACAACATAGTTTGGATTACCACTCCATTCGGCCTGCTTGAGTACTTGGGTCTCAGTTTTAGAGGATCGGTTCAGGTAGGACCGATGCCGCAGGGATGGACATTTCCGGAACGAAAACGGGATGAGTACCGTGGAACGATCGATGCACTCGGCATAGATTACGCATCTAACGTGTACTGGGTACGTATAAACGCACGAGAAGAATACTCAAAGCGTCTCACGGCTACGACATTAAAGACGAAAATTGCCGACGAGAAGAAGTATCACTCGGAAGCATTTTGCAGCGGCCGACTCGTGGGGCCGCTGTTTCGACATCCGATCGCAGCTTACTCAGTAGAAGCGATCGTCGAGTTGCTATCGATTGATTTTCTACATCGATACCACGAGTTTCCGGCGAACCTTATGCCGATGGCGCGTCAGAGTCGGCGATTCTCATTGTTGTCGGAGTATTACATCGAAAAGCGGAACATTGCTTTGGTCCGAGGGTTCAAAGAGGCATGGTATTCCCGCACAAAAGGAATCCATGAGAGTATTGTCTCACCGGCCACGATGTTTCGGCTTAACCGAGCAATGGGTCGACTAAAAAACGACGCGGATAGGCTCGACCATGATTTGCTGGCGTATTTTTTGCTCGGTTTCACGGCCGGCGACAAATATGAGCCGGTTACTATCTATACCCAAGACGACCCTGACGAAGTCCTGTGTCGGCTAGCGATATTTGCCAGCATCGTTATGTTTACCTGGGATGAAGCGAAGAGCATTGAAGGGCTAGGTCCCCTACCATTCCAGTTGTCCTCTAAATTTCGCTTTGTCAGTGATGCCGGCGCAATTAAACAGGAAATTAACTTCGGTGATCTCGCGCATTTTCTCGTCGGTGAAAAGCTGCTCGTATCTTCAAGAACGCTCAAATAGTACCTCCGCTAGAGAGCACATAACTGCGTCACACTGCGCGATACGGACCCATATCATAGACACGCGATGTGGATGGTGTCGTCGAGGGCGACGTAGCCCCCTGAAGAACACATACACGCCCTCGGCGCCACGCAACAGCACTAGCTAGACCGGACCACCTAGTAAGCCACAAGGAGCGACTAGGATGGACACCGGACTAGGAGATGGACGGAGGGACTGGGCGAAGGTACTCGCCGGCGATGCGGCTGCGGGTCCGGACTGGCGACACGAATGCGCGCGGACGGGCTGGGGCGAGGCGATACGGCGATTCGGCGTTTCGGCGTTTCGGCGTTTCGCCCAGCATGGTCTTCACGTTGCGTCGGTTGGCCGAGGAAGGCACGATGTCCAGCCTAGGCGTAGACGAACGCGCGGTACCTGAGCCGGAGATCAAGGCACTCAAGGTGAGCGGCTGCTGGGCAAGAAGACGATGGAGGCCGAGATACTGAAGGAGGTCAGCGAGATCGCGCGCGCGAATAAAGTCGACGACGCGCGCGACTGGGAGTGTCAGCTAAACTGTGTAACGGCCAAGTCGTGGCGGACTGAGTTCATTTAGTTTAGGCAGGAATCCTGTCTTTGAAAAATATCGAGAATTGGCCGAGGACGTTGTTCCAGTCGCGAAGCGACCTTGCCCACTTCT
>DASYCK010000139.1:0-53358 GCA_036500205.1 Polyangia bacterium | reverse complement strand
GCATCGACGAGGCGACGCTGCAAGGCGGGCGGTCGGTCGAGAGCTGGCACCAGTCGTGGAACGCTTTCTGCGGTCCCGACGACGTGCTGGTGACCTGGGGCCGCTTTCACATGGACCTGGCCACCGTCGCTGGCCTTCGCTTTCCCCCGCGCGTGCTCGACCTGCGCCGCCAGGCGCCGTGGCACTGGCGCCGCCGCGTCCGCACCATCGAGGACGCCGAGACGGCGCTGCTCGACAGCGGCGCGTCCGTGTCGGCGGCGAGCCCCGCCATCGATTCGTCCCGCCGGGGCGGCGCGCGCCTCGCCACGCTGGTGCGCGTTCTGACGACCTTGACCCAGGCCGCGCGGGACGCGCTCTCGCCCTAGAGCCCCAGGTCACTCAACGACGGATGCTCGTCGGGCCGCCGGCCGGAGGGCCAGTGGTACTTACGGTCCTGGGGCTGAAGCTCGAGGTCGTTGATGCTGGCGATGCGGACGGCCATCAGCCCCTCGCCGTCGAACTCCCAGTTCTCGTTGCCATAGCTGCGAAACCAGCGGCCGCCATCGTCGTGCCACTCGTAGGCGAAGCGCACGGCGATGCGGTTCTCCCGGAAGGCCCACACCTCCTTGATGAGCCGGTAGTCGAGCTCGCGCTGCCATTTCCGGGTCAGAAACGCCTCGATCTCCGCGCGCCCGCGCACGAACTCCGCGCGGTTTCGCCACCGGCTGTCTTCCGTGTACGCGAGCGCCACGCGCGCGGGATCGCGGCTGTTCCAGGCGTCCTCGGCCAGCCTGGCTTTCTGCGCGGCGGTCTCGGCGGTGAAAGGCGGAAGCGGTGGTCTGGGCATGACGAAACCCCCTGAAAAATGCGATCGAGGACCATCCTAGCGTTCGTTCGCCCCCGACGCTCGCCCTGTAGTAGAAGCGCCGCATGGCCGAGACGCGACGGTGGACATTCTTTCGGGCGGGTGGTTTCGATCAGGTCAAGCTGGCGACGGGGGCCGATCTGGTCAACCTCGACAAGCTGGATCAGAAGCTGTGGGTGGCGCTGGCCTGCCCCACGAGCGGCCTCGAGATCGATCCCCGCACCCTGGCGCTGATCGACGCCGACAAGGACGGCCGCGTTCGCGCGCCCGAGCTGATCGCGGCGGTGAAGTTCGCCACCGGGAACCTGAAGAACCCCGACGACCTGCTGAAGGGGGCAGCCACCCTGCCCCTCGGCGCCATCGACGACAGCACGCCCGAGGGGGCGACCTTGCTCGCCTCGGCGCGCCAGGTGCTGACCAACATCGGCAAGCAGGACGCGACGTCGATCTCGATCGAGGACGTCTCCGACCCGGCCAAGATCTTCGCCGAGACGGCCTTCAACGGCGACGGCGTCATCATCGAGGCCTCGGGCAGCGACGACGCCACGCGCGCCGTCATCCGCGAGATCCTCGACACCATGGGGAGCGATCCCGATCGTTCGGGGAAGCCAGGCATCGGCACCGAGAAGATCGACGCCTTCTTCGCCGAGATCGAGGCGCACGGCGAGTGGTACGCCAAGGCCGAGAACGATGCGGCGCGCGTGTTTCCGCTGGGCCCCGAGAAGACGGCTGCGGCCGCGGAGGCGGTGTCGGCCGTTCGTGCCAAGGTCGAGGACTACTTCGGCCGCTGCCGGCTGGCCGCCTTCGATCCGCGCACCGTGGCGATCCTGAATCGCAAGGAGGAGGAATACCTCGAGGTGGCGGCGGGTGATTTCAGCATCACCGCCGACGAGGTGGCCGGATTTCCGCTGGCGCAGATCGCGCCGCTGGCGCCGCTGCCGCTGGGCGCCGCCGTCAACCCGGCCCACGCCGGCGCCGTGAAGGCGCTGGCCGAGAACGCCATCGCGCCGCTGCTGGGCGCGCGCGAGCACGTGGCCGAGGCCGACTGGGCCAGCCTGCGCGACAAGCTGGCCCCCTACGAAGCCTGGCTGGCGGAGAAGCAGGGCCCCCATGTCGAGAAGCTGGGCGAAGGACGCATCCGCGCGATCCGCGCCTCGGCGGCGAAGGAGACCTTGGCCGGGTTGATCGCCAAGGACAAGGCCCTCGAAGCGGAAGCGACCAGCATCGAGAGCGTCGAGCGCCTGGTGCGCTACCACCGCGATCTGTACTTGCTGTGCACGAACTTCGTCAACTTCGAGGACTTCTACGACGGCGCGGAGCCGGCCACGTTTCAGTGCGGGACGCTGTACCTCGACCAGCGCGCCTGCCGCCTGTGCCTGCGCGTGGAGGATCTGGCGAAGCACGCCACCATGGCGAGCCTGGCCGGCTCGTACCTGGCCTATCTCGATTGCACGCGCAAGGCGACCAGCGAAAAGATGCACATCGTCGCCGCGTTCACCGCCGGTCACAGCGACAACCTGATGGTGGGCCGCAACGGCGTCTTCTACGATCGTCAGGGGCGGGACTGGGACGCCACCATCACCAAGATCATCGACAACCCCATCAGCATCCGCCAGGCGTTCTGGGCGCCGTACCGGAAGTTCGCCCGCCTGCTGGAGGAGCAAGTGGCCAAACGCGCCGCCGCCGCGGACGCCCAATCGCACGGAGCGCTGACGGCAGCGGCCACCACGGCCGTCAACGTGGACAAGACCAAGCCCCCCGAGCCGAAGAAGATCGACGTCGGTACGGTGGCGGCGCTGGGCGTGGCCGTGGGCGCGATCGGGACGTTCTTCACCGCCCTCGTCGGGTACGCCACCGGCGTGATCAACCTCGGGCTTCTGCCCACGACGCTGGCCGTGGTCGGCGTGATGATGCTCATCTCGACGCCGTCGGTGATCCTGGCGTACATCAAGCTGCGCAAGCGCAACCTCGGTCCGTTGCTGGACGCGAGCGGCTGGGCCGTCAACGCCAACGCCAAGATCAACGTCCCCTTCGGCGCCACCCTGACCAGCGTCGCCAAGCTGCCCCCGGGCTCACGCCGCAACACGAACGATCGCTTCGCGGACAAGGGTCTCCCCTGGAAGCGCGTGCTGCTGCTGGTGCTGATCGTCTACGGCGCTTACCGCTGGTACCACGGCTCGTTCGACGGCCTGCTGCCCGAGAAGGCGCGCTCGAAGACGGTGCTCGGCCGCTTCGCGCCCGGACCCGAGACGCCGCCCGCCACCACCACCGTCAGCACGACGGTCACCGCGGCGCCCGCCGCTGACACCAAGACGACCGTCAAAAAGTAACGGAGCCACGCGGACGGAAAGCTTCCGCGTGGCCCGGCTTAAGCTGTCTTCGTGCGCGTTCAGCCCGGCGGCAGGATTCCGCGCCGGATGAACGTGGGACGGTCGAGCTCACTCTCTTCGTCACCGAACTGATCGCCACCGACCCGGGACATCGAGCCCGACTGTCGCCCGCGCAGCGCCGCATTTCCCGGCACCGCCGGACGGATGATGGGACGCTCGCCCGTGGTGGGGCCAGCGCCCCACTCCGAGCCGGCGGGAACGCCCGGCGTCCGCATCGGCGCCGCCAGGCTGTCCGCGAACTCGCCGTCAAGATCCTCGATGATCTCCATCGGCTCGGAGCCCATCTCGGGCGCCTGCGCGCGCGCTTCCTCGTAGTAGCTCGGCTGATCGGGGGCGGGCGGCCAGGGCGCCGTTCCGCCGGGCCCGAGCGGCGAGGGGATCGCATTCGGCCAGACGGGGCGGCCCGTGCCGGCCGGGGCGTAGGTCTGAACCGGCATCGCCATGTGCGGCGGCAGGCCCATCTGCGGCTGGGGCTGCGCGCCCATCGGCGGCGGCACGGCGCCCATCGGCAGCGCCATCTGGTCGCTGGCGGTGCGTCTCGGCAGCGAGCCCTTCGACGAGATGGGCATGGGAATCGACATCGAATCCTGCCCCGGCTGGAAGCCGGTCGCGATGACGGTGATGCGGACGCTGTCGCCCGCGTGCGCGTCGATGACCGAGCCGAAGATGATGTTGGCGCCCGGATCGGCGGCCTCTTCGATCAGCGTCGCGGCCTCGGTGACCTCGGACAAGGTCAGGTCGGGACCGCCCGTGATGTTGATGAGGATGCCGGTCGCGCCGTTGATCGAGACGTCCTCGAGCAGCGGCGAGCTGATGGCCTGCTGCGCCGCCTCGAGCGCGCGCTTCTCGCCCTTGCCCTGGCCGGTGCCCATCAGGGCGCGTCCCATGCCCGTCATGATGGTGCGCACGTCGGCGAAGTCGACGTTGATGAGGCCGGGCACCATGACGAGATCGCTGATGCCGCGGACGGCGTTCAGAAGAACGTTGTCGACCATGGCGAAGGCGTCCTTCAGCGTCATCTTGATGCCGGCCAGGGTGACCAGCCGGTCGTTCGGAATGACGATGAGCGCGTCGACGGCCTTGCCCAGCTCGGCGATGCCGCCGGTGGCCTTCTTCTTCCGCTGCGAGCCTTCGAAGGCGAACGGTTTGGTCACGACGCCGACGGTGAGGGCCCCCAGCTCGCGCGCCACCTGGGCGATGATCGGCGCGGCGCCCGTGCCGGTGCCGCCGCCCATGCCGGCCGTCACGAACACCATGTCGGCGCCCGCCAGCGCCTCGGCGATGCGCGAGGCATCCTCGAGCGCGGCCGCCTTGCCGATCTCCGGATTCGCCCCGGCGCCCAGCCCCTTGGTCAGGTGCTTGCCCAGGTGAATCTTGATGGACGCCTGGCTGGTCTCGAGAACCTGGCAGTCCGTGTTGGCCACGATGAAGTCGACGCCGTCGATGCCGGCATCGATCATCGTGTTGATCGCGTTGCCGCCGCCGCCGCCGACCCCTACGACCTTGATGACCGGACCCTTGTGGTTCTCTGCCTCGTTGTCGAATTCAAGCATGTCGGTCGTCTCCCATTGAAGATCGATCACACAGGAGGGAGCACAGCGCCAATTTTTTACCTTTTTCCGCGCACCCCTTCCGCCGAGTGGACCGATAGACCACCCGCATGCCCACTGCTAGATTGCCCGCCGAGGAGGCTCGATGACTCGGGTTCGTACAGTGGTGGCCGTGCTCTGCACGGTGTGGGTCGCTTCCGTGACGGGAATGTCGCGCGCGCGGGCGGCGGCGGCCCCGGACGAGGGGCTGAACGACAAGGGCGTCGAGCTGCGGCGGAGAGGCGACGACCGGGGGGCGCTCGAGGTGTTCCAGAAGGCCTACGACCTGACGCACAGCCCGCGCGCCTCGGCGCAGCTCGGGCTCGTCTATCAGGCGCTGGGGCGCTGGGAGCTGGCCGGGCCGCTCATCGAGAAGGCGCTGCAGACGCCGAGCGATCCCTGGGTCAAAAAGTACGACACGCCGCTCCACGACGCCTTCACGCTGATCAAGCAGCACCTGGCGCGCATCGACCTGACCGGCGAGCCCGCCGGCGCCGAGGTGATCGTGAACGGGGTGTCGGCCGGCCATCTGCCCCTGGGCGGGCCGCTGACCGTCAGCGTGGGAACCGTCGACCTGCAGGTGCGGGCGCCCGGCTATCGCGACGACATCCGCAAGGTGACGGTGGCCGCTTTCCAGTACGAGCACATCTTCGTGCGGCTCGACAAGACGCCGGATCTGGCCGCGGTGGTGTCGCCAGCGGTGGTCGAGCAGCCGCCGGCAGGCGGCGACGTGGCGCCGAAGGTCGTCGCGCCGCCCGTGGACGCCGGGCGGGCGGCCGACGCCGGGATCTCGCCACGCGCCGTGGTGAAGTGGACCGCGCTGGGCCTGGCCGTGGCCGGGCTGGGAACGGGAATCACCGCCAGCGTCATCCATCAGCAGAAGGTGAGCGACTTCAACACCGCGGACAGCGGCAACTGCCGCCAGGATGGCGACACCGCGAAGGATGGGAAGACCAACCTGCCCTCACCGGCGTGTCAGTCCATCCTCGATTCATCGAACAGCGCCCGCACCTGGCAGGTCGTGGGCTTCGTGGCGGCCGGGGCGTTTGCCGCGACGTGGCTGGTGCTGCAGCTGACGGAGCAGCCGGCAGCGGCCGGCGGGACGTCCGGGACGGCGGTCGGCTCCTGGACCTGCGCCCCGTCGCTGGTGCAAGCCGGCGGCGTCTGCGCCATGCGGTTCTGAGATAAATTCAGCCCTGAAGTAGCAACCAGAGACGGCGGTCCGCCGAAACGGTGGCTCGTGATCTCGATCGGAAACGGTGAAGGAGTGGAGAAAAAGATGAACCGCAAGTCACTGCTGCAAAATCGGTCGCTGTCCGTCACGCTGACCGCCGTCCTGGGTCTCGCGTTCGCATCCTGCGCCAGCCCGCACCAATACATGGGGCCTGAGGGAGGCGGATCGGGGGTGGGAGGCGAGAACGCCGGCGGTGCATCCGGAAGCGGGGGCATCAGCGCTACCGGCGGAACAGCGGGACGCGCGGCTACCGGCGGGACGGTCGGTAGCGGCGGCGCGGGCGGCAATGCAGCGGCGACGGGCGGTAACAATGCGGGCGGCGCAGGCGGAGGCACCGCGAGCGGCGGGACGACCATCGGCGGGGGAGGCGCGAGCGGTGGCGTAACAGCGGCGGGCGGCACCAGCGCTGGCGGAAGCGGCTTAGGCGGGAGCGGAACGGGCGGAAGAGGCACAGGCGGTACCGCCAGCGGCGGATCGCCGCCGGTTGGCGGGAGAACCGGCACAGGGGGAGCTGCCGGTTCCGGAGGAGCCGCCGGAGCGGCTGGGCCGACGTGCTCGCCCGCTTGCGTAGCGCCATCCGCCGGTTCCACGAGCTGCGTCTCGGGCTCCTGCATGCCCTCCTGCAACACCGCCGGTCAATCCATCTGCAGCAACGCCTGTGTCGACAAGAACATCGACAAGAACAACTGCGGCTCCTGCGGAATGGCCTGCGAAGGCTACCAATACTGCAGCGCTGGCAAGTGCGTGCCGCACTATGAGTGGACAAGAGTGCTTCCACTAGCGCCGTTGGACGCCATCGGGCGAATTCATAGCGCTGCCGTGGCGAGCAACGGAGACATCGTCGTCGAAGTGGATTTGTCCGCAGGCGCCCAAACATCCACGCTCACGCTCTCCAATGCACAGGAGACGAATACGCAGATTGTTACGACATATCAGACGGTCGCAATCGGGCGATACGGGGCAACCGGAACTCTGCGATCAGGGAATGATCTCGCGTTTTCGTTCATCGGAATGTCTGCCGGAATCCCATATACTTCCGTATCTTCGATCGCCTTGACACCCGATGACGACATCATGGTCGCCGGATTTGATGCGATTACGCATGCAACAAATCAACCTGGCACTGCCAAGGTGTTAACGCGACTCGACTCTAAAAATAGTCTCAACAGGAAATGGGCGGCGACGTACCCGGACACTTCATACATCGATCGAATATTTCCACGGCCCATTCGGGGCGACTATGTAACCATTGGACTCAGTCCAGACGAATTTCACGGGATAAATGGCAACATAGCTCAAGTTGGCGAAAATTCGTCGACGGCCTCTGTCCTCATGGACTATCTCGACAATGCCACTGAAATCGGCGTTGACAAATCGACCCTTTGGTTTGTTGGCGGCAGCGCTGGGGCTACAGCACTCTCTGGTGCGAACAAGTTGAACCCTTGGAGTCCAATGACTTGGAACATTACTAGCGGTCAGTCTTTCATAATCGGCGCAAAAGATGACGGGACTTCGATTGGCCCCTGGTTTACCAGCAATGCAGGAACACGATCAGCAGGCTTGTGGAAGATTCTCGTCAACGGCTCCGGTGACCTGATCGTGCTTGCCGCCGCGGGTGGGGGCGCCAGCAGTGGTGCTGTTTCTCTTAATGGAAGCGAGATTCTTTCCGATACGGACATCTTGACGCTATTCAAAGTGAAGGCAGCAGGGGGAGCGGTCGCCTGGAAGACCGCAGTTACGTCGAATATTCAGCCACTCGTCACGATTGCTCCTGATGGAAATGCGGTCGCCGTGTCTCCGCTCACTTCTACCTACGGTCTCACGATGTTTGCAGATGCAAACGGCTCAGTAGCCGCATCTTTCACCGGGTCAGGCCAAGCACAGGTCATCACCTCGGGAAGTAGCGGCCTCTATGTCTTGGGAGTCGTAAGTGGATCAGCTGATTTCAACCCAGGAGCAGGCACTGACATTCAAGGCAATCTACCCGGCATGTTTATCTCGCGGTTCTCATACTGACTTGGTGCCAATGAGTGATTGGATATCCTGGCTACGCTATCGAGTAAACTCGGGCGGCTTCGGCATGTAGTGCATCTTGATCTTTTGCACAACGCGCGACCGGCAACAGGGGCGAAGGCGTCGATCAGCGACTTCTCTCCCTGAGCGTTCAGGTTGTCCCCGATCATGTGAATCCTGCGCGCCGACTTCTAACGCCGGGCCACGCGGTACATCGCGTGCGCGAAGGGCCTTACCTGTGCGGTCGCCGGCGCACGGGTGTACGCCTGGCGCCCTGCGAATCACGACGCGCGTTTCGACTTGGCGCGCGCTGGGCAGCTCCACTGCGTAGCGCAAGACACTTGCGTACTCAGTACTCGATGGCAAGTCCTGGCAGATCGCCATCGCGTTCCGCGCCGAAAGCGGCACTGGCTGCGGTTGTGAAACGGGATAGCACGATCTGCCTTGCATGCAATGCACGCCCGCAAATCTGATCTCTCACACGACTGTGAGTCGGGCACTCCCGACGTTAGTCGATTTTACCCGTGGCCTCTCAACGAATGAAACGGACGTCGTCGAGCCAGATCTCGAAGTCGTTCGCCGTCGGAGGCGCCGTACTGAAATCGGCGTTGACTTGGATGGCAAGTCCTAAAAGGTGCTTGACGTCAACCGTGTTGTTCGGCGACATCTGGCCTGGATTAAACATGTCCTGCTTGGCATCCGCGAATAGGACGCTGAACATTTTCCAGTCTGTGCCGATCGCCGTGTTGTCATAATTGGGATAATTCGTGTCAGCGTCGCCCTGCGAAAATTTCACGATGTACGGGCTGCAATTGTTAGGAAAATTAGGGACCAGCGCGCAGGGAAACGCTGACGAGTCGAATGCTCCCGGATCGCCCTGCGCATCGGTATAGGCATCGATGAACTTCACCTGGACCAATTTCAAGGTGTCTGTAGCCTTGGCCCAGAACGAAATTCCGGTGTATTCGGAAGCGTCGTATGTCCCCTTCACCGTGTCGCCGGCGTCGCTGACAACTTGCGATACGAAATCCACGGCTAGCGCTGCGCCAAACGAGTCACTCGTCCCGCCGAACCCTACTGCCTTCGTGTGGAGCGACCCAGGTCCAGAACAAGACGGATTTCCCGTTGTCGAGTCGATGGGGTAAGGGGCCGCTAGTGCCGGAGTGAACGTGCCTGGATGATCTGGGTACAGGTACCAGCCACCCGAGCGCCCTGCAACGGCTGCGATGCCGTTGTCGGTCTTGAAATCCGAGATGAGATCGTCGGGATTGGTGGACCCACAGTTCACTGAGTTGCCGCCCGAGCCTGTGATTCCGCCCGACCCTGAATTTCCACCGGATCCCGCTCCCGAGTTTCCACCTGAACCGCTCCCATTGTGGGAAGAAGAACAGCCCACCAAGACGCACATCAGGCCAGCAGTCACGATACCAACAACGGTTCGAGTCGCCATATTCGTCTCCGGAATCCCTTCTATCGTGGTCCTTCTTCAGCTTCAGAGGGGCCGGAGGTTTCCGGTCATCGCCAGAAGAGACAGCATTCCGACGGTGGCGTTGTAGTAAGAGTACGCGCTCTTGGTTCCGTCGTTGTAGTTCGCCAACGTGCCACGGTTCAACATGTCCAGAACCAGTTGGTAGCCGCCGTCGAGGAACGTCTGGTACTGCGCATCGCTCATGGCGCCGACTGCGGCGCTTCCAATGGCGGACGCCGAGTTGGGAGCAGCCCCGCTCGCGGGGCTGCTGCTGCTGGGCGTGTAGATGTCGGCCAGTCGCGCGATTCCGTTGGCCGATTGAGTCTGGAAGAAGCCGCTGATCTTGGCGAGGTAGGTCTTGGCGGCGGCCGTCCCGTGCCAGCAGTAATCGAGACCGACACGCAGCGGAATGCGGTGCGAATCGTACTGGAAAAGCACATCATTGGTGCTGTCGGTGTTCGCGGCTGGTCCAGCGCACGAGCCTGCGACACACCATGCAGCGAGAAGCCCATTGGTGCCGCTCTTGGATGCGCCGACATCAGCGTTGAGGAGCGTGTAAGACGCGCTGGCCAGGCCGTTCCATGTTGCCGCGTTGGTCGTGTCAAACTTTGCGAACTCCGTATAGTGTCCGGGCGCGAAGTACGACGGATTCGTCACGCTGCCGGTGCCGCTGTAATTGCTGCCTCCCTTGATGTATGTCGACCCAACCATGTCGTTCGAGAGAATGTCATGCATCACGTTCATGGCGTCAGCGGAATAAGTTCCGCCCGTCCACTTCTTGGAGGCCTCCATGAGCGCAAAGGCGGCGTCCTCGTCGGCGTCGGTCGCCGAACCGCTTCCTCCGGTGTTGTTCCAGGTCATCAAGTGCCCGGCGGTCGCGTTCGACTTCCAGTATGAATTGAGCTGATCGAAGAGGGCCTGATCGTTCATGTACACGGCGATGATCATGCCGTAGGCGATACCCTCGGAAACGGTATCGTTGTTGTTCTCTGGCCGAACGACCTTCCCGCCGGTCACGAAGGTCTGCTTCCACATGTTGTAAGCGGTGACCAGGAATTTCCCGGCCGCGCCCGTGGGCTTGACGCATGACCCAACCGCCCCGTCGTTCGGAAAGCCGGCGATGGTGGGCAACCCGCTGTCGCTGTCGACGAACTGAACGTCGTCTACCCACAGATCGTAGGTTCCAGGCGATGAGCCGGACGGTTTGGGGAAGCCGGGGTCAGGAACGATGGAGAACTCGATGCCGAGGAGGTTCATCGGGTTGAATCTGGGCGCTTCGCACTTCGGAACACCCGTACCGGCGGCGGGACACCCCATGGTTCCACCCGCCGGAACCCAGCGGGGAATCAGGGTGCCGAACGGAACCGTGATCGTCTGCCAACTCGTCGAGATGCTGGGTGTGGTCCAAGGGGACAGAAGCATCTGACCGCGATTGTTGCGTAGGCCAACCTTGCTGTCAGTATTCTTGGTGGAGTCCGTTTCGTCGCTGAGATTGCCACCCTCTGCCATCGGGGCGGTTTCCTTGGTCTTAATGTCGAAATAGACGGCCGCTGGCGTGCCACTTCCCGACTTGATCTTGAAGCTAATGCCCGAGTGAGCGCTCACGTTGATGGGATTCGCGAAGGAAAGCTTCGCCGACGTAGGGGCTGGGGCGAGCGTCGCTCCAAAGCCGGAGTAGTCGGTCAGGCCCATGCCCGTGACATGCATCGCGCCCTTGCAAGTGCCCGTACCGTCGGTCGAAGTGGCGATTCCCGTCGGCGTCATGGAAGCGGCCACACTGGCCGGCACCTGCGTCCCCACGGTCCCCTTATAGTCGTACCAAACACCGCCCGCCGGATTGATGGTCACGCCGGTCGTGCCTTCCTCGAAGTCGGAGATGATGTTGGCGCTGGCCGTTGGGCAGCTGGGGTTTCCGCTGCCACCACCCGCGCCTCCCGAGCCCGTCGTGCCGCTGCCGCCGCTTCCCGTTGTGCCGCTGCCACCCGAGCCCGTCGTCCCGCTGCCGCCGCTTCCCGTCGTGCCGCTGCCACCCGAGCCCGTCGTCCCGCTGCCGCCACTGCCCGTCGTGCCGCTGCCGCCCGAACCGGTCGTGCCGCTGCCGCCACTGCCCGTCGTGCTGCCACCCGAGCCGCTGCTGCTGCCGCCGCTTCCGGTGCTGCTGCCGCCAGACCCGCTGCCGCCGCTGCCTACCTTGCCGCCGCTGCCCGCGCTGGAGCCACCGCTGCCGGAACTAGAGCCGCCGCTTCCTTTGTTACCGCCGCTTCCCGAGCCGCCGCTGCCGCTGTTGTTACCGCCGCTTCCGTCGTTGCTCGAGGAGGGGGTACAGGCGGAGGCCGAGGTCAGAAAACCTACGGCCAGGATGGCCAACGATCGGGAAGTGAGGGCTGAACGCAACATCTGGGAGCTCCTGTCGATCAGGTTGAACCGGACAATTGAGATGAGGCCGGACCGAAAACCGAGGCGCGGTCAAAAGGCGCGGGGACGCGGAAATCTAGCGCATCACCACCCAAGGGAGACGGGATTGTAGCGGGTTGTGGGAAATTTCAAGTTCCGAGATTCGGCGAGGCGGACCCCCGCCACGGCCCGAAGTCCCTGGAATCCGGGGTCTTTCGTTCAACCCTTTTACGAACGGCGCGCGAGGCCTGGCGCGCTTTCGCCGCGGCTCTCGGGCCTCTCGATGTAGCCCAACTTACTTCCAGCAGGCTTGGAATGGCGCGTTTCACCGCTGGGATCGCACCGACGCGAGGTCCCGAGTCATGGCAAACGAATCTTGGCTCGCTGTGCCATCGGCCAGCCGGCGCGACGAAACCGCCTAGAACACGTTCGTCAGCGTGCGTCGGATCCGCCCCAGGAAGCCTCCGCTGCGCTTCGCGGGCTCGCCCGTCATGGCGACCGTCGCTCGCCCCTGGCCGTAGTGCACCAGCCCGACCGCCGTCGAGAACGTGGGCGACCGCACCACCTCGACCAGGCCGCCTACTCCCTTGGGCATTCCGCGGCGAACGGGCAGGCCCAGGATCTCCTCACCCAGCTCGGTGATGCCCGGCATCTGGGTGGCGCCGCCGGTCACGACGGCCCCCGAGGCGAGGATGTCCTCGCACCCCAGGCGTTGAATTTCCGCCTTCACGAACGAGAAGATCTCCTCGATGCGCGGCTGGATGATGTCGCGGCACAGGGCGTGGCGCGACAGGATGCGCGGGGCGCGGCCGCCCACCGACGGCACCTCCAGCGTCTCTTCCTCGTCGACCATCTGCGCCAGCGCGCAGCCGTAGCGGATCTTGATCTTCTCCGCCTCGTGCGGCGGCGTGCGCAACCCGAAGGCGATGTCGCTCGTCAGCTGATGGCCGCCGATGGGGATGACGGTGGTGTGGGCGATCGCCCCGTCGGTGAAGATGGCGATGTCGGTGGTGCCGCCGCCGATGTCGACCAGCGCCACGCCCAGCCCCTTCTCGTCCTCTTCCAGCACCGCCTCGCCCGAGGCCAGCGGCTCGAGCACGATCTCGACGACCTCGAGGTCGCAGCGGGTGCAGCACTTGATGATGTTCTGTACCGCCGCCGCCGCCGCCGTGACGATGTGGACGCGCGTCTCCAGCCGCACGCCGCACATGCCGAGCGGCTCGCGGACGCCGTCCTGGCCGTCGATCTTGTACTCCTGCGGCAGCACGTGGACGATGTGGCGGTCGACGGGCAGCGCGATGGCGCGCGCCAGCTCGAGCACCTTGGCCACGTCGTTGGGGCGAACTTCCTTGTCCTTCACCGCCGCGGTGCCGGTCGAGTTCACGCCCTTGATGTGCCCGCCGGCGATGCCCACGTAGACCTGCGAAATCTCGCAGCCCGACATGCTCTCGGCTTCGAGAATCGCCTGCTTGATCGACGCCACCGTCGAGTCGATGTTGACGATCACGCCCTTCTTCAGGCCACGCGACGGGTGCGTGCCGATGCCGATGATGTCGAGGCCGTCAGGGCCCATCTCGCCCACGACGGCGGCGATCTTCGTTGTCCCGATGTCGAGGCCGACGATGATGTCCGAGGATTTTCGCGGCATGTGAAGTATGGGCTCCCGGTCTCAGTCGACCCCGAGGCGGGGTCGGGCAACAGACGAATTTTCTCTCTTGCCAGAGATACTCGCGTTACGCGGAACCGTCGATTTTTTCACTTCTTGCGACGCGGCCGGCGCTTCCTCGGCCACCGCGGGGGGCGCCAGGCGCAGCGGAACGCGGTCGGACGCCGGCCCGTCCAGGTGCATGACCCGCAGCGCCGCGATCCCTTTCGGCCCCAGCTCGTTCAGCACCTCGTCGAGGCGCGCCAGCTTCTCCGACATGTCGCCCAGGCCCAGGCGGATCTCGGCCCCGCCGTCGAGGAAGAACAGCGAGAACCCGTTGCGGGGATCGATGTGGATCTCGGACAGCGCCGGCCGACCGACGTGGCTGCGCGTCTGCCGGGCCAGGGCCAGGCTGTCGGGGTGCTTGTAGGCGGCGTACAGGCCGATGGCCTCGCGGAACACGGCCTCGCTCGCCTCACGCACGCCGGCGTAGGCGGGACGCGACACGCCCGTCAGAACGATCAGCCCATCGGCCTCGTCCAGCGTCGCCTGCTTGAAGGCGTGCCCGGCCTCGTCGATGAGGTACAGCGACCCGATGACGGCCACCGCCGCCGCGCGCCGCTCGGTCACGTCGATGAGCAACGTCGTGGGGAGCTCGCGCCGCACGCGCGCCGCCGCGATCCAGGGGTGGCGGGTCAGCCGGGCCGCCACCACGTCGGTGTCGAGGGCCAGCAACCGATCGCCAGCGTTCACGCCGGACAGCGCCACGATCTGCTCGCGATCGAGGTGGGTGGCGGCGCCGACGCGCAGCTCGCGCAGCGCGAAGCGCGGTGACGCGACGATGTGCGCGACGGCGATGCGCACGCCGTAGACCGCCCCGGCCAGCGCGGCCACGGCGGCGGCGACCTTCACCACCACCCAGAGCCGGCGCGCGACGGCGCGCATCGCCTCGCCCAGCCACACGAAGGGGGAGCGGTTCTCGACGGTGATGCGGCGGTTCGCGCGGCGCCAGCTCAGCAGGCCGCGGCGGGTGCGCACCGGCTTCACGGTCGCCGCCTCGCGCGGAGCGTAACGCGCCTGATCGCGACTGCGCGCCGGCCGCTTGCCCGCCTCGCCCGTCATGGCGCCCCTCCCGGCGTGCCGCCCTCGAGGCGCGCCAGCAGCTCGCCGGCGGCGTGGGTGATGTCGCCCGCCCCCAGCACCAGCACCAGATCGCCGGGGCGTACCAGCGCGCCCAGCCGCGAGACCAGCTCGGCGCGTGGCGCGTAGTGAACGTCGTCGGCGCGGGTGAACGTCGTGGCCAGACGGGGACTGGTCACGTCCGGGAGCGCCGGCTCCCCGGCCGCGTAGATGTCGGTCAGCACGACCACGTCGGCGCCGCCGAGCGCCGGCGCGAACTCGGCGAACAGGTCCTTGGTGCGCGAGTAGCGATGCGGCTGGAACGCCACCACCAGGCGGCGGCCGTACAGGCGCGCCGCCGCGATGGTGGCCGCCACCTCCGTGGGGTGATGGCCGTAGTCGTCGACCACCAGCACGCCGCCTGCCTCGCCCCGCACCGAGAAGCGACGGTCGACCCCCTGGAACGTCTCCAGCGCCGATGCGTAGTCGGCGAACGGCACGCCCAGGAAGTCGGCCACGCACAGCACCGCCAGCGCGTTCTCGGCGTAGTGAATGCCGGGCATGCGCACGCGAACCTCCCCGCGGGCCTTCCCCCGCACGGAGATCCGGAACCGCGTCCCCTCGGGCCCCGCCTCCAGCACCTGCCCGCGGTAGTCGCCCGCGTTCAGACCGTAGGTCACGTGGCGCTTCAACAGCTCGGGCGCCAGGCTGGCCGACGTGGCGTTGTCGGCGCCCAGCACCACCAGCCCGTAGAACGGCACCTTGTTCGCGAAGTCGAGGAACGCCGCGCGCAAGGTCGCCAGATCGCCGTAGTGATCCATGTGCTCGCGGTCGATGTTGGTGACGACGGCGATCTGCGGGAACAGGTGGCGGAACGAGCCGTCGGATTCGTCGGCCTCGGCCACCAGCAGCTCGCCCTGACCGAGGCGCGCGTTCGAGCCGAAGGCGCGCGCCTTGCCGCCGATGATGGCGGTGGGGTCGAGCCCCGCCTGCGCCAGCACCGCCGCCACCATGGTGGTGGTGGTGGTCTTGCCGTGCGAGCCGGCCACGGCCACGCCGTCCTTCACGCGCATCAGCTCGCCCAGCATCTCGGCGCGGGGAATGACCGGCACGTCGCGCTCGCGCGCCGCCCGCACCTCGGGGTTGTCGGCGCGCACGGCGCTGGAGACGACCACCACGTCGGCGGCGGCGCTGTTCGCCGCGGCGTGACCGAAGTGAATGGTGGCGCCCAGCGTCTGCAGGCGCGCGGTGACGTCGGTGGGGCGCAGATCGGAGCCCGACACCGCGTAACCGAGGTTCAGCAGCACCTCGGCGATCCCGGACATGCCGATGCCGCCGATGCCGACGAAGTGGATGGCGACATTCCGTTTGCGAAACATCAGCGCGCCGCCACCAGCTTCTCCAGCTCGTCGACGATGTCGCGGGTGGCGTTGGGGCGACCGAGCGCGGCCATGTGGCGCGACATCTCGGCGCGCCGCGCGGGGGCCTCGATCAGGTCGGCGATCAGCGTGGCCAGCGACGCGGCGGTGGTGGTTCCTTGCGCGGCGACCAGCGCCGCGCCCGCGCGCTCGAACTCGGCCGCGTTGCGGGTCTGATGATCGGCGGCGGCGGTGGGGAGCGGAATCAGGATCGCGGGACGCCCCGTCATCGCCAGCTCGGCCAGGGTCAGCGCGCCCGCGCGGCCCACCACCAGCGCCGCCGCGCCCAGGGCGGCCGGCATGTCGTCGATGAACGGCCGGATCTCGACGCGCCCGGTGAGCCCCGCCGCCTCGTAGCTCTGCCGGATCCGCGCCTCGTCGCCGGCGCCCGTCTGATGAACCAGCCGGGGCAGTCGCCCCTGCTTCGCCAGCACCGCCGCGGCCGCCACCACCAGATCGTTCACGGCGCGCGCCCCCTGGCTGCCGCCCAGGATCAGTACAGTGCCGAGCACGTTGGGCGCTTCGGCTTCGGCCGTCCCCGCATCGAACGCCGTCACGAACTTCCGCCGCACCGGATTGCCCGTCAGCACCGTCTTGCTCGCCGTGAAGAACCGCCGCGCGTCCTCGAACGCCACGAAGACCCGACGCACGACCAGACCGAGCACCCGGTTCGTGAAGCCGGCCTGGCTGTTCTGTTCCTGGATCGCCGTGGGATAGCCGAGCAGCGCGGCGGCCAGCACCAGCGGTCCCGACGCGTAGCCACCGACGCCGATCACCAGGTCGGGGCGAAATCGCTTCAGCACGGCCCGCGACGCGAAGAACGCCTTCGGCAACCGCACCAGCCCCTTCACCACGTTGCCGATGCCGACCCGGTTCAGGCCGCTCACGTCGAGCAGTTGCAGCTCGAAGCCTGCGGCGGGGACCAGCTTGGTCTCCAGGCCACGCGCCGTCCCGACGAACAGCACGGCCCCGGAAGGGCGCGCCGTCACCTCCTCGGCGATGGCGATCCCGGGGTACAGGTGCCCACCCGTTCCCCCGCCGGCGACCAGCAGCCTCATCGCAGCTCGTCCCGCGGCGCGGCTTCCGTCGGCGCCTCGACGCCCGTCGGAGCCACGGCGGTCCGGCGCGGTCGGGGCGGCCCCACCTCGACCACCAGCTTCGGCCCCCGATCCTTGCGCCGGTTCGCGCCCCGACCGCCCAGCGCCCGCCCGCCCCACGCGAACACGTCGCGCGGCTCGGGGTTTCGCGCCGAGATGTTGGCGAGCACGCCCGCCATGAACAGGCTGACCACCAGCGACGTGCCGCCATAGCTGATGAACGGCAGCGGCAACCCCTTCGTGGGCAACGAGCCCAGCACCACGCCGATGTTGACCAGCGCCTGGAACCCGAACATCGCCGAGATGCCGAACGCCAGGTAACAGCCGAAGGGATCGCGCGCGCGCGTGGCCGCCCGCAGCCCCCGCCACACGAACACCGAGAACGTCACGATGACGAACGCGATGCCGATCAGCCCCAGCTCCTCGCCCACGATCGACAGGATGAAGTCGGTGTGCGCCTCGGGCAGGAAGAACAGCTTCTGCCGCCCGTCGCCCAGTCCCAGCCCGGTGACGCCGCCCGACCCGACGCTGATCAGCGATTCGGTGATCTGGTAGCCGACGTCGCGCCGGAACGCCCACGGATCGAGGAACGCCAGCATGCGGCGCATTCGGAACGGCGTCGACACGATGAACTTCCACCCCGCGGGCGCTGCGACCAAGATGGCGACGATCAGATAGCTCGTGCGGGTGCCGGCGATGAACAGCAGCCCCAGCGCCACCACGCCGAAGATCACCGCCGTGCCCAGGTCGGGCTGCTTCAACAGCAGCCCCATCATCACGCCGGTCACCACCAGGGGCGGCAGGAAACCGACCGAGAACACCTTCACCTTCTCCGCCTTGCGCGCCAATAACGTCGCCAGGTACACGCACAGCGCGAACTTCGCCAGCTCGCCGGGCTGGAACGACAGCGGGCCCAGGCGAAACCAGCGAATGGCGCCGCCAGCGCGCGAGCCGATCTTCAGCACGGCCGCCAGCAACAGGATGCTGAACCCCAGCAGCGGATAAGCCAGCCGGCGGTACGCGCGATAGTCGATCTTCGTCGCCACCGAGAACGCCACCAGGCCGAGCGCGGCATACACCAGCTCGCGCTTCAGGAAGTAGAACGTGTCGTTGTACTTCTTGCCGGCGAACACCGCCCCCGCCGAGAAGATCATCACGCAGCCGAACGCCGCCAGGATCAGCACGGCGCCACACAGCACGCGATCGATGCCGACCTCGCTGGGCCGGAGCAGTCCCGAGGCATCGGGCCGCGTCGCCGGCGCGCCGAGCCGCCGGCGCAGGGTCGCCCAGCGCTCGACCAGCGCCGCCCAGGGGCGTCGCAAGGCGAGCGCGCCCCCGCGTCCCCCGGCCATCACAGCATCGCCCCGGAGCCAACGACCGTCTTGACCGCGCCGCGAAACACCTCGGCGCGGTGCGCGTAGTCCCTGAACATGTCGAAGCTCGAGCAGGCGGGCGACAGCACCACCGCGTCACCCGAGCGCGCCAGGGTGGCCGCCTTGCGCACGGCTTCTTCCAGGCTGGCGGCGCGCACGATCTGGGTGGGCGCCACCACCTTGCTGAACGACTCCTCGATGCGATCGGCGGCCTCGCCGATCAGCACCACCGCCCGCCCCACCTTCGCGAACACCTCGGCGAGCGGCGTGTAGTCACCGCCCTTGTCCTTGCCTCCGGCGATCAGGACGACGGGGCGCGGGAATCCCGACAGCGCCGCGGTCACCGCGCCGACGTTGGTCCCCTTAGAATCGTCGTAGTACTCGATCCCGGCGGCGTCGGCGACCAGCTCCATGCGGTGGGCGAGAGCGCGGAATTCGAGCAGGGCGCGGCGCGCCTCCGACGGCGTCGCCCCGACGAGCCGGGCAGCCAGCAGCGCCGCCAGCGCGTTCTCGTGGTTGTGCCGCCCCACCAGCGACGGGTTGTGCAGGGGATAGCGCTCACGCTCGCCGCCCGGCAGCCGCACGCACAGCGCGTCCCCTTCGACCCAGCCGCCGCGCTCGAGCTGTCGCGAGGTCGAGAGCATGACCGGCTGCGCGGCGATCCCCTCGGCTGAACGCCGCACCAGCGCATCGTCGGCGTTCAACACCGCGAAGTCCGACGGTCCCTGGTGCGCGAAGATGCGCGCCTTCATCGCGGCGTAGGCCTCGAAGTCATCGTAGCGATCGAGGTGATCGGGGGTGATGTTCAGCAGCACGGCGACGCGCGGATGAAACGTCTCCACGGTCTCGAGCTGGAAGCTCGACACCTCGACCACCGACATCCCGCCAGGCGACGCCGCCCGCGTGCCCACCGCCTCGCACAGTGGCTCGCCCAGGTTGCCGCCGACGAACGTGGGCGAACCGCTGGCCCGCAGGATGGCCCCGCACAGCGTGGTCGTCGTCGATTTTCCGTTCGTGCCGGTGATGCCGACGATCGTCCCCTGGTTGAACCAGGACCCGACCTCGAGCTCGCCGGTGATCTTCACGCCGGCGCGGCGCGCCGCCGCGATCTCGGGCAGCTCGGGCACCCCCGGCGACAGCACGATCAGGTCGGCGGCAAGGAAAGTCGCCTCGCGATGGCCACCCAGCTCCTCGACCGTCCCTGGGGACAGGGTGGCGCGCGCGGCGGCCAGCGCCTCGGGTCCCCGCCGATCGGTCACCGTGACGTTCGCGCCCTGCTCCGCGCACACGCGCGCGGCGGCCTGGCCAGATCGGCCAAGCCCCACGATGAGGACTCGCTTTCCCTTGAGCTCAATCACGTGCGCCGGTCCCTCAGGATGGCGCAACCGTCGCCAACGCGCCAAAAAACGACCTTTCCGCCGGGAGCGGCGGAGGGTCAGGCCAGCTAGCGGACCTTCAGGGTCAGGATCAACCCCAGGATCGCGCAGGCGAACGAGACGATCCAGAAGCGGACGACGATGCGCGACTCGGGCCAGCCGAGCTTCTCGAAGTGATGATGGATGGGCGCCATCAGGAAGATGCGCTTCTTGGTGCGCTTGTAGTAGCCGACCTGGATGATGTCGCTGACGGCCTCCAGCACGAACACGCCGCCGATGATGGGCAGCGACAGCTCCGTCTTGGTGGCCAGCGCCACGAACCCCAGCGCCCCCCCCAGCGCCAGCGCGCCCACGTCGCCCATGAACACCTGGGCCGGGTGCGTGTTGAACCAGAGGAAGCCGATGCCGGCGCCACCGATGGCGCCGCAGAAGATCGCCAGCTCCCCGGCGCCGTGCACCGGCGCCACACCCAGGTACTCGGCGATGTTGAAGTTCCGCAAGGTCGTCCCGGCCGCGTAGGCCAGCAGCATGAACGTGAACGAACAGATGATCACGGGACCGATGGCCAGGCCGTCCAGGCCGTCGGTCAGGTTCACGGCGTTCGATTCGGCCAGCAGCACGAAGATGCCGAAGGCGATGTAAGCGCCGAGGGGCAGTGCCAGCGGAAAGCGATCGAAGTTCAGCAGGGGGGGCGCCAGCCGCAGCCGGACGTCGGCCGGCAGCGCGTTGCTGGTGAACAGCCAGACGATGGCCACGCCGCCGATGACGAACTGACCGAGCAGCTTCAGGCGGCCGGGCAGCCCCTTCTTGTTCTTGCGCGAGAGCTTCAGGTAGTCGTCGAGGAAGCCCACGGCGCCGAAGCCGACGGTCACCAGCAGCGCCAGCCAGACCAAGGTGCTGCGCAGATCGCACCACAGCAGGGTGGCGGTGACGAGGGCCAGGATGATGAGCGCGCCCCCCATGGTGGGCGTGCCGCGCTTGCTGGCGTGGGTGGCGGGGCCGTCCTCGCGAATCACCTCGCCGAGCTGCGACGCCCGCGCCCGGCGGATGAAGCGGGGCGCCACCAGGAAGGTGATCAGCAGCGACGTCAGCGTGGCCAGCCCCAGGCGTGTCGACACGTACCGGAATACGTTCGCGCCGGGAATGGTGTCGCGGAAGTGATGAAACAGATGGAAGAGCAAGGGGGCGACTGTTTTTACGTCAGCGGCGGCCGGTTGCGAAATTCTCCACCAGCGCGTCTATGGCGCGCTCGAGCCGCATGCCGCGCGAGGCCTTCACCAGGATCCAGTCGCCGGGGCGGGTCCACTGCGCCACCTTCGCGGCGGCCTCGGTGGGCTCCGACACCGCGACGATGCGCGTCGCATCCAGGCCCGCCTCGCGGGCGCCGATGGCGATCTCGGCGCCGAGCGACCCCACCGTCACCAGGCCCGCCAGCCGCCCCGCCAGGTCGCGCCCGACGGCGCGATGCTGCGCCACCGTGTCGGGTCCGAGCTCGAGCATGTCGCCCAGGATCGCGAAGGGGCGACCCGCGCCCCCGGCGCCAGCCGACGACACGACCGTCTCCAGTGCGGCGCGCATCGACGCCGCGTTCGCGTTGTAGCAGTCATCGAGGACGATGCGCCCGGCGAGCTCGCGGGCGTGGGAGCGATGCGGCGGCAGCGCGGCGTTCGCCAGCCCCTGCGCGGCGGCGGGGATCGAGACGCGAAGCGCGGACGCCACCGCCAGCGCGGCGGCGGCGTTACGCGCGTTGTGGAGCCCCGACAGCGGCAGATGGACCACCACCGGGCGACCACGAACGGCGTAGCGTCCGATCAGCCCCGCCACGCCGGCGGGGATCACCTCGATCAGGCTGACGTCCTTCGGCCCGGGCGCGCCGCCGTCGAAGCGGCGCTTGCGCCGCTCGGGAAGATGCGCCGCCTGCGGCTCGATCAGGGGATCGCCGCCGGGAAACACGGCGAGCCCTTCGGGGCCGAGCCCCGCGAACAGCTCTCCCTTGGCCCGCGCCACCTCCTCGATCGAACCGAGCAGCTCGAGGTGGGCGCCCGCCACGTTGGTGATCACGCCGACCTGTGGCCGCGCGATGTCGGCCAGCAGCGCGATCTGGCCGCGTCCGCGCATCGCCATCTCCAGCACCCAGAAGGCCTCGTTTCCGGTCGCCGCCAGGATTGTCAGCGGCAGCCCGATCTCGGTGTTGTAGTTGCCGGAGGTCTGGTGCACGGTCCCCTCGACCGCCAGCGCCGCCGCGCACAGCGAGCGGGTGGTCGTCTTTCCGTTCGAGCCGGTCACCCCCACCACGTAGCCGTGGAATTCGCCGCGCACGGCGCGCGCCAGATCGCCGAGGGCCGTGACGACATCCTTCACCGCGATCACCGCCACGGGCGGCGCGGCGGGGACGCGTTGCCGCTCGGCCAGCGCCTCGGGGATTCCGCGGCCGGCGGGGACCACCACCGCGATCGCCCCGGCGGCGGCCGCCGCCGCGCAGTAGTCGAAGCCATCGACCCGCTCGCCGGGCAGCGCGAAGAACAGCTGGTCCGGGCGCACGTACCGGCTGTCGAACGCGGCCCCCGCGAACGACGTGTCGGGGCGGGGCGGCCCCAGCCAGGTCCCGTTCATCGCCGCGACGGCGAACGCCAGGGAGCGCCGGGCCGGGGCGCCGTCCGTCGGCTCGGTCACGCGCGCGCCTCCGCGACGGCGAAGGCGGACCGTGCTTCCTCGCGGTCGTCGAAGTGCAGCTTCTCCGTCCCGACGATCTGATAGTCCTCGTGACCCTTCCCGGCCAGCAGCACCACGTCACCGGCGCGCGCGGCCGTGATCGTGGCCCGAATCGCCGCCCGGCGATCGACGATCGCGCAGACGCCACGTTCGGCGGTGGACAGGGCGGCAGCCTCGATCGGTGGCGAGGGCTGGCGACGAACGCCCTCCAGGATCATGTCGACGATCGATCCGGGGGCCTCCGTGCGTGGGTTGTCGGAGGTGACGATCGCCAGATCGCTGTCGCGCGCCGCCACCTCGCCCATCAACGGGCGCTTGGTGCGATCGCGATCGCCTCCGCAACCGAACATCGTGATCATCCGCGCGCCCGCCCCCACCAGCGGACGAACGGCGGCGATGGCGCGCTCGAGCGCGTCGGGCGTGTGGGCGTAATCGACGACGCACAGCACGCCGCGCCCGTTCGCCACGCGCTCGAGCCGCCCGGGCACGCCCGGCAACCGGCGGATGCCCTCGACGATGGCGTTCGCGTCGAGGCCGCGCGCCACCGCCATCCCCACGGCGAGAACGAGGTTCTCGAGGTTGAAACCTCCCACCAGCGCCGATTCGAGCGCGAGGGCACCGAGCGGCGTGGCGAGACGCACCCGCATCCCGGCGCTGCTGGCGGTCACCGTCTCGACGACGATGTCGGCCCCCGGAAGCGGACGCGTCGCCACCCCCAGCACGGGCCGCCCGCGCACGCGCGCGCGCATGGCCAGCCCCTCCGGGCGATCGAAGGGCAACACCGCCACGCCCGCGCCGCCGTCGAGCAACCGCTCGAACAAGATCGCTTTCGCATCGAGATAGGCGTCCATGGTGCGGTGGTAGTCGAGGTGATCTTGCGTCAGGTTGGTCAGGCCGGCGACCCGAAAGCGACAGCCGTCGAGCCGCCGCTGATCGAGCGCATGCGACGACGCCTCGAGCACCACGTCCTCGGCGCCGACATTTCGCATGTCGTCGAGCAGGTGATGCAACGCCAGCGCGCCCGGCGTCGTCAGCGGCGCATCGCGCATGAGCGCCGCCGCGCCTGCGCCGCCGACGCGATAGGCGACGGTGCCGATCACGCCCGCGACGATCCCGGCCGCGCGCAGCATCTCCTCGATCAGGTACGTGGTCGTGGTCTTGCCGTTCGTCCCGGTCACCGCGGTCAAGATCAGCTCGCGCCCGCGTGGAAACCGGTTGGCGGCGATGGGCGCCAGCGCCTCGCGGACGCTCGGCACCGTCACCCGTGTCCCTCGAGGAAACGGCAGCGCGGCCGCCGGCGCGCCGCGCTCGACGACCAGCACGCGCGCCCCTCTTCTCGCCGCATCGGCCACGAAGTCGGTGGCGTTTTCGGCGTGACCACCGGGTACCGCGGCCGGCACCGCGATGAACAGGTCCCCCGGTCCGACCTTGCGTGAATCATCGCGGACCTCGACGACGTCGACGTCCGTCGGGCCCGCGACCTCGACGGTCGCGATGCCATTCAACAGCGCCGCCAGCTTCATTCCGGCCGCCCGAACGCCACCCGGCAGACGACGCCCCGCTGCGCCGGTCCCGGCGCGGGGAACTGGCCCAGCGCCACCCCCGTCGGCTCGCGCCGATCGTCGAACGCCAGCTGCACGCCGCTCTGCCGCGCCGTCCGCAACGCCGCCGCGATCGTCAGCCCCCGAAAGTTCGGCACGTTGATCACCTTGGACGACTCGGGTTTGTCGCCCGCGTCCCCCTCCGCGCGGTCGTCCTCGCCCACGTCGTCTCCGCCCGCCGGCGCGGCGGCGGCAACCGCGGGCACGGGCGCGGTGTCGGCATCTCCGTTGTCGAGATCGGCGTCGCGAATCTCGGGAACGTCCGAGCCGGGAAGCTCGTCCTCGTCCGAGACCTCGGCGGCGGCGCGCGCGCCGCTCGTCGCCGTCGACTTCGTGCTCCCCTTCCTTCCGTTTTCCTTCGTGCCGTTCTCCTTCGTGGCGACGACCGTCGGCTGCGGTGGCACGTGCAAGTAGCGCAGCGCCTGCTCGGCGATCTCCTTGAACACGGGCGCCGCCACCGCGCCGCCCAGGTGCCCCCCCTGCGGCTCGTCGACCATCACGACGATGGCCACGCGCGGCGCTTGCGCAGGCGCGAAGCCGATGAACGACGACACCCACTTGCTGGAGTCGTAGTGCCCGCCCGAGACCTTCTGCGCCGTGCCGGTCTTGCCCGCCACCGGATAGCCGTCGATGGCCGCCGCGCGCGCCGTTCCGCCCGTCTCGGTGACCCCCAGCATGATTCCCGTCATCTCGCGCGCCGCGCGCTCGGAGATCACGCGCGTCTCGGGACGCTCGGGCAGCGGCTCGACCGAGCCGTCGGCCCGCAACACCCGCGCCACCACGCGCGGCGGATGATAAATGCCCCCCGCCGCGATGGCGGCCATGCCCGAGGCGATCTGCAGCGGCGTCGCCGTGATGCCCTGCCCGAACGAGACGTTCGCGAAGCCGATGTCGCCCCACTTCTCGACGGCGCGGAGCATGCCGCTGCGCTCGCCGGGCAGGCCCAACCCCGTCGGGTGACCGAACCCGAAGCGGTTCAAGGCGTCGGACAGCCGCTCCTTGCCCAGCCGGCGCGCGATCTTCGCCGCGCCGATGTTGCTCGAGAACTTGAACACCTCGGCCACGGTGAGCAGGCCGTGCGGATGCGTGTCGTGGATGGTGTACTTGCCGACCATCATCCGCCCCATCAGGCAGTCGAAGCGATCGTCGGGCCGCACCACGCCGGCGTCCAGCGCCGCCGCGATCGTGAACGTCTTCATCGTCGAGCCAGGCTCGAACGCGTCGGTGATGACCCGATCGCGCGCGCCGTGCTCGGCCGCGCTGCTGGGGTCGTTGGGGTTGTACGAGGGGGTCGACGCCACCGCCAGCAGCTCGCCCGTGCGCGGATCCATGACGACGGCGATCACCGCCTTGGCGTGGTGCAGGGCCTGCGCCTCGTCGATGGCGCGCTCGGTGACGAAGGTCAGGTAGCGATCGATCGTCAGCACCACGTCGCTGCCGGCGTCGCCGCCCGTCTCCCCCATGCCATCGACGAACAGCTCGCGCCCCAGGGCGTCTCGTACCCCTTGCAACGAACCGCTCTGCCCGCGCAGGTAGCGATCGAACGCCAGCTCGACGCCTTCTTGACCGTGGCCGTCGGCGCCCGAGTGTCCCATCACCGTCGCGGCCAGCGTTCGATTGGGATAGAACCGCCGCGGCTCGCGCGTGTAGCCCATTCCCGGCAGGCCGAGCGTCTTGACCGCCTCGACCTCCTCGGGGGTCACCTTCCGCTTCACCCAGGCGAAGAAGCGCTTCTGTGCCAGCCGCTGCGCCAGCTCCTTGTGGTCGAGTCCCAGGATCCGCGCCAGCTTGCGCGCGGCGTCCGTGGTGTCGAGCAGGCGCCGCGGATTGCAGTAGATCGAATCGACGTCGGCGGTCGACGCCAGCTCGGCGCCGTTGCGATCCAGGATGCGCCCGCGCCGCGGTGGCAGCTCGACCTCCCGCAGATACTGCTCCTCGGCCTTGCCGCGCATCCGCTCGGCCTCGTCGCCGACCTGCAGCCGGTAAGCGCGGCGCCCCACCGCCCCGAACAGCGCCGCGAACAGCACGCCGAACACGACGATGCGAATCTTGGTCCAGCGCGAGATCACGCCGCTCATCGGCTCCCCTCTCGTGGCGCCGCCGGCTTGGGCCGCGCGATCGCGGCACCGTGCGCGCTCGGCGCGGGCATCACCGGCGCGACATCGGTGAGGTGACGTGAATCCCCGAGGGCGCGAATGACGTCGGGGCCCGGCGGTCCCATCTTCAGCTTGTCGCGCGCCAGCGTGACGACCCGACCGGGATCTTTCAGCATGCCGATCTCGATCTGCAGGCGGCGCCGCTGCTCTTCCAGCTCGGTCGCCACATGGCGCTCTCGCCCCAGCGCGTAGGCGACCTCGATGCTCTTGATGCGCACGGCGACGTGGACCAAGGCCCCCGCCGTCACGATGGCCAGCACGAAGGCGCCCACACCGATCCCGCGCCGATGCTCGGACGGCGCCGCGGGTCTGGCCGCGCCCGTCAGGGGGATCCCGGCCGAAATGGGGGCCACCAGGGGAGAAGGCAGATCGCTCATGCGAGCCTTTCCAGGACGCGCAGCTTCGCCGAGCGCGAGCGCGGGTTGCGTTCTTGCTCGGCCTCCGACGCGATCACGATGCGCTTCGTGACCACGCGATATTTCGGTTCATCCCCCGGGATCTCCGGACGCGGCTCGCCGAGCGCGCGGAAGCGCCGCTTGACCATCCGATCCTCGAGCGAGTGAAACGCCATCACGCAGAGCCGTCCCCCCGCGCTCAGCAGGGCGGGCGCCTCGGCGAGGAATGTCGTCAGCTCGTCGAGCTCGCGATTCACGGCGATGCGCAGCGCCTGAAACGTCCGGGTGGCGGGGTTCTTGTGGCGCTCGCGGCCCGGCATGGCCTGCGCCACCACGGCCGCCAGCGCCGCGGTCGAATCGAGCGCGCCCTGGGTGCGCGTCTCGACGATCCGTCGCGCGATGCGGCCCGCGAATCGCTCCTCGCCGAAGTCGCGCAAGATCGAGACGAGGTCACGCTCCTCGATGCGAGCGATCAGCTCGGCCGCCGTTTCCCCCTGCGTCTGATCCATGCGCATGTCGAGGGGACCGCTCCGCTGGAACGAGAAGCCGCGCTCGGCGCGATCGAGCTGGGGCGACGACACTCCCAGATCGGCGAGGATGCCGTCGACCCGCGGGATCCCCAGCGCGGCCAGGGTCGCTCGTGTCGCGGAGAATGGCGCGTGCATCAGGTTCGCCCGCTCACCGAACGGCGCGAGCCTCCGGCGCGAGAACGACAGCGCGTCGGGGTCACGATCCAGGCCCACGAGCCGTCCCGTGGGGGACGACCACTCCAGCATCCCCTCGCTGTGCCCGCCCATCCCCACCGTGACGTCGCAGAAGATCCCTCCCGGTCGACGGCCGAATGGAAATAGGAATTCCAGTATTTCGGCAAGGAGGACCGGCTCATGGTTGGCTGGTTCGGGGGCGCCCTCGGTCGTCATCTAATGAGCCAAACGCTCATTCTTGGCCGGCGGCAGGCGAAGTCAATTTTTCCGCCCGCCACGCCCGTAAATTGCCCAATCATTGCAGACAATTGGGGCACGAGGGCACCCGCGCGGAGGTGACCTGGGCGTGGAAATCACGCGTACAGGTGAAAAGGGGCCGCTCGAATCCTGATCCGGACCGTTGCGCTCCGCGACACTGTTCATAACCTGTGGATATCTCAAAACTGGACGGTTTCGGGCAACTCCAAAAGGGACGCCCGAAAGGTGGGACAAGTGGGACGGGGGGCGAGCCCCATCACACGTAACCCCGCTTGACGACTAGGTTAAAAGTCGATACGATGCCCAACGGATTTTTCACGGAATACCCAGCCCCAGTGTGTGGGTTGATAACGGGATGGAAGCAACATCAGGAGAGATGGGTATGGACGCCAAACTATTCGAATTGGATTCAAGGATGGAAGTCCTTCGCGAGAAGCTGACGAAGTTTCCGCGCGCGGTGACCAAGGACTATCAGGATCGGCTCGACGTCTCCTGGCTGTTCCATGACAACGCCCTCGAAGGTGTCGTGCTGTCCTACTCCGAGCTGAAGGCCGCGATCGATCAACGGATCATCAGCGACGTGACCCTCATCCCGATGTACGAGGAGGTCCGTCTCCACAAGCAGGCGCTCGACTGGGTTCGTGAGGTCGCGCCACCGACGCCAAAGCTGACCGGCAAGAAACAGGTCGAGGTCGACCTCGAGCTGGTGCGCAAGCTGTACGCGATGCTGACACCAGAGGCGGCGTCGAAGGGGCACCCGTACCGCAAGGAGAACCCGCTTCACCGGCTGTACTATCACGAGATCGCGGCGCCCGACAAAATCGCGCCGAAGATGAAGAAGCTGGCCGAGTGGCTGGAGTCGGACGAGTTCAACGACCTGCATCCGGTCCGCCGCGCGACGAAGGCTCACTTCAAGCTGCTGACGATCTACCCGTGGACGAAGAACTCGGGGAAGGTGGCCCGGCTGCTGATGAACTTCATCCTGCTTCGCCACGGCCACTTGCCGGCCGTCGTGCACTCGATCGAGCGTCAGCGCTACTACGAAGCGTTGCGGTTCGACAACGAAACGCTTTTGAATCTGATTCTCGAGTCGATGGATAACAGCATCGAGACGACCAGCCGGTTCTTCACCGAGCTGAGCGGCCTTCGTATTCGCCGCGCGTCGTAGTGCGCCCCGGTCGGCGGAGCGCGCTCGCCCTCGTCACGATCGTCGCGAGCGGCGTCGTATCCTCGGGGTGCGCCGGGCCACGGTTGCATTACCCCGCGCACGTCGCCGACGGCATGCGCGGGTGGAGCCGTCGCGCCGAGCCGTTCCATGTCGCGGGGAACATCTACTTCGTCGGCACCAACGAGCTGGCGATCTATCTGATCACCACCCCCGCCGGGCACATCCTGCTCGACAGCGGGCTCGAGGACAGCGTGCCGGTCGTGCGCGCGAACGTCGAGCGGCTGGGCTTTCACTTCGGCGACGTGAAGATTCTTCTGTCCAGTCACGCCCACGCCGACCACGTGGCCGGGCACGCCCAGGTGAAGGCGCTGACCGGCGCGCGCGTCCTGGCCTCGGCGGCGGACGCGGCCGTGATCCGTTCGGGCGGGGGCGGACCGATCGCGCTCGACATGAAGTGGCCCCCCACCGTCGTCGATGGCGAGGTGAGCGACGGCCAGTCCGTCGCGCTGGGCGGCACCGTGCTGGTCGCGCACCTGACGCCGGGGCACACGCCCGGCGCGACCACCTGGACGACCACCGTCGAGGACGGCGGGCGGCGCCTGGCGGTGGTGTTCTTCTCGAGCGCGACGCTGTTCGCGGAGATGCCGCTCTCCGGCAACGCCGAGTATCCCCAGATCGCCGCCGACTTCGAGCGCAGCTACGCGTTCTGGAACGCCGTCCCCTGCGATATCCCGCTGGGGCCGCACGTGGCCTTCTTTGGACTGTTCGCGAAGCGCGACCGCGCGGCGCGCGGCGAGACGCCGAACCCGTTCATCGATCCGACCGGCTGGAAGCAGACCATCGCGGCGCAAGAGGCGAACTTCCGCCGGCGGCTCGCGGACAAGTAGCCCCTGTCAGTGGCTGGTCAGGTTCTGCTGCTCGCAGCGCGGCGTGCAACCGTCGTTCATCTGACAGTAGGTTCCGCGCGGACAGTCGAGGTCCTTGCAGCGATCGCCGCACGAAGACGTCGAGGAGAGCGGCAAGAACGCCTTGTCGCAGGCGGACAGCGGCGCCAGCAGGGCCACCAGGAACATGGCGGCGATCAGGCGGCGAAGCATGTCAGCGCGTCCCCGTGACGAGCGGCGCCAGCATGCCGGTCCCCTTCGGGACCAGGGTGATCTTCGCCGGACCGTCGAGCAGTCGTTGGGTCTCGAGCATCTCGAACATCGCCTCCATCACGTCGGGGTCGCGCGCCACCGCCTGCAGCGCCGCGCCCACGATCTGCGGGCGCAGGGCGGTGGCCTTGGCGAACTCGATGGCCGCCTGCCGCTCCGCCGTGCTGGTGATGATGCTGACCTGATTCATGCCGTCCTGCTGAATGGCGGACGTCACCTGGCGCAGGCGGTTCACCACCTTCGCCTCGATCTGCGCGATCATCGCCTCGTCGCGGAAGTGCACCTTGCGGATGTAGACCGAGCCGATGGCGTAGCCCCACTCGTCCGCCTTCGCCGACACCTCGGTGCGCACCGCCTGGCTCATGCTGTGGCGCTCCTCCAGCATTGCGGCGAGCGGCATGTTCGACAGCGAGCGCACGGTGGCGTTGCCGACGTTGGCACGAATGGAGCCGCGCGGGTCGGCGTTCTTGAACAGGAACGCCACCGGATCGCTGATGTACATCTCGAACCAGATGCCGATGCCCATCGGCGCGCCCTCTTCCGAGTTGACCGCCTGGCTGCGCAGGTAGTCCTGGTCGAGCCGCATGTCGAGCGCGTAGCGGGTCCCCAGCCAGTTGACGATCAGCGCGGAGGCTCCCATCTTCGGCCACAGGAAGTGCAGCCCCGGCTCGTCCAGCGTCGCCAGCACCTTGCCGAACAGCACGTAGACCTTGCACTCGCGCTCGCGGACGATCGTGTAGATGCCGAACAGGCGCGCCAGCGAGAACATCAGCGGCACCAGGAAGAAGCAGGCCGCGCAGGTGATGGCGGCGATGATGGGGCCCGAGCTCATTCGCGCACCTCCAGAAACAGCCGCTCGGCCTTCTGGTACAGGGCCAGGCGCACGTTGCGCAGGTAGGCGCCGAGGACGCCGGGGCCCCCCTGCTTCAGCGCGGTCAACTGGCGCGCCAGCGCGGTCAGCGGCTCCACCTCGGCCTGCGCCTTCAACGTCTCGATCTCGACGGCGCGGCGCGACTGCACGATCTTCTGATCGGCCGACGCCTGCGCCAGGCTGATCTCCGACGAGACGTGGTTGTGCGCGGTGTTGATGGCCGCCAGCGCCGACTCGACCTCGGGCGGCGGATCGATGCCGGTGATCAGGCAGGCGTCCAGGCTGATGCCGTAGCGCGCGGCCGACGAGCGGCACTCGCGATCCATGTGCTCGTTGAGCTCGCGCAGGTTCTTGCGCAGGTCGTTGATGGAGACGCCTTCCACGCTGGCCGATTCGCTGACCGCCCCCGCGGCGGGATCGCGCGCCTGGGCCGCGAAGTTGGCGATGCGCTCGCGCAAGATCGACACGAAGTAGCCCATCACGTGGACGATGGGGCGCCGCACGCCGAACAGGTAACCGTAGAGGTTCTGGTCCGACACCCGGTAGCGAAGCTGCCCGGTCAGCCCCGTGTTCAGGTGGTCCTTCGTCACCGCCTCGATGACCGTCCCGCCCGAGTTCGCCGACGGCGTCTCGGGGTCGAAGGCCATGTTCACCGTCTGCGTGGCGACCGACAGCTTGTGAATCTGCTCCCATGGCCACTTGAAGTAAGGGCCGCCGGGGGGAATGACCCGCACCTGCGGGTAGACGTAGCGCTGCTTCTCGTCGTCGCGCAGCTCGGCGGCGACGGGGGAATCGAGGGTGGTGGCGTCGCCGATGCGCACGGCGCGGCCCAGCACCGTCTTCACGGCGCGTTCGCTCTGATCGACGGTGTAGAAGCCGCGCAGCACGTAGCGCACCAGGAACCAGACCACGAACCCGACGAACGACCAGATGACGAGGTCCTCGAAGGTGAGGCTGCTGGGATTCGGCACGTTGTCCATGGGGGCGGCCTCTCCTCGGGGCGTTATGCGACGCGACCGAACATCGTCGCCAGGGTGGCGCGTTCGATGACCACGTCGACCAGCGCGCCGGCCTCGACCCCCGGCGCCGCCGGGATGATGACCGGACGAAAGGCGTCGGTGCGCGTGAAGAACTCCTGGGGCGCCCGCTTCGAGGGGCCCTCGACGAGGACCCGCTCGCGCCGGCCGATCTGCTCGCGGTAGATCTCGCCGGTGATGCGCTTCTGCAGCTCGATCACCTCGGTGAGGCGGCGCTGCTTGACCTCAGCCGGCACGTTGTCCGGCAGCTTGCGGGCGGCGGTGGTCCCCTCGCGCTCGGAGTAGACGAACATGAACGCGCCGTCGAAGCGCAGCTCTTCCATCGCCTCCAGGATGGGGCGGAACTCCTCCTCGGTCTCGTCGCAGAAGCCGACCAGCACGTCGGTGGAGATGGCGATGTCGGGCATGGCGGCGCGCAGGGCGCGCACCAGGTCGCGGAACTGCGCGTAGTCGTAACCGCGGCGCATGCGCGAAAGCACGCTGTCCGACGCCGTCTGCAGCGGCAGGTGCACGTGCTTGCAGACCTTGGGCGTCTCCGCCATGGCGCGGACGACGTCGTCGGAGAAATCGAGCGGGTACGGCGACGTGAAGCGGATCCGCTCGATGCCGTCGACGGTGGCCACGGCGCGCAGCAGGTCGGCGAAGCCCACGTCCTCGTAGCGATACGAGTTCACGGTCTGGCCGAGCAGCTGCACTTCCTTGTAGCCGGCCTCCGCCAGCGAGCGCGCCTGGCGCAGCACCTCGCGGGGGGCCGTGCCCCGCTCGCGGCCGCGCGTGTAGGGTACGACGCAGAAGGTACAGAACTTGTCACAGCCGCGCTGGATGGTGATGTGGCCGGTGATGCCGTCGGTCATCGCCCGCGCCGGATCGAGCCCCTCATACGTCTCGTGACGGTCGAGCACCGTGTCCTCGACGCCGGGATCAATCTCCCCCTGGCCGCGGGCCACGCGGATGTCGCGCACGTGATCGAGCAGGCGGCGGTAGCCGTCCGGCCCCACCACCAGGTCGACGTAGGGGGCACGGGCCCGGACCTTCTCCTTCAGGTGCTCGGCCATGCACCCCGTGATGCCGAGGACGACGCCGGGCCGGCGGCGATGCTGGGCCAGCATGCTGGCGCGCTGAAAGACGCGATCCTCGGCCTTCTCGCGCACGGCGCAGGTGTTGATGAGGATCAGGTCGGCGAGCGAGACGTCGTCGGTGCGCGCATAACCGTCGCGATGAAGCAGCCCCAGCACCATGTCGCTGTCGGCGACGTTCATCTGGCAGCCGTACGTCTCGACGTAGGCGAGGCGCTGCGTGCCCGACGCGGCAACGGTCGCGTCCGCGGGCATCGTCGCCGGAACCGCCGCATTGGGGGCGGAAGAACGAATTTTCACGAGATCGGACACGGCCGGGCAGTCTAACCGAAACAACGTCGAAAGGGGCAGTCGCGGCGTTCGCCACGGCTGCCCCAGGGTGACGCGCGTTTCAACTAGCCGCCCGTGCCCGCCGCGCCCCCGGCGCCAGCGGTGGTGCTGCCGCCGACACCGCCCGTGGTCACGTTGGCATCGACGCTGGTCACGACATCGACACCCCCGTCGGCGCCGACCGACGCGGCCACGTTGATGGCGACGTTGACCTCCGTCGAGGTGGGGGTGCCGTCGTGCTTGTGAAAGCGGCAGATGAGGTTGTGCGGGCCGGGCTTGGTCGCCGGGGGAATGGTGACACTGAACGTGACGTCCGCCGTGATGAGCAGCGGCGTCGTGTCCACATCATCGAGATAGATCTGCAGGTAGCCCGCATCGTTGATGTGCTCCGGCGGAGGCGTGGCGTCGGGCGCGACCAGATAGACGTTCTGCACCGTCACGGTGATCGGCACCGTCTGCGCCGGAACCACCGCGGTGACATCCGCGTTCGCCGTCGCATTGATGGTGGCGTTGGGGATATTGATGGTGTTGTCGTGGACGTTGCAAGCTGTGCCCACGCCAAGCAGCAAGAACAGAGCGGCAATGTTCGTGGTCCGTGTCGATGATTTCATGTTAGTCCCCCGCCTCGCGTAACTGGCCGACAGCAATCCTCGTTCGCTCAACGGCCAGCTTGTCGAGCGCCGAACCTCCAGCGAAGCGAAGCAGTGCAGGTCACATGCCAGCGAATTCGTCGGCTGGCGAGAAAGGGGAGGCGCCGACCGTGCGTTACGCCGATCAGACGCCTAAGCCTTTCGGTCGGCGTGCCGAACCATTCGTGAACGCAAAGCAGTCCGTGAAGGTTGTTCGAGCTCAGAAAAAGGGCGCACGCCGTTACGGCCACCGCCACTCTGTTACGGAAAGCGCCACGAACTCGTGGCCACGGAACTACGTGGCCAGCACGTCCGCTGGGCACGAAGCCTGCAGAACTTCGCGGCACTTTGCGATGACGCGAAGGTCAAAGGAGATTGTCATGAAAGAAATATTCGTTGCCGGCCGCGTGCTTCTGGGCAGCTACTTCGTCTTCGGCGGCCTTCATCACTTCACCGATACGGCGATGATGACCCACTTCGCCCACGCCAAGGGTGTGCCCTTGCCCGAGCTGGCGGTGGTCGTGGCGGGAGCGCTGCTGATCATCGCCGGACTATCCTTGCTGCTGGGGCTGGCGCCCAAGGTCGGCATCGCCGCCACGGCGCTATTTCTCGTTCCCGTGACCCTGATGATGCATCAGTTCTGGAAAGAGGAAGGTGCGGCCCGGATGGCCGACATGGTCAACTTCACCAAGAACTTTGGCTTGCTGGGCGCCGTGCTCATGCTGGCCGCGGTACCCGAGCCCTGGCCGATCAGCGTGGACAGCCGCTGGGCGTTTACCCGGCGTCGCCGCGTCCCCGTGTTCAATCATTGATTCGCATTGATTCGCATTGATGCGCATTGATGCATCATCGCGTGATGAGGGCCGCCAGCAAGGTGCGATGGCAGCGTGACGGGTCGGCGCAGGCGGATGAGCACAGCAACGTGATCATCTCTCCCGCCGCGACCCGTCGGGCCAGATCGCGAATGCGCCAGACCTGTCCCGGTCCCTGCATCTCCGTCAGGTAGCGTGGTACATAGCTCGACCACGGTAGTGCCGTCGCCCCCTTCCCGTGATACGCGTCCAGGAGCGCGCGGCTCGGAGCGAGGTCTGGCCACCAGGCATCCCATGTCTCCTTCGCCTTGGCCACACCCCGCGGTCGGATGCGGCACACCAGCAGGCGAAGGCCGTCCTGCGGGCTCGCTTCGTCATTCCAGCGTTTCGTGCTGATCGGCATGGCGCGGGCTCGTGATCAATCATGAACGACGGCCCGCTGCGCTGCAGGGGAGACGCCACTGGCCACGCGCGCTCGATTCGCTAACATACGCGCCAAAACGTGGCGAGCTTGGTCGAGGCGGGGGCGGTCCTGGATGGGACGTACAAGATCATCCGTCGCATCGGGGACGGAGGGATGGGCGAGGTCTACGAGGCGCGCCATGCCCGGCTCTCCGGTCGCTATGCCGTCAAGGTGCTGAACGCCATGGTGAGCGCGCAGCCCGATGCGGTGGCGCGCTTCCGGCGCGAGGCTCAGGTGACGTCGGCCCTTCGCCATCCCAGCATCGTCCAGGTCATCGATTTCAACACCACTGCCTCCGGAGTCGCGTACCTGGTGATGGAGTACCTGGACGGCGCCAACCTCGAGAAGGTCATCGATTCCGGCGGAGCGCTCGCGATCGACAGAGCGGTCAACATCACCCGCCAGGTCGCGGCTGCCCTGACGGCCGCGCATCGCAAGGGCATCGTTCACCGCGACCTGAAGCCGCAGAACATCTTTCTGGTCACTCACAAGATCGACGACGAAGAGCCGGAGCGGGCCAAGGTCCTCGACTTCGGGATCTCGAAGATTCGTTCGGCGGCGCGCCCCCTGACCGAGACTGCGGTCGTTCTGGGGACGCCCCAGTACATGTCGCCCGAGCAGGCGGAGGGAAAGACCGCCGACGTCGACGCGGCCACGGATCAGTTCGCCCTGGCGGCGATCGCCTATGAAATGCTGACCGGTCAGCCGGCGTTCACCGGGGATACCCTCGCTTCGGTCGTGTACAAGGTCGTCCATCAGGAGCCCGAGCCGCTCGCCGTGTATCGGCCAGAGCTCCCTGGCGAGCTTCAGCAGGTGGTGTCCCGAGGATTGTCGAAGCGGAAGGGTGAACGATTCCCTTCGGCGGCCGACTTCGCCACCGCGTTGCGAGCGGCGGCCTCGGCGCCCGTCCGACGCGCACCGTTGCCCGCGCCGCCCGCTTCCGTTTCGAAGCAGCTCGCCGCTCCGCCCGTGGCCGGGCGCGGCGCCCAGAGGACGCTGACGGGAATGTCGAGGCCCGCCTCGCTTCGGTCGTCGCCGCCAGCCGGCTATCCAACCGTCAGGGGCGCGACGCGAAGCGCGGTGAAGGCAACGACGCTGGGGCGACACACGGGAGAGCTGCTGCGTCTGGTGACCCGCACCACCGGGACTCATCGCCGAGCCATCGTCGCCGCGGCGCTGGCGCTGTGCCTCCTCGGTCTCGGTGTTCGAACGGCCGTGCGTTCGGCGCGGGAGCCCGCCAGACCGGCCGCGGACGGCCTCGTCACTGCCCCCGAGACCACGCCTCGGGCGCCGATGGCCGCGACGATACAGCCGATCGCGGCCGAGCCGACGGCGCCGGCGGCGGACGCCGAGTTCGACATCGCCAGCGATCCGTCCGGCATCGCGCTGTGGGTCGACGGCCAACCGTATCCGAACCCCACGCGCCAGGCGGTGACGCGCGCGCGCGGCGCGCTCCCCGCGGGCACCCACACGTTCGAGCTCGCGAAGCTGGGCTTTCAGACCTGGCGGCGCGTCGTCGAGATGACCCCTGCGGCGCCCACGCGATTCCTGGCGCGACTGAAGCACGACGACGTCGCGGGGGCGACCGCGATGTGGCCCCCGCCGGTACCCGCGACGGCGCACGTGGCACCGCCCCTCGCCCCTCAGCAGTTGCCAGACATCACGCCGACCCCGCCTTCAGGCTGTTTGCTGACGGTCGGCTCGACGCCCTGGGCGGAGGTCTGGATCGACGGCGACAACACATTGAAAAATACGCCGGCCGTGAGGATGACGCTGCCCTGCGGCTCGCACCGCCTCGACTTGAGGCGGACGGATCTGAAGATTCACTTCATCACGAGCGTCACGCTGACCCCGGGCAAGGAGGTCAAGCAGAAGTACAAGCTGCAGGTCGTGGAATCGGCCAGCGGAAGTCCCCCGTAGCGGGGAGGACGGCGCCGCTACGGGCGCGGCAGGCGAAGCGCGGCCCGGCGCTCGATGGCCGCCATGTCCTCCGAGGCGAAGTAGCTGGCGACAGACTGACGCGCCTCGGGGCGCGTGTACACGTCGACGGCCCGACTGTCGATGACGTCGGCGATGATCGTCGCCACCTCGGTGACCGGCTGCGCGCCCGGAAGCTGGCGCGAATCGGGTCCACCGTGCAACGCGTTCGAGCCGAACCCCGTGGCCACGATGCCTGGGTGAACCGACGACACCACGATGTCGGGGTAGGCATCGCTCAGCTCGATGCGCAGATTCGCCGTCAGCGCGTTCAGGGCATGCTTCGCCGCCGAGTACACCGACCGGAGGGGAACGAACGGCGCCCGCCCCAGCATCGACGACACGTTGATTATGTGGCCCCGGCGACGCTCGCGAAAATGCGGCAGCACCGCCTGCATGCCGTACAGCACCGACTTGACGTTGACGGTCATCATCTCGTCGAAGTCCGCATCGGTGATCTCGGAGACCAGCCGCGAGATGCCGCGGCCCGCGTTGTTGACCCACACATCGATGTGCCCGCGTTTCTTCAGCGTCTCGGCGACCACCGCCTCGATCTCCGCCCGACAGGTGACGTCCGCGACCAGGACGTCGGCCCGCCCGGCGCAGCGGGTGGCGACGCCGTCGAGCGCGGCCCGGTTGCGGGCGACCAGCACCGGGTACCCGCCGCGCTGGGCGACGACCTGGGCCAGCGCGGCGCCGATGCCGGCGCTGGCGCCCGTGATGACGACGATGGGATTCTCGGTGGTGTCGGACATCGGTGATCCTTTCGAAGGCAACGCCGAGCATAGGCCGATTTCCCGCCGTCATGATGAAGATCGCGAGACCCTCGCAATCGGACAATTCATGACCTCTCCCCCGTCGCGTGACAGGCTGCACGAGATCATCGCGCGCCTGAACCTGGTCCCCCATCCCGAGCGCGGCTTCTTCGTCGAGACCTATCGCTGCCCCACGGTCGTCTCCGCCGCCACCCACGCCGGCCCGCGGGCGGCATCGACCGCCATCTACTTCCTCATCGGCGCCGACGCGCCGGCCACCTACCTGCACCGCCTGCTGTCGGACGAGACGTTTCATCTCTACGAAGGGGGACCGCTCGAGATCCTGCGTCTTCATCCCGATGGGCAGGCCGACGTGGCGCGCCTCGGCCTGGATCTGGCGACCGGCGAGCGACCGCAGCTCGTCATCCCCGCCGGCACCTGGTTCGGCACCGAGCTAGCCGCCGGCGCGTCGCATTGCCTGGTGGGCTGCACCGTCGCCCCCGGCTTCGAGTTCGGCGACTTCGAGCTGGCGGCCGGCCCCGAGCTGGCGCTGCGCTATCCACGGGTCGCCGACCGCATCGCGCGGATGACCCGCCCGCCCAAATCGCCCGAATGACGACCGACTCGCCCGCGACGCACCGGACGCGGTTGATCCTGGCGTTCGCTGCGCTGTACGTCTTCTGGGGCTCGACCTACCTGGCGATTCGCATCGGCATCGCCACCTGGCCGCCGCTGCTGATGGCGGCCACGCGCTTCACCATCACCGGCGCGGCGCTGTACACCTTCCTTCGCGCGCGCGGCGTCCCCGCGCCCGAGCGGCGTCACTGGGGTTCGGCGCTGCTGGTGGGCGGAATGTTGCTGGCGGTCGGAAATGGTTCGGTCTGCTGGGCCGAGCAGTGGGTTCCGTCGAGCGTGGCCGCGCTGATCATCGCCTCGACGCCGCTGTGGATGACCCTGCTCCCCTGGCTGGGCGGCCGCGCCAAGGCGCCCCCCGCGCTCGTCATCTGCGGCGTGCTGCTGGGCCTCGCCGGGGTCGGCGTCCTGCTGGGCGGCCACCCGACCGCGTCGGGCGCCGCCGCCGTCAGCGGTCCGGCGTGGGCGCCGGCGATCTTGATCCTGGCCACGCTGTCGTGGGCGGTCGGCTCGCTGTGGTCGCGGAGGTTGCCGCTGCCGGCGTCGCCATTTCTGTCGACGGCGATGCAGATGCTGGCCGCCGGTCCTCTGTTGCTGCTGGCGGCGGCGGCGCATGGCGAGCTCGGGCACCTGTCGATGGCGCTGTTGTCGCCGACGCCTCTCCTGGCCATCGCCTTCCTGGTGATCTTCGGCAGCATCGCGGGGTTCGGCTCGTACGTCTGGCTGCTGCGCCACACCAGCCCGACGCGGGCCTCGACCTATGCCTTCGTGAATCCGTTGATCGCGGTGGGCCTGGGCTGGGCGCTGGCGGGCGAGACGCTGGGGCCACGCACGTTCGTCGCCTCGGCGCTCATCCTCTCGTCGGTCGCCGCGGTGGTGCTGGGCTCCGCCGCGCGAAAGCGCTGAGCTTCACCGGCGCGGCAGCAAGCCGAGGTTGCGCGCCAGCTCCTGAAACGTCGCCACCGCTGGCGTGGGCCGGCGCGCCAGCGTTGGATCGCCATCGAAGTCGATCGCGAACAGACCGAATCTCCCCTCGTAGCCGTGCGACCACTCGAAGTTGTCGGTCAACGACCAGTGCATGTAGCCGATGACGTTGACGCCGGCCGCCCGCGCCCGATCGAGGGCGAAGACGTGCGAGCGGATGAACCCGGGGCGGGTGGTGCCGGCGCGATCGGCGATGCCGGTCTCGCTGACCAGCAGGGGCCAACCGTACGGCGCGAACTTCTCGAGCATGCGCTCCAGCCCCTCGGGATAGATCTCCCAGCCCATGTCGTTGTGGGGGCGATTCGGATCGACGACGATCTCGTACGGGGCCTGGCGATCGAGATGCGCCCGCACCACGTGCCGGGTGTAGTAGTTGATCCCCAGCCAGTCGAGGCTGCCCTTCAAGCGCGGCGCCTCCTCGTCGAGCGTGACCTCCATGGGCAAGGCGATGTGAATGCGTCCGGTCGACAGCGCGTCGGGGACGGTCAGGTTGTAGAAGCGATCGGAGATCCGCGCCACCAGCGTGTCGAGCGGTCCACGCGACGCCGGATCGAAGACGATCACATTGTGGGCGAGGCCGATGCGGGTCGCCTTGCCGTCCCCGTCGGCGTCGATGCGATCGTGCGCGCGCAGCGCCTCGACCGCCAGACCGTGGGCTTGCAGCAGCTGCGCCAGCACCCGCGCCGCGCGCCTGGGATCGCGCACGCCGGGAGGCCAGTCGGCCGACAGGAAGCCCTTGGTGACGTAGACGTTCGGCTCGTTCAGGGTGCACCACAGATCGACCAGATCGCCGAACGCGTCCGCCACCCGCCCCGCGAACGCGGCGAACGCCGCCGGCGCGCCCGGCCATTCCCAGCCCCCCCGCGCCACCATCCAGTCGGGTAACGTGAAGTGATACAGGTTCAGCATCGGCTGGATCGCGTGAGGGTGGGCCGCGCGCAAGGCCAGCAGCATCTCGCGGTAGCGTGCGACCGCGGCGACGTCCCAGGCCCCCTCCATCGGTTCGAGGCGGCTCCACTCGACGCCCAGGCGATAGACGTTCGCCCCCAGCTCCTCCAGCGCCGCCACATCGCGCGGCCACTGGTTCCACGAGTCGGCCGCCCGCGCCGCGGTCGCGCCGCCGGCCACGTGCGGACGCCCGTCGGGATAGCGCCCCGTCTCCCAGGTGGTCCAGTCGTTGTGGTTTCCCCCTTCGCTCTGATACGCGGAGGTCGCCACCCCCAGCAGGAAATCGGGCCCCAGTCCTTGCAGCATCACGTGGTGATCGATGTCCGCCTGCGCATAGGACAGCTTCGATCGACACCCCGACGCCGACACCGTGATCGAGAGCGCGCAGGCCAGCAGCGGCAACCCGTGGGTCATCTTTGGCGCCAGCCGCACCTGCGGAGTCTAGCGGGGTTCGGCCTGACGCGGCGTCCACGAATTCACGCTGGACCGGACCAGGAATCCGCCGTAGCTTCAGCCCTCGTCGTGAAGCGCGCCCTTCAAGTCGCCTGGCTCGGTCTGTCGATGTCGATGCTGGCTGGTGCCTGCGCCTCGAGCGGGCCCGACAATCCCACGTGGGCCGACGACATCCACCCGCTGATGGTGGCACGCTGCATCCGGTGCCACGACGACCCGGGGCAGATCGACCCGGCCACCGCGGCGACGGGCGTCCCCGTCCTGCAGCTCGCCGCGACTCCCAGCTTCAACTACGCGAACTTCAGCGACATCCCCGCCGGGAGCCTGACGTTTCTGACCATGGCGGCGAAATACGCGCGCGGGGCGGTGGGCTCGATCCCGCGCATGCCGCCGCTCCCCGCCGCCGAGCTTGCCGACTGGCAGATCGACACGCTCGATCGATGGGGCAAGAACCCCAAATGAAATCGCCCGCGATGGGGGTTCAGAGCCCCACCCGCCTGGCGCCCGGAGCATAGCGGGCCGCGGCGCGCGTCAGCTCGCCGGCCACGCTGTCCCGGAGCTCGCGCGGCGCCAGCACCTCGGCCTGATCGCCGAAGCTCAGCACCCAGCTCGCCAGCTCGACCGTCCCGTTCACCTCGATCGTCATCACCACGCCGCCGCGGGCGCGCCGGAACTTCTGCGTGCGGTGCCACAGCCGCCGGGTCACGTAGCGGGCCACCCGCTCGGTGAAGAACACCCGCACCGTCGCCGGTGCCCCCTTGATGAGGCCGAAGGCCCCCTCGGCGATCTCCGCCGGATGGAAGTCGGCCGGATACGGAAACCCGTCGCCGCGTCGCCACGACACCTCGCGAAAGCCGTCGAGGGCCAAGGTGCGGATCTGGCCATGGGCGTGACTGAACCCGGCCAGGTACAGGCCCTTCTTGTAGACCAGCAAGGTGAACGGCTCGAACAGCACCGCGCGCTTGCCGGCGCCGATGCTCTGGTGACGGATGTCGAGTCGCTCCTCGCGCAGCAGCGCCGTCAGGATCTCGTTGACGTGCTCGAGACGTCCCTCGTAGATGTGGGGCGCCTCGTTCACGTCGAAGATCTTCCGATCGAGGTTGCGCGCCGCCACGAAGTCGCGCCGCCGCAAGGTCGCCTCCAGGCGGGCGAACACGTCGTCGAGGTCCTCCTTGAACCCGGTCCCCGTCAGGAAGTCGAACACCCGGCGCGACAGGAACAGGCTCAGCATCTGGCTGGTGGTCAGGGTCACCGTCTCGCGCCGCCCCGCCGGCATCAGCCGCCACAGCTTCTTGCGGTCGACGATCTCCTCGTACAGCGGCTCTCCCCCGGCGCGCACCGCCTCGAGGTAACGCAGGGCCGTGCGCACGCTGACGCCGAAGCGCTCGGCGATGTCGTAGATCGTCGCGCCCGCCCCCCCGTCGAGCAGCGCCCGCACGCTTTGCAGGCGGACCGCCGGCGCGTAGGGCCCGTTCGCCCCCGTGCGCCGTCGCTTCCCCTGCCCCGGCCGGACCTTCGCCGCGTTCGTCGTTTTCATGTACGACGTATTTTGTCACAGATGCCCCCTAAGGTGTCCTTCATGGAAAGGGGACACGAACCATGGACACGAAGAACGTCGGGAATGCAGAAGGCAAAGCGATCGAGGAACGCCGTCAGGCAATTTCGGGGGCAATGGCAGAGATCGAGAAGCAGTTCGGAAAAGGGACCCTCATGCGTCTGGGTGACGCGGGACCACCTGCCGAAGTTTCGGTGGTTTCGACCGGATCCCTGGGGTTAGACCTGGCCCTCGGCACCGGGGGGCTCCCCCGGGGCCGCATCGTCGAGCTGTACGGCCCGGAGTCGTCGGGCAAGACGACCCTGGCGTTGCACGCGGTGGCCGAGGCGCAGCGGGCCGGGGGCGTGTGCGCCTTCATCGACGCCGAGCACGCGCTCGACATCGGGTACGCCCGCAAGCTCGGGGTGCGCACCGACGATCTGCTGGTGTCGCAGCCCGACTGCGGCGAGCAAGCGCTGGAGATCGTCGACACGCTGGTGCGGTCGAACGCCGTCGACGTCATCGTCGTCGACTCGGTGGCGGCGCTGGTGCCGCGCGCCGAGCTGGAGGGGGAGATGGGCGACTCGCACGTGGGGCTGCACGCCCGGCTGATGAGCCAGGCGCTGCGCAAGCTGTCGGGGGCCACCTCGCGTGGAAACACGCTGGTGGTGTTCATCAACCAGCTGCGCATGAAGATCGGCGTGATGTTCGGCAGCCCCGAGACGACCACGGGCGGCAACGCCCTGAAGTTCTACGCCTCGGTGCGGCTCGACATCCGTCGCATCGGCGCCCTCAAGGACGGCGATCGCGTGGTGGGGAACCGCACCAAGGTGAAGGTGGTGAAGAACAAGCTGGCCGCCCCGTTCCGCGAGGTCGAGTTCGACATCGGCTACGGCCAGGGGATCTCGCTGACGGGCGAGATCATCGATCTCGGCGTCGAGGCAGGGCTCATCGAGAAGAGCGGGGCCTGGCTGTCGTGCGCGGGAGAACGACTGGGCAACGGTCGCGATGCTGCCTGTCAGACCCTGGCGTCCCGCCCCGAGCTGGTGGCGCGGTTGCGGACCGATCTGCTGACGCGCGCGGGAATCGGCGTCACACCGGCCGAGGCCCCCACGGCTGCGACACCGATTGCGACCACGGAGGTGCGAAGCAATCGACGGGCGGCCTAGCGCTGGGGCATACTCGCCCCACATGCCTAAGCTTCCTGGGTTGCGGGTGGTTCGCTCATCGATTGACGGGTACGGGATCGTGGCGACACGAGCCTTCGCCGCCGACGAATTCATCGCCGAGGTGGAAGGCGTCGCCTGGCGAGAAGGCGATGGCATCGACGATCGCTACTCGCTGTGGATCGCGGAGGGGCTCTATTACGACATGGTGGACCAGACGCGCTGGATCAATCACTCGTGCGATCCCAACGCGACCTTGGACGTGGGCGTCGACGAGCAGGGCGAGGTCTATGCCCACGTCGTTGCCTACCGCGACATCGCCGCCGGCGAAGAGCTCTCCTACGACTATGCCTTCCCGGCCCATCTGGCGGAGCCGTGCCGCTGTGGCTCGCCGAAGTGCCGCGGAATGATCATAGATGAGGACGAGCTCCCTCGCGTGGCGGCAGCCGCCGCCGTTCTTTCTTGAACCGAGGCTGCTCGAGCCGAGGCTGCTTGAACCGCGCCTGAACGGAGCCCCGCCGGGCGGTCGGCTTTCCGATCGCCCGGGCTCACGATCTCGCGCCGACCCGCCGATGGTGTCCGGGTATGTCATTTTTTCGCGCGGCGAGGCTGTGGGCCGTCGGGGTGGTGGGCGTTTTCCTCGCCTTGGCGGCGCCCCGTGTCCGTGCCACGGAGCAGGCCGAGCCTCCGGTGGCCGGTACGGATCGCGACGGCGACTACCTGCGCCTCGTTCACCAGCGCCTGCACACCAACTGGGTCGACGGCTACCTGCGCATCACGCCCTATGATCAGCTGGGCCCCGATACGTCGAAGCGCCAGACCGAGATCAACCTGACGGTCCGCTGGGACGGGACCATCGAGCTGGCCGAGATCGCCACCCCCTCCGACGTCCCCGACTTCGACGCGGCTGCCCTGAACGCCATCTGGAGCTCGGCCCCGTTTCCCCCGCCCACCGACATCATGGCCGACGACGGCCTGGCGCACATCAAATGGCGCTTCGCCCGTGATTTTCGCCAGTGCTCGGGCGCCGAGGTGGTCCACGTCGAGTTTCCGCTGCAGATCGCGCTGCCGAACCTGGTGGCGCGCGGCCGGCTCTCCGATGCGCTCCAGCGGATGAGCGTCGAGCTCGAGCACACCGGGTGGACCGGCGGCGATTTCTTGTCCCCGTTCGTGCGGCTGTGGCTGGGCCGGGCCAACCTGAGCGACGAGCTGGACACGCGGGCCGCGGCGGCGCTGGCGCTGGGGGGCGACCCGAAGCAGGGCAATCGCTTGCGCGCGGCGGTGCTGTCCCCGCTGACCGCCGGGGTGGCGGCGCCCGCGCTGCAAAGCCTGGGCGTCAACGTGGGAAGCCTGCTGGCGGCCGCGCTGTCGGACGCCAACGCCGAGGCGACGCGCGCCGCGGTGGTCGTCGCGGTACGGGCGTTGCCCTCGATCACCACGAGCTGTGCCGCCTGCGTGACCGCCCTGGCGGCGGCGGCCCTCGATCCCCGTCGTTCGGTGGCGGAGCGCGTGGCGATGCTGGAGATCTTGGGGGGCCTCGAACGGACCCACGTCGTCGACATGGCGCTGGGCGCCGCCAGCAAGGATCCGGCGGTGGCCATTCGCGGCGCCGCGCTGCTGGCCGACATGCCGCCTGGACGCGGGCGGGTGGGCGTGATTCGCATGGCGCCGTTGCTGCACGATCCGGCGCCCGAGATCCGCGCGGCGGCGGCGGCGGGCGTGCTGCGGGCGGGCGGCGATCTGGGCCTCGAGCAGCTGTACCTGCTGGCCCGCGAGCACGATTCGCGCCCCCTGCTGGCGGCGGCCAGCGAGCTGGGGCGGATGAATACCGAGGCGTCCGCCGAATTCCTCGGCAAGCTGCTGAAGCGCTCCGACAAGGTGGTTCGGCGCGGTGCCGTCCAGGCGCTGACGGCGCGCCACGACGAGCCCGCTCGCGCGCTGGTCGAACCGATCCTGCGCGCGGCCGTCACCGATGCGAACGAGGATCCCGCCGTGCGCGCGCTGGCCATCCCCTTCGCCGATCCGGCGCAGCTCGTCGCCATGGGCGTCGACGCGCGCCTGGGCCGCGACACCTATCGCGCCTTGATCGGCGCCAATGATCGTCAAGACGCCGCGCGCTGGTTGCTGGCGAACTTCGAGCGTCTCTCCCCCGAGGATCGCATCGCGGTGCTGGCCGACTGGATCGCCGCGGCACCGAAGCTCGCCGCCCGGCGCTGAGCCGCTCGCGGCGGCGTAGCGAATCGAACGGGCCCCGGCGGGCCTGGGCCGGCAGTTCTTCGGAGGCAGCCGAAGTCTGTTATAAGCCGGCAAACAATCCCCCGGGAGACTCCGAATGAAAACGACCGTTTCCGCATTACTGTTCGCCCTGACCCTCGGCTTCCTCGCTCCGCTCGCATCGGCCGCCGACAAGAGCTACCAGGTGACCGGGCCCGTCCTGGAGGTGACCGACAAGGCCATCACCGTCCAGAAGGGCAAGGAAAAATGGACCCTGGCGCGTGACAAGGACACCAAGGTCACCGGCGATCTGAAGGTCGGCGCGAAGGTCACGATCGAGTACAGCATGACGGCGACCACCGTCGAGGTGAAGGGCGACGCGAAGGGCGCGAAGGCCGCCGCGGCTGCTCCCGCTGCTCCCGCCGCCCCGGCCGCTCCCGCCGCTCCCGCCGCCAAGATGGCTCCGGCCGCTCCCGCCGCCGCTCCCGCCGCCAAGAAGTAGAGCCTCAGCTCTTCAGGAGGCTGCAACATCGAATGGCCACGCTCTCGCGAGCGTGGCCATTTTCGTTTGGGCGCGCGCCCCACTCAGGGGCAGGGGCCGGCGGCGGGACAGGCGGGCGGCTCGATGCCCCAGACCAGGTTGCCCATCTTGTCGTACAGCGTGACGAACGTGTCGTCGGTCAGCTTCGCGGTTGTGGCGGTGTTCGCCGAGTAGTCGTTGGTGAACGTGAACGGCGTGAAGGCCGTGTTGTAGAAGCCCGCAATGAGAGTGCCCGACGAGCCGCCCGCCGGAATGGTCGTGCTCCCCGTGAAGCTGACCTCCAGATACGTGTCGGCCTTCGTGCGCGGAGGGATGCTCACGAACTTCATCGACACCGTCGGACAGTTCGAGGGGAAGCTGAAGCAGCTCGGCGGTGAGAACAGCGTCAGGCCATCCGCGGTGAACCAGTAGCGAATCTTCAGATCGGAGAGCGCCGTCGAGGTCGAGCCAATACTGACGATGTTGAAGTTCTCGCCCGACCAGCCGCCGCCGGGGGTGGTGTACTGGTACTGCACCTTCCAGCAGGTCTGGCACCCGCTCGACGCGCACTTGCTCGCGGTGCAGTTCGCGCTCTGGCAGTCGGCGGGGACCATGCACATCAGGTTGTTGGCGCAGCGGAACATCGGCGCGCAGGAACCGCCACAGTCGATGTCGGTCTCGCTGCCGTTCTTGATGAGATCGGTGCACGACGGCACCGCGCAGGCCTTCGGCGTCCCGCTGCAGACGCCGCTGGTGCAGTCGGCCGCCACGGCGCAGGCCTTTCCGCTGGCACAGGCCGGGCAGGTCCCGCCGCAGTTAAGGTCGGTCTCGGTGCCGTTCTTCACGGTGTCGGTGCACGACGGCGCCGCGCAGGTTCCCCCGGCGCCGCACACCCCCGAGACGCAGTCGGCGGCGACCCCGCACTTCTTTCCGTCGACGCACTTCGCGCACGTTCCGCCGCAGTTCAGATCGGTCTCGGTGCCATTTTGAACGGCGTCGGTGCACGACGGCGCCGTGCAGGTCTTGGCCGTGCCGCACACGCCGCTCGTGCAGTCGCTGGCGGCCAGGCACATCTTGCCGTCGGCGCACTTCGCGCAATCGGGACCGCCGCAGTTGAGGTCGGTCTCCGCTCCGTCCTTCGTGGTGTCGTTACAGGTTGGAGTCGCGCAGACACCGGCCGCGCAGACCGTCCCGGTGACGCAGTTCGCGTTGCTGGTGCCGCACATCTTTCCCGCCGCGCACTTCGTGGGGCACGAGCCACCGCAGTTGACGTCGGTCTCGTCACCGTTCTTGGCGCTGTCGGTACAGGACGGCACCGAACAGGTCCCGTTCGCGCCGCAGACCCCGGAGGCGCAGTCGCCGCCGGTGCCACAGCCCTTGCCGTCCGGGCAACGTTTGGCGGGCGCGCAGGCGCCGCCACAGTCGACGTCGCTCTCGTCGCCGTTCTTGATGGTGTCGGCACAGGTCGGCGCGGCGCACATCAAGGTGCCCGCCGGACAGACGGCGTCGACGCAGTCCTTTCCCAGCTTGCAGCTCTTGCCGTCGTCACAAGGAGGACAGGTCGCGCCGCCGCAGTCGATGGCGGTCTCCGTGCCGTTCAACACGCCGTCGGTGCAGCTGTTGGACTGACACGAACCCCCCGTGCAGCTGCCGCTGTCGCAGTCCGAGCCCTTGACGCACATCCTCCCCGTCGTGCAGGGGCCGCATTGCCCGCCTCCGCCGCAATCGGTGTCGGTCTCGGTGCCGTTCAGCACCTTGTCGTTACAGGAAGGCGCCGCGCAGGCGCCCAGCGTACAGACGAAGCTGGTGCAGTCGCCGCCGGTGTTGCAATGAAGCGTGGGGCCGCAGGCGGGGCAAGAGCCACCGCAGTTCACGTCGGATTCGGTGCCGTTCTTGATGGCGTCCGTGCACGATGGCGGCACGCAGAGGCCCGCCGTGCACACGGCGCTCTGGCAGTCGCGCGCCAGCACGCAGGCGCCACCATCCATGCAAGCGGCGCAGGCGCTGCCGCCACAGTCGATGTCCGTCTCGGTGGCGTCCTTGATCTTGTCCGCGCAGCCGGCGCTCTGGCAGAGGCCGCCCGTGCACATGCCCGCCAGGCAGTCGCTGTTCACCGCGCACACCTTGCCCATCAAACACTTGGCGACGCAGGTGCCGCCGCAGTCGACGTCGGTCTCGGTGCCGTTCTTCGCGTTGTCGGTGCAGCTGGCGGCGCCGCACACCCCGGCCGTGCAGTTGGCGCTGAGGCAATCGGTGGGCAGCGCGCAGGGGAGCCCGTCGGCGCACGCCGTGCAGTTGCCGCCGCAGTCGGGCGCCGTCTCGGTGCCGTTCTTGACGGTGTCCGTGCAGGTCGCCGCCGCGCAGTGGGCGGCCGCGCAGATGCCGCTGTCGCAATCGCGTCCGACCGCGCACGCTTGCTGAGGCGCGCAGGCGGGACAGACGAGACCGCCGCAATCGATCGCCGTCTCGCTGCCGTTCTTGATGTGATCGGTGCAGGAGCTGGTCTCGCACACCCCCGCCGTGCAGGTGCCGCTGTCGCAATCACGCGTCACCAGACAGCGCTTGCCCTGACCGCAGGGCGCGCAGGCGGTGCCGCCGCAGTCGACGTCGGTCTCGGTGCCGTCCTTGCCCAGGTTCGAGCAGCTCACCGCCTGGCAGACACTGGCCGTGCAGACGCTGCCCAGGCAATCGGTGGCGAGCGCGCAGGCTCTTCCGTTCGCGCAATGCGGGCACAGCGGGCCGCCGCAATCGATGTCGGTCTCGAGCCCGTCCATCGTGTTGTCAGCGCAGGGGTCGGCCGCCGGAACGTCGGGACCACCCACCGCGGCGTCCACCCCGACCTGCCCGCGCGAATAGGTGACGGACGATTTTCCGACGCAGGCGGGAACGACCGCCAGCGCCAGAACGAGCGCGGCGACGGCGAACGAACGGCCCGGGGCGACGACAGCCTGGCGACAGAGCAAAGGGCGATCGAACTTCATGACAACACTCCTTGCCGCGTCATGGCTTCAACGCGCACGAGACCTCACGACCGACGATCAGAGACGAAGGCCAACGCCCAACGTGAGATCCACGTTCAACATGAAGTTCGGAACGCCGATGTTCGCGGTCAGCCCGCCCAGGAGATCGACCGAGCCGAGCTGATACGCCAGGCCGCCACCGGCTGCGAACAGCAGCGGCCCGCCCGTGACGGTGTCGACGCAGGTGGGATCGTTTCCGCTCGAACCGCAGTGGGTGACCGGGTTGGGATCGGTCGCCGCCGGCGTCACCGTCAGCTTCACCACCTCGCGGATGTTGCCGGCCCCGATTCCGCCCGAAACGAAGGGTCGCAACGGGCCGGAGGTCAGGAAATAGGTGGCCTTCGCCATGACCGCGAAGGCGGTCGATGGGGGCGAGCACGAGCTGGGACACTTGTCGGTGCCCGTCACGGGAGTGGTCCCGCTGATGATCTGCAGCCGCCCTTCGAGCGACAAGAGCAGATCTTTCGACAGGAAGTAGCCGACCCCCAGCGTGATGTGCCCGAGGCGCGATGCCGCCAGCCCGCCCGACCAGGCGTTGTCTCCGGTGCCGTTCTGGGCGACGTCGGTGTTCGTGTCCAGCTTCCCCTTCGCGATCCCGGCACCCGAGCCAACGCCCAGCGACAGGAAGAAACCCGAGCCCCCCTCGCTGTCGTCCTCTTCCTCTTCCGCCTTCTTCGGCTTCGGCCTGACGACGGCCGCCGGGCGCGGCGCGCGCCGCTGCTGCGTCAGCTTGCGCTCCGCCTCTTTCTCGGTCTCGACCTGCTGCTTGGCGTCGTCGAACGCCGCCTGCACTTCGGGATTGAACAGACCGGCGGGCGCGCTGATGTCGGGCGCGATCGTCAGCGCCGTCTTGAAGTGATCGATGGCGTCGTCTCGCCGTTGAAAGCCGGCGATCAACAGCATGCCGAGGTCGAGATGGGTGCGCGCGATCGCCGGATCGTGATCCAGCCCGGACGCCTCGCCGTCGGTCAGCGCCTTCTCGAGCAGCGTCTTCGCCTGATCGAAGTTGAGGCCGTCGAAGGCCTCGAGCGCTTGCTTGTTCAGCTGATCGATCGAGGCCGAATCATCCGCGTGGGCCGGGGCCGCTGCCAGCAGCACGGCGACGCCGAGGGCCATGATCGAAATGCCTGAAACGCCACGCGAAACCCGGTGGCCACCAAAGCAAAAGGTCGACGAAGCACGGTTAATGTCAGGCACGCTAAGCCCCTGGGAACAAGAACGAACGAAGGGAATTCAGGCTCGAAAATTTAACACAGAATCCCGATTCCCCGTCACCCGCCGCGCGCCCGGGGACACGAAAGCGGCGCCGCCGAGCCGGCGGACGCCTTCAGAGCTTCTGCGTGGCGGCGGCCCGCGCGGTTTTCACGCGCGCCAGGCGCGTACGCTGTGCTCGCATCGCATACCGGTAGGTCTGGGTGGCCTTGGGGGGGATGACCAGCGACGCCAGGTATTTCGTGGGATCCATGTGCCGATCATCGACCCGCAGCTCGAAGTGCAGGTGCGGCGGCGACACCTGAACGCCGGTCCGCCCCACGCGCCCGATCTCCTGCCCCGCCTTCACGGTGTCCCCTTGCGTGATGGTGAAGAGGTCGAGGTGCATGTAGCAGGTCACCACATGCCGCTCCGGCGCGTGCTCGATGCAGACGTAGATTCCACCGGGGCCCAGCTGGCGCCAGCGATAGCGCGCAATTTGCGAGGGAGGAATTGTCTTCTTGGGCGAGCCCGGCACGTTCGCCCCCGCGAAGATGACGGTGCCGTCGGCGACGGCGCGCACCGGCTCGCCGATGGCGGCGCCCAGATCGATGCCCTGGTGACGGCGGCGCCCCCCTGCCCGATCTTCACCGGGGCCGCTGCTGGCCACGCGGGGCGCCCCCTCGAGGGGCGAGATCAGGGGCACGGAGACGCTGGTCTGGACCACCTCGTTGGGCGTGTCCTCATAGCGGGCGATCAGCCGCCGGCGCGCCGTCATCGCCTGATCCTCGCTGCCACTGCCGCGAACGACGTCGCCCCAGAAGCAGTGAGCCAGCGGCCCGCGGTGGGGCACGCCGCCGAACTTCTCGTCGTTCTCGACGTGCGTGTCTTGCCACATCCGGAGCAGCTTGGCGCCGAGCCGCAAATTCGTGGCGGGATCGAGCAGCGCCTGCTTGGTCCACTCCGTCGCTTCGCCGGGCGGCGGCGGGGCACCGGCGCTGCGGTACATCGCCGGCGCGATCTTCAGCAGGCCAATGCCCGCGGGCGTCTCCAGGGTCGCGTGACAGTTGCTTTGCGCGAACATCAACCCCGAGAGCAGAAACGGATCGATGCCGGCGTCGGCGGCGGCCGCGAGGACGAGATCGCCCAGCGCCACGGACTCCGGCGTCTGGGTGGCCTTCTCCTCGGCCGCCTGCGAACGGGCGCACAGGTGAATGAGACTGGCGCGAAAGCGAACCGCGTCGATCTCCTTCGGACTCTCTGGCTCGGCCGGCCAGCGATTCACGTCGCGAAGCTGATGCGCCGCCTGCGGCTGCACGGGGGGCCGCCGGGCGTACCAGGGATGGACCGCGTGCGCGGCGCGAATGCCGAAGGCGCGAACGCCGAAGGCGCGAATGCCGAAGGCGCGAATGCCGAAGGAAGGGGAGCCAACAGGGCCGAGGCCAAGCAGGGTCGCCACAAAAACGGCGGCTACGACGGCTCGTGACAAGCCCCTATTTATGTCATGAAAAATTGGCCTGGCGAACAGCTTTCGACCGCGTCGCCAGGGCTTGTAAGCGGCCTTTCATCCGTGCGCGCAGTGCGATCAGTCACGCCGAGCGTCACGCGCGCGCCCCGGGCGGCACCGCGCTACGTCTTCAGGCCGAAGCCGTAGGGGAACAGCGGGGCGTAGCGCGGGTCGCCGGCGTTGAGGGGGATATCCGACTCGTTCCGCGCCCACGAGCAGGACAGCGTGCCGGTCGCGGGGATGACGCCGAACAGCACGTCGGCGACGCCCGCCCCTTCCGTGCCCGGCAGCCACGCGCACACGAAGGCGGTCGCGTCCTCGATGGCGGTGCCGAGAATCAGGGGGCGTCCCGCGAGCAGAACGACGATGACCGGCTTGCCGCCGCGCTTCGCCGCCGCCACCAGCGCCTGCTCGCTCTCCGCCAGGATGGGATGGCCGCGATCCCCGTGCCCCTCGGCGTAGGGATCCTCACCCACGACCACGATCACGGCGTCGGACCGGCCGATGTCGATGTTCGCGGCGTCGTCCGAGAACTCGACGTGCGCTTTTCCCACCAGGTCCACGATGCCCTGGCGAATCGTCGTGCCGTCGGTGATGGCGCCGCGCCGCCCCTGCCAGCTGACGGTCCAGCCGCCACACTGCGCGCCGATGTCGTCGGCCCGCGGCCCCACCACCAGCAGGCGCGCGTCCTTGCGCAGCGGCAAGGTGCCGGCGTCGTTCTTCAGCACCACCAGGCTCTGCCGGACCGCCTGACGCGCCACCGCGCGGTGGGCGGCCGAGCCGATCTGCGGGGTCAGCGCGCGATCGCAGAACGGCCGCTCCCACAGCCGGAAGCGGGCCTTCTGGCGCAGGATTCGCCGGACCGCGTCGTCGATGCGCGCCAGCGGCACCCGCCCGCTGGTCACCAGCATCTTCAAGATGCGGATGAACTCGCGGAACTGCATCGGCACCATCACCATGTCGATGCCGGCGTTGATGGCCGTCTCGACGTCGTGCGTGTAGTCGCCCGGAAGCTTGTCGATGGCCTGCCAGTCGGTCACGACGAAGCCGGAGAAGCCGAGCTCGCCCTTCAAGACGCCGGTGATCAGCGCGCGGTTGCCGTGCATCGGCTGACCGTTCACGCTGCTGTA
>DASYCK010000138.1:0-7175 GCA_036500205.1 Polyangia bacterium | reverse complement strand
GCTCGCGCCGCTGCTGCCGTCCGCCGCGCCGCCGGAGTCGCCACCGACCGAGGCGGTCGGCTTCTCGATGCCGCATCCGAGGACACCCAGCACCAGGAAAAGCACGAGCAACTCCTTTGCGCGCGGTGCCATGGGTTCCTTCTGCATCGGTCGCGCGCACGGATTCATGAGGCCCCTTCGTCGGAAACTGCGCGCCAATGTTCACGTGCCGGACATAGAAAAACGCCAGCCGCATCGCTGCGGCTGGCGTTCTTGGTTCAGACGACCTGGTGAGCTGGCTTAGTTCAGCTCGCAGGCCACCGTGGTGTCTCCGAAGGCCGACGTCATGCCCACGTCGGAGTCACCGATGCCGCAATCGATGCTGCCCATCGAGGTGCCGGCCGTGTTGTCGATGAGGTCGTTGCCGGCATCACCGAAGATGGTGTTCATGCCCATGCCGCCGGAGATGAAGTCGTCTCCCGCGACCTGGCCCATCGGCAGGGACGCCGCGTCGCCGTGGATGGTGTCATTGCCGCCTTCACCATAGATGGCGTCGTTGCCGCCGCCACCGTTGATGATGTCGTTGCCGTCGCCGCCCCAGATGATGTTGGCGAGGCCGTCGCCGGTCAGCGTGTCGTTGCCGGCGCCGCCGCGCAGATACTGGACCGTGGACGGACCCGTCGTGCCCGTGACGAAGGTGACGACGTCCTTCTCGCCCGTCGCGCCCGTCTGCAGGGAGGTCGAGCTGACGTTGGTGAGGTCGACGACCACCGAGACCGCCGAGGAGCGGTCCGAGAAGTCGAGGGTGTTGATGCCCGGGTTCACACCGGCCACAGTCGACTTCGCGGCAGCCGCCGTGGTGCACGACGTCGTCGCGGGAACCGCCGGCAAGCCGCCCGTGGGCTGGGTGGCCGGGACGACCGAGCAGTTGAAGCCACCGCCGTCGATGGCGTCATTGCCGAGGCCGCCCTGCATGACGTCGTTGCCGTCGCCGCCGTTCAAGGCGTCGACGCCGCCGCCACCCTTCAGCGTATCGTCGCCGAGGCCGCCCCACAATGTGTCGGCCATGTTCGACCCGATCAGCGTGTCGTTGCCGTTCATGCCCACGAGGATGTGGGTCGTCAACGACGCATGCGAGGCGTCGAGCGTGTCAGCGGCCGAGCCACCAATGATGTTCTCGACGCTGTTGTCGATCGAGTCGAGCTCGCCGCTCTCACCGTCGTTCGCCCCCAGGGCCGTACCGGCCGAGAAGTCGGTGACCGTGAACATCGCACCGGACGTGACCTTGGTGATGACGGCTCCGGGCGGCTTGAATGCCATCGGCATGATGGCGATCAGCACCTGGTTGGTGGAGATGGTCGCCGAGACGCCGGCCGGGAGCATGCTCCAGATGGCAGCGCCCGTCGCGGTGCAAACGTCGGCGGCGGTCACGACCGACGAGCTGCTGACGTCGATGACGACGTTCGACCCGCTGGTGGGCACGAAGCGCACGCCGCTGGCCATGCCGGCGACGGTGTTCCCGGTTCCCGTGCGCACGACGGTGGCGTTGTAACCGGCCGGGTTCGAGAGGGCGACGACAGCCGTCGCCATGGGATCAGTGGCCGCGATGGTGAACGTCGCGCTGTTCGCGGCGGCGATGGCGGTGTAAGTCGCGATCGCGACGTCGTTCGCGCTCGTGGCGGCGCTGATGTCGATCCAGCGGTCGCCAGGGGTCGTGAGGGTCAGGGTACCCGAGGCGGCCGACACCGCGTACTCGAAAGTCACCGCCGTGTGGACGCCGTCGTCGAGCACGAGGGTGTCGTGGTCCGCGTAGTTGGTCTGGGCCGTGGTCGTGACCGAGCCGGTCGACGGGACGACTGGGGTCTTCTGATACTCGTAGGTGACCACCGGGTTGGTACCGTCATTGATCGAGAACATCTCGTGGTCGCTCGTGTTGGCCTGGGTGGCGCAGTTGACGCTACCCATCGACGTGACGCCGATGAGCGCGTCGTCGCCCAGCGTGACGGACAGCGGCATCGTGCGCAGGCTGTAATCGACCGTGTCGCTGTCGGTGGGGCCACCCGAGTCGCTGCCCGAGATGTTGTCGCGCGCCTTGACGGTTCCCTGGATGAAGAGATCATCGCCCGCCATGCCGTACAGGTGGTTCTGGGCGCCGCCGCTGCTGAGCGCGCCGCTGGTGATGGTGTCGTTTCCGTCGCCGCCGTACACGTCGATGCCGATCGTGCCGTCGAGCGCCAGCGAGCTGGCACCGACGGGGGCGCCGCCCTGGGCCGTGATCACGTCATTGCCGGCGCCCGTGGCGACGACGAGGTTCTGCACGCCCGTCATCGACAGATCGGGGAACGTGCGCGCCGTGGCCGGCGCGGCCGTGGCGGTGCCGACGTTGAACGAGCCGTACGAGGTGGTGCTGACAGTCCCGAACGTGTAGACCTCCCAGCTCGAGGTGCCACGAATCTTGACGGTGTTGCCCGTGCCGGTCAGCGTGACGACCAGGTTGGGACCCGGGTTGGTGCCGGTACCGGTCGACGCCGCGGTCGCCATGCCGAACGTCCCGCCGATGAAGTCGAACAGGACCTTGTGCGTGTTGGTCGACGCCACGTTGGCGACGGTGACCCGGTAAGAAGGGGGGAAGGCGCACTCGGCGCTGGAATTGGTGCTCAGATTGGCGTTCGCGACCACCTGCCCGTCGGCGGTCCGCTTGAACATATAGAGGGACTCGTTGGCGCCCACGGTGAACGCAACCACCTGGGTGGTGCTGTTCACGACGCAGCCCGCGCTGATGAGCGCGAAGCTGGTCTGCTCGAACCCTTCCTCGCCAGGGGGGACGCCGCCGCCGGCCGTCTCCGATTTGGACTGGTCGCAGGCCTGGGCCCCGAATATCAGCAGTCCGAGCGCTAGATGCCCAAGTACCCTTCGTTTTGCGAACATTGAATCCCTCCGTCAGGCGTCAAAGACAAGGTTCAGGACGTACGGGATACGTCCTGGTTGGGAAAGGATCCGACCGAACACCGAACGCGCATCTAGGTCAGACTCCTCAACGGGTTCTCTTTCGGCACTCCGCACAAAAAGGTTAAGGGGCGCCACGAAACGAAAAGCGGCCTGAGCCGATCTCCGTCGAGAAACGTCGTCCGGCGCGTGCATGGTCGATGCGCGGCGTCCCGACGGTGCGCGGTCGAACGCGCGGCGGAATCACGGGCGGGTGTACGTCAGGGTGTAAGGGCCGAAGTTGCTGCCCGCGTTGCCATCCACCGTCAGGACGTGGATGCCCGCGCCCGCGGACAAGGTGGCATTCACCGTCGACTGGACGCCACAGCTCGGATCGTCGTCAGCGCAAATCACCGTATCCGTGCGGGGCACGGCCAGCGACAGCACGGTGTCGAAGGTCGCCCCGTGACAGGTCGAAGCCACGAAGGATCCGCCCGCATAGCTGGGGCAGGTGAGCCACCAGTAGCTGTTCTCGGGCGCAGACGCCTGGCACATGTTCGAGGCGCCGACCCCATTCGTGGTGCCGGAGAGCGAACCCGAGCCGGCGGGGACCAGCGCCAGGGGACCGTTGCCGATCACGGCGTGCTGGAAATGCACGGTGACGACTCCGCTGGCGGCGCCGGCGCCGCTGACGATCAGGTAGTGCTGGCCGTATCCCAGCACGGCGACCACCTGAGATTGGTTCGTTCCACACGCGTCGTCGCTGCAGAAGGTGGTCCCCGTGGGGCCCGGGGACGCGGGCGAGGTGTCGCAGGCGTCAGCCAGGAAGAGGACGGTGTTCCAGCCGGCGCCGAACGTGTCCGCGTAAACCAGCTGCGGTTCCGTGAGGATGAACGAGAGCACGACGGTGGTGCTGTTGGCGGCGCACGGCAGAGTGAAATCGTGCGTGCGCCCGGTGGCCGTGTCGACGGTGATGTCCGTATGGCCGACGTCCGTGGGAATCGTGATGGGAGAGTCGCAGGTGCCCGCGCCGACCGGGGCGCCGCCCGTGCCGGGGTCGCCGCCCGTGCTCGTCGCGCCGCCCGTGCTCGTCGCGCCACCACTGCCGTTCACGACACCACCGGAGCCCAGGAGTCCCCCTGTGCTCACGCCGCCGCCGGAACTGGTGGCGCCGCCCGTGGCTGTCGCACCGCCGCTGCTGGTCGCTCCAGCCCCCGATGTGCCACCGCCATCCACGTTGCCGCCGGTGGCAACGACGCCACCCGTCGCCGTCACACCGCCAGTGCCTGCGCCGCCGCCAGTGCTGCTCGAGCCCCCCGTCGACGTGGTGCCTCCCGAGCCTGTGCTTCCGCCGTATTCGGTGCTCCCGCCGGCATTGCTCGCGCCGCCCGTCGAAGGAATACCTCCCGAACCGACGCCTCCGGCAGCTCCCGTCGTGGCGCCGGTCCCGCGCACGCTTCCCGCGCCCCCGGCGCCGCCCGGCGCTTCGGTCATTCCGCCCACCGCCGACGCGCCACCCGATGAGGTCGAACCGGCTCCGCCAGCGTCGCCCCCGCCCCTGGCGCCGACGATTCCGCCCACGCCGCCGCTTCCCCCGACGGAAGCACGGCCGCCTTGGCCCGCGATTCCCGTGTCCCCGGAGCCAGACGAATCGCCGCCGAGGCCCATGGCCCCATCCGGACCGTTGAGCTTCTCGACGCCGCAGCCCGCGCCGAGGCCGACCAAGCAGCAGGCCAGCAGGACCGTCTTGAGGGGACGCATGGTTTCAGCTCATCGGTGTCGCCCGTCGATTTCTGGAGTTAACCTCGCCCCATGACATCGACGACCCCCCGTTGGTTGGTTGGACTGGCGCTTCTTCTCGTGACCGGCCTGGGCGCCGGCACCGCGCGCGCTCTCGATCTCGGCGATCTCGCCAAGAAGGCGGGCGGCGCCGCCGGCGGCGCGGCCCGCGACAAGGCGGTCAAGGAGGTGAACGCCAAGCTGCTGGCGGAGGGACGCAAGGATCAGTGCACGTTCAAGACCGACAGCGACGTGTTGATGCCCGGCTGCGACAAGAAGCTGAAGAACCTGGCCAACACGCTGATCCAGATGAAGAAGAAGCTGAGCATCGGCGGCGTCACCACCTTCAAGTTCGAGGTGTCGGGTCACACCGATTCGAGCGGCACGCCGGCGTTGAACCGCGAGCTGTCCGAGCGGCGCGCCTCGACCATCGCGCGCGAGATGGTGTCGCGCGGGGTCGACCCCAAGGAGATCATGGCGGTGGGCATGGCCGCCGACAGGCCGCTGGTGACCCCGGACGATACGCCGGCCAAGAAGGCGAAGAACCGCCGCTACGAGATCCAGGTCAAGTTCTGAGGACCGGTCAGCGGCGCGCGCTGGTGGCGCGCCGGCCCCGGCGCGCCGCACTCTCCACCGGCTCGTAGGCAAGCTCGACGCCCGTGCGCGCTGCCGTCAGCATCAGGGCACCGCGGCTCATGTCGCCCCTGCCGACGAAGTCGGACGGGAAGAGGAGATGGTCACCGAAGACGCGCGCCAGTGGCTGAACGTACTTGTCGGTGGCGACGCTGCCGAGCAGCACGAAGCGGGTGGTGGCGCCGTAAGCGCGCTCGAGCGCCGCGGCGTCCTGCTCCAGCGGGCGCGTGAATTCGTCGTTGCCCTCGTCGATCTCGACGTCGGCCCAGAGGCGGAGGCGCGGCGCCGTCACCGGCTCGCGCAGCGGACGCAGCCCGTCGCCCGCGCTGATGACGAGCGCCCCCTCCTGTCCCTCCTCGGGAGGGCGCGCGAAGGCGGTGGCGTAGGTGGCCTTGCCGCGAAAGTAGAGCCCGCTGACGAAGCTGAACACGGCGCCGAGCTCGGCCCCGCTCGGCGCGTGAAGAGCCTGCGCCAACGGAAACTGGGCGCGCGGATTCAAGATCAGACCAGCGCGCTTGCCCGCCAGATTGGCGGGCGACACCAGGAAAATCGTATGCGGCGGTGACGACGGCGTGATGACGGGAAGCTAATCTACCTGTCATGGAACCGCTCACCCTTTATGTCGATGGCTTCTGGTCCAGCCCCTACGCGCTCGCGGCGTTCGTCGCGCTCACCGAGAAGGGGCTGACGTTCACGACTCGCGAGGTGAACCTGCATGAGCACGCGCAGGCCGAGCCGGCCTTTCAAGCGCGGTCGGTGACGGGGCGGGTCCCCGTGCTCGAGCACGGCGAGTTTCGCCTGTCGGAGTCGAGCGCCATCGTCGAGTACCTGGAGGAGGCGTTCGCGCCGCCCGCGTACGTGTCCCTGTTCCCTGCGGGAGCCAAGCACCGGGCCCGCGCCCGCCAGATCATGGCCTGGATCCGCAGCGACCTGATGGCGCTGCGCGAGGAGCGCCCCACCAGCACCGTCTTCTACGAGCCGACCCGCACGCCGCTGTCGGAGGCGGGCGTGGCGGCGGCGCGGAAGCTGATCGCGGCCGCCTCGGCGTTTCTCCCCGAGGGGCAGACCTCTCTGTTCGAGACCTTCACCATCGCCGACGTGGACCTGGCGATGATGCTGAAGCGGCTGATCGCGAACGGCCACGAGGTGCCGCCCAAGCTGATCGCGTTCGCGACCACGCAATGGCGCCGCCCCAGCGTGCGCGCCTTCGCCGAGCACGCCCGCCCCGCCTACGTTCCCTATTAGGTGACGGTCAGTCGACCGAGACCACCGTGTCGCCCACGTAGGTATAGGCGCGGGTGGCGGTGCCGCCCACCGACGGACACAGCGAGCCGGCATACAGGCAGTGAATCGTGGCGGTGCCGTCCTGCCGGCGCAGCATCTGCAGATTCGGCGTGTGCTGGTAGTCCATCAAGGTGACGGACGCATCGTTCGTTTGCACGCTGCCGGTCTGCGACACGTAGTTGCTGGCTATGACGTTGTTGTGGGGCATCGTCGCGGTTGCGTCGTACACGACGGCCGCGTCGACGCCCTGCACGCCTGCCTCGGGATCGGTGTCGATGTAGTACAGCTCGATGCGCAGCTTGGCCCCGTCCTCGTAGTCCATCAGGTACGTCTCCTTGTGGGTCGTCTCGCCTGACTTGCGGGGAACGGGGTTCATGCGCACGTAGGGCATGTCGATGAGGACGTTGTTCGTGGGATCGCAGATCGACGCGTACTGGCTGGCCGGGCAGGGCTGAGCGTTCGGATCCGTCTGGTAAGCCTGCCCGAAGCTGTCGGGGTTGAACACCAGATCGACCTTGATCTCGGCCTTGGCGTCGACGTCGGCCTGGGTGATGGCGAACGGCTTCTGGAACGTG